>NZ_CP095049.1:4547500-4852500 GCF_022919135.1 Hymenobacter cellulosivorans | reverse complement strand
GAGTCGTGGTGGCTCCAGTCGCGCGGAAGCACGCCCAGGTCGCCGTTCACGGCCATAATGCCGCGGTTGTACCAGGTGCCGCCGTCCTCGTTCTGGTGGAAATACGACGTGGTCAGGGTCAGGTTGGTGCGGTCCGTAGGCCGGAACGTCAGGGAAGGGTTCAAAAAGAAGTTGCGGGTTTTCCAGTCCCGCATCTGGTGGTCGGTGCGCTCAGCCCCGGCCACTACGCGGTACAGCCAGCGGCCGTCAGCGGTGAGCGGACCAGTAGCATCGGCCACGCCGCGTAGCTGGTTGTAGCTGCCGTAAGTCAGGCGCACCTCGCGCCGGGCCTCGGCCTGGGGCAGCTTGGTGGTCTGGTTGATGATGCCACCCGGGGCCGCGAAGCCATACAGCACCGAGGCCGGCCCCTTAATGGCCTCTACGCTTTCCAGATTATAGGTGGGCTGGGGCGTGTACGACGAACTGCCCAGGCGCTGCCCGTTGAAGGCGAAGTTGCCGGTCGTAGACCGGAAGCCGCGCATGTTGAAGTCGTTGTAGCCTCCGAACTGGGTGATGCCGGCTAGGTTGCGGATGCTTTCCTGGAGCAGCTGCACTTGCTGGTCGCGCAGCACGGCCTCGGGCAGTACCTGCACGCTCTGCGGAATGTCGCGCAGGGGCGTCTCGGAGCGGGTAGCAATGTTGGTAGCGTCGCGCTGGTAAGCCGTGTAGCTGCGGCCCGTTACCGTGACTTCGCTCAAGCTGGTCGTATTGGCCTGCACTTCCACGTCCACGGTCGTGGCCTGGCCCGCAGTTACCACGACGGCTTGCTGCTGTGGGGTGTAGCCCACGCCCTGCACCACCAATGTGTAAGAACCGGCGGGCACGCGGGGCAAACGGTAGCGGCCTTGTTCATCGGCCGTGGTAGCTAGGTCGGTAGTCTGGAGTGCCACGGTCACAAAGGCCGCCGGTTGTCCGTCGGAGCGCCGGACTATGCCCGAGAGGGTACCAAAGTCGGCAGCTATTGCCTGAATGCTGAAAGTGCTCAGTAAAACACTGAGCCCAAGTCCGCTACGCAGCGAGGAAAAGTTCGCCATGTCTATTTAGAATGATTATCAATAGCGCAAAGGACGAGCTTGCATTCTAAACTATCAAGGCTATTTAGAATTATTATAAATTATTAATGAGGTTTTAATCTTCCCAAAATTGTCTGAGCAGTTCAGTTCTTACCGTTGAGCTGCTCGTACAAGCGGGCCAGCTAGTTCACCCAGTGCCTAGGAGGCAAAAAAAAAGACCTTGCTAGCGCAGCAAGGTCTTTTGTCGACGTAAGCAGAAAAACTGCTTGATTTAGTGCGAAAACACCGTGGTATAGGTCGTTACCGGGTTCGTGCCTTCCGAGTAGTTCAGCCGTAGGGTGGAGGCCGTCAGCTCGGCAATGGCATAACGACGCACGGTCTTATCCTGGCGTACGGTCAGCGAATCACCTTTGGCGTTGAGCTGCCAGGCACCGGTCGTCAGGGCAGGGGCGTCGGGTGAGGCTTTCAGGGCCCCTTCGTTTACGCTGTAGGCGCCGCCATCTTTGTATTCAATGGTATTATCCTGCACCCAGGGCTTGAGGCGGCCCAGCAGGCTGACCGTCGGCACCTCTGAGGAGCCCGGCGTAATCGTGCGCGAGGTAAGGTCCGTGAGGCGCCAGCCGCCAGCCGAGAGCAGGTCGGTGGCCGATTGAGATTTCACGGCTACTGCTTCCTGAACGGGCGCACTTACTTCTTCCAATTCTTTTTCACAGGCTGCCAACGACAAGGTAGCAGCCGCCAGGCTCAGGAAAATGGGCAGTTTCTTCATGAAAACGACAATAAGGTGAATGAAACATCACGCAATAACGCGTTGTAGCCGTGGGGCATAGGCACTGATTTTCTTCTTCCAACTACACAAACTCTCCGTCACACTTGCCTCCAAGTTGCTGACCTAACCCAAAGGTAAAACACTTCGTTCGGACTTTCGCGGAAAAAGACAATTATTCAAACATTTTGCCAGGAAAGTTCAACTCGACAAATCAAACATAAGATTTTGTGCTTGAGTGTATTGTAATACAGAAAAAGCCCTCCTATTAGGTGATAGGAAGGCTTTTTAAGAAACTAAATAGCACTATTCTATAGCGCTGGGAGCGGGCTGGCAGCGCGGGCAAATGTAGGTAGCCCGACCGCCAACGTAGCTTTTTTCTATCTCCACTTTTGGATGACGCGGGCAGAAGCGGTGCTGCTCGGTGCCGGGCGTGGCGGAGTCGTCCCATTCCCGGGCATGAATCAGAAAGGACGCCGGGAAATGGCGGTAGGTAGCTTCGTGCCCAATGGCAGTGCTCAACACCAGTTGGATAGCCGCTTGCAAAGCGGTAAAATCCTTGCCTGTGAGAGAGTTGGCCCGGCGCTCGGGATGGATTTTGGCCTGAAACAGCACCTCGTCCACAATCCAGTTGCCCAGCCCTGCCGTGATGCTTTGGTCGAGCAGCAAGGGCTTAATCATCATCTTTTTCGCGCCCAGCTTTTGCTGCAAATGTGCGGCCGTTACTTCCAGAGCGTCGGGGCCCAACTTCTTGGCTTTCTGGTAGTGGTCCACGCTTTCGGCGTGGCGGATGCGGCCAAATTTGCGCGGGTCGATGAAGGCTACGCGCATTCCGTCGGCCAGGTGCAGGGCCACGCGGGTAAAGCGCGGGGCGTCGTGGTCGTAGCGGTAGGCATTCACGTCGCCGGTCATGCCAAAGTGCAGAGCTAGGGCCGACCCGTCGCTCAGCTCGAGAAAGCAGTTTTTGCCGATGCGGCGTGTGCCCGTCACGTGCTGGCCCACTAGGCGCTGGCGCAGCGTGTCTTCGTCGGTGCCCAGCACGTGGGCGTCGCGCACTTCGAAGGCCGTAATAGGTTGGTGTAAAATAACTTCGTCGAGGAAGCGGCGGTAGGTTTCAACTTCGGGTAGTTCGGGCACGGGCGGAAAGTATGGGCGGAACAATAACTCCAAAGCCCCGTCGGCTCGCAGGCTAACGGAGGCTTTGGATAACATCCAACCGCCTACTGGAGTTGCACCGGAGCTTCGCTATTTGCCCGCCCTATAGCTCCAGCTGCCCGGCCACGACCACCACGCCCGGCCCGCCGATAGTCACCGACGCAATATCTTCCCGCGGTCCTGCCACCGTAACCAGCACCGTGCCGGGCCGGCCCATCCAGTGGCCCTGCTCGGCTACAAACTCGGCATTCTTGAGGTAGCCGTAGTGCCACAGAAATGCTGCCATACCGCCGGTCGCCGAACCCGTCACTGGGTCTTCGGCAATATCGGGTGGGGTGCCGAAGTGGCGGGCAAAGGTGTTGCCGGTGGTCGTGACGCCACCCAGGCAAAAGAGGTGGGGGCTGAAAAAGTCGCTGCTGAAGCGGTAGCGGGCAAAGGCGGCCGCATCGGGAATATGGGAGCGGCGCAGCGCGTCGTGGTCGCGCAGTAGCAGCATAAGCTGGGGCGTGCCCGTGCTAACGGTTTGTACCACAGAGCCTGGATATAAATCGTCAGGGGTGAGGCCAAACAGCGGCAATACGACGGCCGGGTCGTGCACCTGCCCGAATATCGGTTTGCGCTGGGTCATCAGCACTTGGGCCGGGCTGCCGGGAGTAGCCTCCACGGCAATGTTGATGGGCCCATCCAGTAATTCCAGCTGCAACTCGGTCCGCGGCTGAGTCAGGGGCAGGCGGCCGGCGTGCACTAGGGCGGTAACCGTCGCAATGGTGGGGTGGCCGGCCAGGGGAATTTCTTCGGCGGGCGTGAAATAGCGCACCCCAAACTCGGCTACCGCTGAGCGGCGCACGAAGGCCGTTTCCGACTGGTTGAACTCGCGGGCCAGGCGCTGCATGGTTTCGGCCGAGAGGTCGTCGGCATCGAGGACCACGGCGCAGGGGTTGCCGCCCAGGGCAGACGTGGTGAAGGCATCAACCAGCAGAAAGGGATAGGAAGGCATACGGCGTAGAAATAAGGAGTGGAGCCAGCAAAGCTAGCACCGGGCGGCGGATGCGCGAGGCCCGTCCGGGAAAAGAAAAAGGCCTGCTCCGAGTAGAGCAGGCCTTTTAGGCGAAAACCAAGATAGGTTACGACGGATCGGAAAGCAGGCCAACCTGCTGACCCTGGTTGTTGAACACTCCGCCGTTGGCACTGATATAGAGGCGGCGGTCCTGGCCGTCAACCAGAATGAAGGGGAAGTCCGAGCTGTTGGAGCGAGTCACGCGGCCCACCACTTGGGCAGTCGAGTTGTTCTGCATCCGAACTACGTTGAGCTTGCTGGTCAGGTAATAACGTTGCTCGGGAGCGTCACGGAATACGATTTGACCCACCACGTTCATGGGCACGGCCGGGTTAGAAACGGCCCGCACCGGCGTGCGCGTAGGCGCAACAGCTACCGGGGCGGCGGAAGGAGCCGTGGCGCGGCTGCTGGCGGCAATCTGGGTGTTGGCCTGCTGCCAACCCTTACCAATAGCCGCAAGGCGGGTAGAGCGGCCCGGGTGGGTGGGTGAAGCCTCCTCGTCCGAAACGACGGCCATACCGGCTTGCGCTTCAGCTAGGCTGGCGCCCATCTTGCGGAGCACAAAGCCCGAAAACTCGTCGGCTTCCAGCTCATCGGCCGGCTGGGAGCCGCCGGGGCGCAAGGTGTGGCCGTTGAGGTGGTGACCCATTTCGTGGGCCAAGATGCTGATACCGGCCCAGTCGGTGCGGCCAGCCCGGTTCACGGAGGCTACGAACTGCGGGTTGTAGAGCAGAAAGCGTTTGCCACTGTAGACTACTGCGGCGGCGTTTTGTACCTGGGTAGTGGCCTGCAACTCGAAGCGAGGCTTGAGGCCCACCACGTCGGTAATTTCGCGGAGCACGTCGCGGGTGCCGGTCTGCGCCTGCGCGGCGTTTGTTATAAGAAGCCACCCGGCAAGCATCAAACCTGCGAAGCGGCGGAACGTGCGATATTGGGTCATGGAAAAATCCTTTTGGCTGATAAACTACTAAGTCAAGAACCCTGCCGAAAATAAACCGTTTCCAGGGAGCTGCGGGGCTATTTTATAAACGTAAACCCGGCTGTTTTCGTGCTCATCGTTCCCTAAAATCTACGAAAGACCGATCCGTGACCCCGGGGAAAGCCTGTTTTGGGAGGAGTTACTTTTTCTAAAGAGCCCAAGAACGGCCACCGGGTTGCCTGCGGCTGGGGATAAAGCAAAGAGTCAGGCCGGAAGGGCTCCGACCTGACTCTTTTGCAGCGCGTTCTGCCGAAGTGGCGCTAGGCTTTGGCCAACTGCTTGGGCGCGGCGGCCGGAGCCGGCCGTTCCCCGATTTGCTGCCGCCACATGGCATAATACAGGCCTTTGAGGGCCAGCAACTCCTCGTGGCGGCCCTGCTCGGCGATGTGGCCGCGCTCCAGCACGAAAATTTTGTCGGCGTGCAGAATGGTGCTTAGGCGGTGGGCAATCAGGATGGTGATGTGCTGGCGGGAGCCCGACAATTCGCGCACGGTAGTGCTGATTTCTTCCTCGGTGAGGGAGTCCAGGGAGGAAGTGGCTTCGTCGAAAACCAGCAAGGTGGGGTGACGCAGCAGGGCGCGGGCAATGCTGAGGCGCTGCTTTTCGCCACCCGACACCTTCACGCCGCCTTCCCCAATCACCGTGTCGAGGCCGAGCGGGGCCCGGGCCAGCAGGCCGTCGGCGGCGGCTTGGTGCAGGGCGCGCAGGCACTCTTCGTCGGTGGCCTGGGGCGCGACGAAAAGCAGGTTTTCGCGAATAGTGCCGGCAAAGAGCTGGGTGTCCTGGGTTACAAAACCGATTTGCTCCCGGAGCTGGTCCAGGTCCAGCTCGGTGCCAGGAATGTTGTTGTAGCGAATCTGGCCGCTGGCCGGGGGGTAGAGGCCCACCAGCAGCTTGACCAGGGTGGTTTTGCCCGAGCCCGAGGGCCCCACGAAGGCTATGGTTTCGCCGAGCTTAGTTTCAAAGGAAATACCGTCCAGAGCCGAGGTGGCGGCCGAGAGGTGCTTGAAGCGCACGTCGTCGAAAGTCAGGGTCTGGATCTGGTCGATAACCTGGGGGTGGCTGGGTTTCACTTCCCGGGGCGTGTCGAGGATGAGCTGGTAGTTGGCCAGGGAAGCCTCTGTTTCGCGGTAGATGTTGATGATGCTGCCCATTTCCTGTAGCGGCCCGAAGATGGCGAAGGAGTAGATGAAGAACGAGAAAAACTCGCCCGGTGTAATCAGCTTCTGCACCACCAGAAACACGAGCATCAGCAGAATCACGTTGCGCATCAGGTTCACGAACGTACCCTGCACGAAGGACAAGGACCGTAGGTAGCGTACCTTTTTAAGCTCCAGCTTCAGGATCTTGTCGGTGGTCGTGTTCAGGCGGGTGGTTTCCTGTTGGGCCAGCCCCAGACTCTTAATCAGCTCAATGTTGCGCAGGCTCTCGGTAGTGGAGCCGGCCAGGGCCGTGGTTTCGGCCACGATGGTCTTCTGAATCACCTTGATGCGCCGGCTTAGAAAGAAGCTCAGCGTGCCCAGCAGCGGAATCGTCAGAAAGTATACCACCGCAATGGGCCAGTACACGCTGATGGCGTACCAGGTCACGAACAAAATGGCCACCAGGGAAATAAAGAGCACGTTGACGAAGCTCTGAATCAGGCGTTCTACGTCGGTGCGCACTTTCTGGAGCTTGCCCAGGGTTTCGCCCGAGCGTTGGTCCTCAAACACCTGGTAGGGTAAATCCAGGGAATGGCGCAAGCCGTCGGAGTAGAGCTGGGCCCCCAGGCGCTGGGTAATAACGTTGGTGTAGTAATCCTGGAAGTTCTTGGCAATGCGCGACACCATGGCCACGCCCAGGGCCTTGAGCACCAGCAGGCCCGCGCCGCTGAGTACGAAGGCCCAGAACGTTGGCGTCTGGGGGCTGCGCAGCGCCGGCGACACGTACCGGTCGATAATCTGTCGCAGAATATAGGGGTCGAGCAGGGAAAAAACCTGGTTGATGGCTGCCAGCAGCAACGCCAGGGCTAGCAGGCCCCAATAGTTGCGCAGGTAGCTGTAGAGAAGTTTCATGTGTGGTGTGGCGAGAGAGGAGAAAGAGTTCGGGTACAAAGCCGCAACCCGGCCCAGAAGTTTTCGGAATTCGGCTTCCGGCTCCTGCGGGGCACGGCGGCAGTCTGAAAATGCCCTTACCACCGCCGGTAAGGCTTCCCTGCGGCTGAAAGAGGCCGTTACCAACGATGGTAAGGCCACCCCTTGCAAGCTTAATCCTGGCTGCCAGGTAGCGAATTAGCCTTTGGGTGGGGTTTCGGGGCGCTTGGGCGGCACCACCCGGCCCATAACCTGTCCCCGGCCCTCGATGGATTCCATCTGAATCAGCAACTCGATCGGCGGGCCGGCGGCGGGCGTGGTCACCGGCACTGTTTTGGGCTTGAAGGTGAAGGGACTGCCCTGAACCCACAACGTGAGCTGGCCCGCCCGTACGGGTGCCCAGCCAGAAGCCAGCACCAGCTCGAAGTGGCCGTTTTCGTCGGTTACAGTGCCGTATTGAGTGTCGTTGATAAAGAGGAAGGCCCCGGCTACGCCCGGCCCATTGACCCCGTCGAGCACCCGCCCGCGAATCACAACGGATTGCTGTGGGTCGGCCGTGGGGGTGGCACTGGAGGCGGTGGCCGTGGTAGGTGGCTGCTGAGGCGGCTGGGTGGCGCACGACGAAACCGACTGCCAACCCAGCAGAGCCAGGGCCGCCACAGCCCAGCGCCGCCAGCGGCTTGCCGGGGGCGGCGGGGCCAACTGCGTCACGTAGGCATTGGCACACACGCGCTGCCCGCTACGCTGGGCCAGAAAGGCCAGAATCTCGGCTTCGCTGAGGCGGGTAAAGTCAACCACTTCGGTGGCGCAAGCGGCACAGTGGCGACCCGCCGCCGTCGGCGACATGGTGGCCCAGGGCTGAGCGCAGGGCTGCGGAATTGAAATCATCGGGTTAATGGGCTAATGTGGAGGAAGGAAGATGCAGAGGTGCCATTGTGGTAAAGGTGTCATTGCCAGGCTGAAAGCCGAAGTAATCCGTCCTCTGCGGAGGTAGCCCCAGTCTTTTCCCACAAAGCACTTTTGCCTATGCACCGATTAGGCTTGTCAAGATAGAAGGCTCCGTCCATTTTAGAGAACGAATGGCTTCGCAAGCTCGCAAGGACATGAGCTTTTACCCTATTACTTCAGCACATTGCCCACATTGCCCACATTCGTCCATTACGAGGTGGCTTCGCCGGCAGTGCTGGCCACCAGGCGGGTGCTGCCGGGCACCATGGGCTGCTCGGGGGCCAGGGGCAGGGCGTGCTGGGCTAGCAGGTGGGCAATGACGGGCGGCTCAGGGCCGATGTGAAACTGCCGGGCCCGAATTTTAAGCTCGGCTTCTTCCCGGCTCACGCCCCGCTCGTGCTGCTGCTCGTGCTCTTCCCAGGTTTCGACCATAAAGTACTCTACCAGGCGGCTGGGGTCGGCCAAGTCGGCGTAGGTGCCCACGCGGATGGCACCTTCGCGGCGGCGGATGTCGGCTAGCTGGTCCATGATGAACACAAAAGCCTGCCGGTGCTCGGGTGCCACGTGGTAGGTGGTCGTGACGATGACCGGGCCCTGGGTGGGCACTGGCTCCTCGGCCAGCACCGGCTCCAGGCGGGGACGGGCGGGTGTAAAATCGATGGTTTCGCCGCTGCTCAGGGCAAAGCGCAGCACCAGCAGGGTGCTTAGCAGCAGCCAAACGGCGGCTCCGGCCAAGGCCCAGGAAATATCCACCCGTTCGGCCACCCCGCCCCACACGATGCTGCCCAGGGCCATGCCGCCCTGAATGGTGAGCAGGTACAGGCTGATGGTGCGGGCCTGCACCCAGCGCGGCACTACGGTTTGCACACCCACGCTAAAGGAGTTGAGCACCAGCATCCAGGCCAGCCCAACGAGCGTGAGCAGCGCGTAGAGCAGCCAGTGGTTATCAGCAAAGGCCAACCCCAGCAAACCCGCCGCAAAAGCCACCGTAGCCGCCGTGACGCGCCAGTTAATGCTCAGGTACTTATTGAGACGGGGCAGAATAAAGGCCCCAAGCACCGCGCCCAGGCCCATGCACGAGAGCAGCAGGGAGTAGAACGAGGTCGGCTCGTGGAGGCGGCGGGCCACTACGGCCGGCATCAGGGCAAACAGGGCGCTGGCCCCGAAGGTGAAGCTCACGCCCCGCACCAGAATGTTCTGCACCGGCGGGGCGTAGCGGGCGTAGCGGATGCCGCCCCGGATGGCGGCCAGGATTCGTTCCCCGGCCAGCGGGGAGGTTGCCTGGGGCTCCCGCTTCCAGCTCCAGACCATGTACATCGTGGCCAGAAAGGAAAGGCCGTTAATGAGAAAAGCCGCCCCGGCCGAGAAGTAACCGATAACCAAACCGCCCAGGGCCGGTCCGAAAGCCCGGGCCAGGTTAAAGCTCACACTGTTGAGGGCAATGGCCTGGGGCAGCTCCTTGCGGGGTACCAGCTCGGGCGTTACGGTTTGCCACACGGGGTTGTTCAGGGCCCCACCCAAGCCCAGCATAAAGGTGAGCAACAGTAGCAGCCAGGGCGTGGTAAAGCCCAGCAGCGTGACGGTAGCCAGTACCAGGGCCGTACCCGCCATCCAGGTCTGGGTGAGCAGCAGCATCTTACGGCGGTCCACCAGGTCGGCCAGGGCCCCAGCGGGCAGGCTAAGCAGAAACACCGGCAGGGCCGAGGCCGTCTGCAGCAAGGACACCAGGATGGGCGAGGGCGTCAGCTCGGTCATCAGGCCCACGGCCCCCACGTTCTGCATCCAGGTGCCGATGTTCGACACGAAGGAGGCAATCCAGAGCATGCGGAAAAACGGAATCCGCAGCGGGGTAAACGGCGAGGTACTGGCAGCGGGAGCGGCGGGAGCAGAAACGGAAGCAGGCATACCCGGGAAATACTCCGGACAGCCGGCCTGAGTTGCCGCCCCCGCTTACTTGCGGCGTGCTGTGGGCCTAGTGGTGGTGCAGGGCCGTCTTGGCGTCGGGCACGACGCCGAGCTGCCGGACCTCGCCTTTTTCCCAGGCATCGGCGCCGGGCGCCACGGGCGGGGCCACGATGTCGGCGCGCTGCTGTCGCTTTTGCTTAGAGGAAATACCCAGGCGCTTATCCCGCTGGGCCACCATGTTAGTATCAATCTGCCCGTCCTTGGTAAAGCCCATCATCAGCAGGGGCGTGCCCAGGGGCAGGGTTTTGTCCCGGTCGGTGTGCCAGGTGTGGAAGGTTTTGCCGTAGGTCGAAACCAGCTCTTCCATCAGCTCGTGCTCGGCCACGTCGGGGATGCCGGGTGCTACCAGCGTGCCCGATTTTACTTCGTGCACGTGGCTGTGCCAAAGGGGCTTTTCCTCGGCGGGCAGCTGCTCAAACAGTTTTTTCGAGACGATGTACTCGATGCCCATAATCTTGGCGTCGGGGCCGTTGCCGTCGTAAATCACGCACTGAGTCACGTCCTCGTTGAGCTTGGCGCAGAAATGGTGGGCTTCCATCTGTTGGCCCAGGGCCCCGTTGTAGAAGTGGAATCCGTCGAGGTACATGTTCAGCTTCTGCAGCGGCTCCTTGCCCTGGAGCACGTCGGCTCCGGCTTCCAGCACCCGCGTCTTGGCCGACTTCTCCGCGCCCGGCGCTTCGACCGGGGAGCGGGTGTTGTTGTCGCCGCAGGCGGTGGTAAGCAGCACCGTGGCCGTCAGAAAAGCAGGAGGGAAGCGAAGCAGAAGGAAACGCGGCATACGAAAAGGATTAGGTGAAAGAATAGCGGGGTAAAAACGAACAAGCCCCCGAGGATACATTCCCGGAGGCTTGTAACCGGTAATCTGGCTAGGTGCCAAATTATCGGGCGCTCAAGTTGCCGGAGGCAGCCAAACGGGCTCCGTGCAATAGGGTGATGAAGTTGGAGTATGGAAAAATCAGAGCAGTAGAAATACTAGGCCGAAGCCGCCGCGCCGGACGACAGTAGCTCATTTTGCCAGGCCACGGGCGGCTGAGTGGCCGGCGAATCCTGGTCAATCTGGAAAATCTTGTCGAGGTGGAGTACGCGCAGGGCGCGCAGCAGTTGAGCATCTACGTTGCGCAGCAGCACCTTGGCCCCGGAGGCTTGCAGCGTGAGCAGCTGGGAGGCAAAGTAGCCCACGCCGCGGGTGCGCAGGCAGCGCAGGCTCTGGCAGTCAATCAGCAGGCGGGGGCGGCGCAGCTTGTTGTAGCGCATCAGCAGGCGGGCCAGCTCCATGGGCTTGATTTCATCGAAGTCTACCCGAATCAGGTAGGGGGTAAAATCGTTGGCTGGGGAGGTAGTTAGGTTGTTCATAGTCGTGGTGTGAAAAGGAGCGGAACAACAGACACCCGAAGACTTTCAGCAGGTGGCCAACCGGCCCAAACGGCTACTGCCGCCTGGGTCAGATCTGTCGGAAAGTAAAATTAGTCAATGCCTTACGCTTATAACAGGGTATTTGCACGCATTTACGGCTGTGGTTACTACGGAATCCTTGCCCCGGGTTTGACGCGTACCAGGGCCGGGCGCTAGGCCTGGGCTGGGGCCCAGCGGAGCGGCAGTTTCCGCTCGCGGCCCAGCTCCCAGGTGTGGCTGTCGGCGGGCAGGCGCTCCAGGCAAAACGCCCCGCGCAGGGTACGGCCCGCGAAGGTGAGCTGCAGATACCCGGCGCGCAGCTCCTTTTCCAGCGAAGCTCCCCCGTCGGTAGGGCAGTTGCGCAGCAGGCAGGTGCCTTCGTCGATGAGGTGGGCCGGCAGCGGCAACGAATCGGTGGCTTCTACCAGGTAGGCCGGCGGCGTCAGGGCGGGCTGGGGCAGCGAGTCGGCGGGCAAAATCCAGTGGGCCAGCTGCCGCTCCCGGCAAAACAGGGCCAGGTGCAGGAAGGCCGCCCCGCCCGCGGCCCGGCGCAGTACAAACCGCAGCCCATCGGTAGCGGGGCCGTAGGGGTCCACCACTTCGGTATTGTCGAAGGAGCGGGCCCGGCGCCGCTCAGCGGGCAGGCGGACCCGGGTAGTGGGCTGGTTCAGGTCCAGCAAGGAAACATGGCCCAGGCAGCTGGGCAGAAATGCAGTAAACTGGTGATTCATAGCTCAGAAGTGCGGTTGCAGATACGAAAGAGAGTGGCTGGCTGTAGCGCTACACGCAAGGGGCAAGGCGGCAGTCCAAGAAATTGTAGTATGGATAGGATTTGTTCAAAGTAAACGGGAAATCTCCGCTTTCTACTCACGGGATACTACGGAAAAGCTGCGCCGTAAACACTGATTTTCAACTCCGTAGTAGGCGCGGCTTAGTACGGATACGAAAAGCCCCGAGGCAGGCCCCGGGGCTTTCAGAATACTGCACTGTAAGGAAGAACGTACCGCCGCCCCAGGGCTAGGGGCGGGGAGCGGCTAGGCCGCCAGGGGCCTGGTCGTGGCCGTTAGAATGGGTGCCCGGGCCGTTGGCCGCGTCGGGGCTTTTCGGAACGCCGTTGAGCAGAAATTCCCGCAGGCGGTTGATATGCGTCTTCATTTCCTCGATACGCTCTTCCTGCTGCACGCTGTAGGGGCCTTCGCCCCGGCTGGCCATGTTGGTGAGCAGGTTTTTGCGCTCCTCCATCATGCGCAGAGCTACCCATAGGCTTTCTTCCAGGCCGTGCTGGGTGCGCTGCAGCAGCATGTCGGCCGTGAAGGCGTGGCCCGTGTGGCAGCGGTAGCGCAGCAGCTTGCCGTGTTTGAGCTCGAAGAGGGAGCCGCCGCAGTCGGGGCAGGTCATGGGCACGGGGCGGGCCAGGCGCGTTACTTCATCAATAGTTCCCACAACTCTTTCCGCAATAGCGGCCTCCAGTTTGATGTCCTCCGGAATGTTCTGAACACTAGCTAAGGGCATGCGGGCCAGGCGGGTGAGCAAAAAGCCCATTTCCTTCAAAGGCACCACATAGTCGATGTCCACGTTGCTGAGCGCACTCTCGGGCATGCTCGGAAACTCGGCCTCGTGCGGGTCCTGCACCACCGTCAGGCCCCCGCTGCGCTTGACGAACTCCAGGCCGGCCGTGCCGTCGTGAAGCATGCCGGTGAGCACCACCCCGATAACGTTGGGGCCATAGTAAGCCGCCGCCGAGCGAAACAGGGCGTCGGCGGCCGGGCGGTAGTGGTTTTCGTGCGGACCCTTGGTCACCAGGAGGTAGCCGTCCTTTACCAGCAAGTGGCGGTCGGGCGGGGCCAGGTACAGCGTGTTGGGCTCAATCAATTCGCCGCCCTGGGGCAGCAGGCAGCGCAGGTTGGTTTGGCGGGAGAGGCGGTCTACCAGGTGCTCACCCGAAGAGTCGGGGGCAAAGTGCTGCACGATGAGTACGGCCGCCGGCAAGTCGGCCGGAAGCTGGGCCACCAACTGGCAGAGTGCCGGCATGCCGCCGGCCGAGGCACCAATAACGATGACGTGGGTAGGATGGTCCACGAAGTAGAAATAAGAGGATGAAAGGCGGTGGCAAGCCACCGACAAAAGCAGGAAAGTCTTTTAGATGTACGCAGCCCCACGCCATCTGGATATGGTGGCGCTTGCCGATGTGTAGCAGGCGGAAGCAGCCTTTGAAACCCCGCCGGTGACTTTTTTGTGCGTACTTTTGAAGAATTGTCGTAAGCCCTTAGTGCGCGGAAACCCTCAGCAGACGCTTGACCGAAGCCGCCTCAGCTACGACTCCGCTCAAAGATGAAGACACCCGCCCAAGCCAATTCCGACGAGGAGGAAACCATCCTGCCCGTTGCCCCCGCCGACTTACCCCTGGAGCCCCAGCCTTCGCAGCAGCAGCTGCGCGAGGCGGAGCGCCAGGAAAAGCCGAACGAAAAGTTTACCATCGTGGGGCTGGGCGGCTCGGCAGGCTCGGTAGGGGCGCTGGAAAAGTTTTTCCAACACATGCCCCCCGGCAGTGGCATTGCCTTCGTGGTGGTGCTGCACCTGATGCCCGATCAGCCCAGTCAGCTGGCCCAGGTGTTGCAGCAAAACACGAGCATGCTGGTGCTGGAAGCCACCGACGGGCAGAAGGTGCGGCCCAACCACGTCTACGTGATTCCGCCCGACCGTGACTTGAGCATTCTGCACGGCACGCTGCTGCTGTTTGCCCCCGAACAGCCCCGGGGCAAGCGCCTGCCCATCGACTACTTCTTCCAGAGCCTGGCCAAGGACGCCCGGGAGCGGGCCGTGTGCATCGTCTTGTCGGGCCTGGGCACCGACGGCACCGTGGGGCTGAAAATGGTGATGGAAAACTTCGGGATGGTGATGGTGCAGGCTCCCGATACGGCCGAGTACGACAGCATGCCCCGCTCGGCCATTGCCACCGAGTTTGTGGACTACGTGCTGCCCGCCGAACAGCTGCCGGCCAAGCTCCTCGAATACGTAAACAAGCCCCTGGGAGCCCGGCCCCGGCGCGAAGTGGCCGAGTCGGCCTCCCAGCCGGCCCACGCCCTGCAGAAAATCTTTACCCTGATCCGGACCCAGACCGGGCACGACTTCAGCTTCTACAAGCGCAATACCGTGTTTCGGCGCATCGAGCGGCGCATGAACTCCCACCAGATTCAGGAGTTCACCCACTACGTGCGCTTTTTGCAGGAAACTCCCTCGGAGGTAGAGGCCCTGTTCAAGGAGCTGCTGATCGGCGTCACCAAGTTTTTCCGCGACAAGCAAGCTTTCGATTTGCTGAAGGTGCGGCTGCTGCCCGTTCTGCGCGCCAAGCCCGCCGACAGCGTGGTGCGGGTGTGGGCCCCGGGCTGCTCTACCGGGGAGGAAGCCTATTCCCTGGCCATGACCCTGCTCGAAGCCATGGACGGCATCGACCCCACGCGCCACCTCAAAATCCAGATTTTCGCCACCGACATCAACGCCGAGGGCATTGACTTTGCCCGCGCGGGCCTGTACCCGGCCAACATCGAAGCCGACGTGAGCCCGGCGCGGCTGGAGCGGTTTTTTCAGAAAACCGACGGCCACTACCTGATTCGTAAGGAAGTGCGCGACCTGGTCATCTTTGCCCTGCACAACCTGAACAAGGATGCCCCCTTCACCAGGCTTGATTTGGTATGCTGCCGCAACCTGCTGATTTACCTCTCGGCCGAGCTGCAGAAAAACATCATTCCCATCTTTCACTACGCCCTCAACCCCAACGGCTTGCTGTTTCTGGGGCCGTCGGAGAACCTCACCGGGTTTCAGGATCTGTTTCAGCCCCTGGACGTGAAGTGGAAGATTTCGCGCCGCTCCGAAACTTCTTCGCCCCTGCCGCGCATCGTTAATTTCCCTTTTTCCCTGACCCCCCAAACGGCTTCCAACGCCCCCGCCAACAGCGCTATGCACCCTATTGCTCCCCGTAAAGACGGCCCATTCGCTTCCTTGGTGCAGAAAGTACTGCTGCGCACCTACACGCCGCCGGCCGTAGTCATCAATGCTCGGGGCGAAATCCTGTACGTGAACGGGCGCACCGGCCGCTACCTGGAGCCGGCCCCGGGTCTGGGCAGCATGAATCTGTTTGAAATGGCCCGCGAAGACCTCAACTACGAGCTCAGCGGCCTGGTGCACAAGGCCACCGCCACCCACGAAGACGCCGTGGCCGACAACGTGCGGGTCAAGACCGAAAGCGGCTACCAGCTGCTGCGCATCACGGTGAAGTACCTGGAGGAAGTCGACACGCTGGCCGGCCTGCTGCTGGTCGTGTTCGAAGACCAGCCCACGCCCCGCAAGGTGCGCCTGAGCAAAACCAGCCTCGGCGACGGAATGAACAAGGATGCGGCAGCCGCCCTGGAAAAAGAGCTGCACTACACCAAGCGCCGCCTGCAAATCACCATCGAGGAAATGGAAAGCAGTGTGGAGGAGCTCAAAAGCACCAATGAGGAACTGCAAAGTGCCAACGAGGAACTGCAAAGCACCAACGAGGAGGCCATGACCAACAAGGAGGAAATGCAGAGCCTTAACGAGGAGCTCATGACCCTGAACATGCAGTACCTGAGCAAGACCGAGGAACTCTCGATGGCCGCCAACGACATGAAAAACCTCCTCGACGCCACCGAAATTGCCACCATCTTCCTCGACAATGACATGGTCATCAAGCGGTTTACGCCCTCGGTAAGCCGTATCATCAAGCTGCTGCCCTCGGATGCGGGCCGGCCCATCACGCACTTTGCCAGCAACCTGCGCCACGAAAACCTGGCCGCCGACATTCAGCAGGTGCTCGACCGGCTGGTGAGCATCGATTCCAACATCCAGACCACTACGGGCGAATGGTACGCCATGCGCATTCTGCCCTACCGCACCCTCGACAACTACATCAGCGGCACGGTCATCACCTTCACCGATATTTCGGGCCTGAAGCACCTGGAGGAGCAGCTGCAGGAAACCTCGCGCTTTGCCAACAGCATCATCGAAACCGTGCGGGAACCCCTGCTCGTGCTCGACCAGCACCTGCATATTCTCACGGCCAGCCGCTCGTTTGCCCAGATTTTTGAGGTGGATGCCGACGCCGTGCGCCATCTTTCCCTCGCCAAGCTGCAGGGGGGCGCCTGGAACCAGCCCGAGCTGCGCCGCCACTTGCAAACCCTGCTCGACCGGCAGGCCGAGGAGTTCAATGGCCTCGCCCTGACGCTACTTCTGCCCGGGACCGAGCCGCGGGAAGTGGTAGTGCACGGTCGCCGCATTATGAGCGAAGGTCACGAAACCGGCCGCCTGCTGCTAGGCGTGGAGCAGAAAGAAGCCGGACGCTAGCCGGTTCGAGTAGTGGAGATAAGTCGTTCGATAAGGTTGAGCTTCCGTATTGAAGGTAATTTCTCTAGCTTGTCCGTATGAATACGCCCCATTCCCAGTCGGCTGCCTCGGTGCACGCGGCCCTGCAAGAGCTGCGGGAGCGGGCCGAAAAGCGCAAAAGTCTGGTCACCCAGAGCCTGAGCGAGGGGCTGCCCGCGGACGTGCAGCGCCTGGTGCAGGACTTGCAGGTGCACCAGCTTGAGCTGGAAGTGCAGTACGAGGAGCTGCTGCTGGCCCAGGCCGAGCTCGAAACCATGCGCGCTCAGTACGTGGACCTCTACGACTTCGCGCCGGTGGGCTACTTTAGTCTCGACCCGCTGGGCGTTATCACTCAGCTGAACCTGAAGGGCAGCCAGCAGCTGAGCTCGGTGCGCCAGCGCCTGATCGGGCGGCGCTTCACCTGGTTTGTCGACCCGGAGTACCGCGCCGCGTTTCAGCAGTTTCTGGTTCGGGTGCAGGCCAGCGAGCAGCGTCAGACGCTGGAGCTGATATTGCGGCGGGAAGACGGTACCGTATTTTATGCCCTGCTCGAAGGCCTGGCCGTGGCCCGGGAACCCGAGGCGCAGCCTACCCACTGCCGCGTGGTCGTTATCGACATTACCCGGCAGCACGAAGCCAAAAAGGCTCTGGAAGCCAGCGAAGCCCGGTTTCGGCGGCTCTTTGAGCACAGCTCCGACGCGGTGGTGCTGCTCCAGGACAACTACTACCTCGACTGCAACGCGGCGGCCATGCACCTGCTCGCCGCCCTGGACCGGGAGGAAGTAGTAGGCCACCACATCACCGATTTTTTTCCGGAACGGCAGCCCGACGGTACCCCCAGCCTGCAGCTCATCAACACGGTGGTGAAGGAAGCCATGCGGCAGGGCTCGGCCAAAATGGAGCTGCTCATGCAGCGCATCACCGGCGAGGAAGTGTGGGTAGAGGCCGTCATCACGCTGTTTGCCCTCCAGAATAAGGCGCCCTTGCTGCACGTGGCCTGGCGCGACGTGACGGCCGCCCGGGCCGCCCGCGCCGAGCTGCTGCGCCAGAAGGAATTCTCGGAAAGCCTGCTCGACAACAGCGTGGACGGCATTCTGGCCTTCGACCAGGAGCTGCGCATCACGGCCTGGAACCGGGTGCAGGAAGCGTTTTCGGGCCGCTCCGAAGCCCAGGTGCTGGGGCAGGGCGTGCTGGAGCTTTTCCCCGAATACGCCGGCGGCGAGCAGGAAGAAGGAATGCGCCAGGTGCTGCAGGGCCGGCGCATGATGCGCCAGGACATGCCGTTTCATTCCAGCCAGGGTTATTTCGAGTCGTACTTCGTGCCTTTGGCCTCGCCCGAGGGCCGCATCAGCGGGGCCCTGGTCCACATCCGCGACGTGACCGAGCGGGTGCGCCTGGCCGAGGAGGCCACGGCCCTGAAGCTGCGCCAGCAGCAGGAAGTGCTGGCCGCCATCCTCACGACCCAAGAGGAGGAGCGTAAGCGCATTGCCGAGGCCCTGCACAACGGCGTAGGCCAGTTGCTGTACGCAGCCAAACTCAACCTGGAAAACCGCTCGGGCACCACTCAGAACCGCGCCGCCGCCCTGAGTTTGATTGACGAGGGCATCAAGGCCACCCGCTCCATCTCGCACGAGCTGACGCCGGGCATCCTGGAAGACTTCGGACTGAAAATAGCCCTGGAGGAGCTCACCAAGCGCATTCCCAAGCAGCAGCTGCACGTGCACCTGCACTTAGACGGCCTAGAGCAGCCCCGGCCCCGCCTCTACGACGTGGCTGCCTACCGCATCGTGCAGGAACTGCTGACCAACATCATCAAGCACGCCCAGGCCCACGAAGCCTACCTGTACGTGGTGCACGAAGACGGCAATCTGCACATTACGGCCGAGGACGACGGCATCGGCTTCACCCAGTTGGCGGCCGACACGGGCAAGCAGGCCAAGGGTATCGGCCTAGCCGGCATCCGCAACCGCCTCGACCTGCTCGGCGGCACCATCTTCGTCGATTCCCGCCCCGGCAAAGGCTCCATCATCACCATTGAAATTAGGGTGAAGTAGTGAACTGGTGAGCCGTCGTTCAATGTGTCCTTGCGAGGCGCAGCCGAAGCCATCCGTTCTGTGCGCAAGTAGTCCCGCACTTTTACGAAAAATCCCCTTCCTGCAGGCCGTAGGAAGGGGATTTTACATTAGAAGGCTGAGCACATTTCAGAGGACGGATTGCCACGGCTGCGTCTCGTAAGGACACGTGGCGTTGAACAGCAACTCACCAATTCACCAATTCACCATCTCACCTACAGCCGCACGCCGATGCCGGGGCCGAGCAGGAAGAAGGGCTTGCCGGCGGAGAGCAGGTAGCCGCCGCCGAGGTAGAGGGGGAAGGTAAGCTTGGCGTCGCGGCGAGTGGGGTAGATGGAGCCCAAAATAACCACGCCCAGGTCCCGGTTACCGCCGTTTTTGCTCAGGTCAAAGGCATTGAGGGCCACGAAGCCGGCCCCCACTTTATACGGGCGCAAGCGGTTGATTTTCTCAGGGTGGTAGAAGCTCAGTTGGCCCAGCATGGCCAGGGAAATACCACCGAACGAGGTGTAGCTCGACTCGCCCTTGTACTTGGTGAGCAGGCCGCCGGGGAAGCTCACGTCGATGTCGAACTTGATGCGGCGCTTGAGCACCAGCTCCAGCTTCTGGGTGAAGCCCGGCTCTTGGTACTGACTCTGGTTGTGCCGGATGGTGATGATAATCGTGCTCCAGTCGTCCAGGTCGTAGGTTTTGCGGGAGCTGAGCAGGTTGTTGAGGCTGATGTTGCCGACCTGGCACTGCTTGTCCTGGTAGAAGGCGGCCCGCACCGAGTTGTCGCCGGGGCAGACCACTACGTTGTCAATGGTGCGCATCTCAATCAGCTCCCCTTTGGCGTTCTGGGTCCGGATGTCGAAGGTCAGGTACTGCTTGCCGTAGAGTTGGGTTTCGGTGTCGATGCCGTTGGGGTTGAAACTGAATACGACGTCGGAAATGGTCCGGTCGTAGAGCACCGGGCCGTTGAGGCGGTTAATCACCCGCGGACTTTCCCGAAGTTGACGGCCACGAAGTCGAGCGGGTGGGGCCGCTGAAACTCCTTCACTGCCAAGGCATAACCCGTGGGCTGCCCGGCGTTGAAGATGGTGACGCGGCGCTTGTCGATGGTTTGGGGCACCTGCACGCGGTACACCACCGCGGCGTCGGAGCGAATGGAGGAGTCCGAAGGGATGATGGCCACGTCCTCGAAGTGGAAGCGGGCCTTCTGCAACGACTCCCCTTCGAGGCGCACATCCACGGTTTCGCCGGGGTTCACGTTCAGGCTCGGGCTCCAGTCGCCGCCGCGGTGCCGCACCTGCACGCTGCTGATGGCCGTTTTGGGCGAGATATTGAAGTTGGTGATGTACTTGGCCTGGTCGTTTTCCTTGATGTAGAGGTAGCTGTCGGTCTGACGGTGGGTGTTGTAGACGCGCAGCCAGCACAGCACCCGGTCGTTGGTCAAATACTGGCGGGTGAAGAGCTCGGCCATCAGGGCCCCGCCGGCTTCTTCCTGGTCCTCAATGCGGTAGGTGCGCTTCAGGTCAAACGTGCGGCCGTTGTCGAGGATGATTTCCACGCCCCGGCGGCGGGCGGCCTCGTCCATGGTTATTTCCTTTTTATCGACGCTCAGAAACCGCAGCCGGCTGGCTTTTACGGTGAATTCCTGGCGCAGCGGGGGCAGGCCGTAGCTGAGGCGGCGGTTGTTGTCGGTCAGGAAGGGCCGCTCGGTTTGGGGCCGCACCGTAAGCAGGCGGGTGCCCAGCTCGTTGGGCACCACCCGCAGGCGCAGTTGCCCTTTTTCCTGCACGATGCGCCAGTCGATGTCCTGACCCTTGGTCCATTCCGAGGAGACGCGGATATTTTTGGGGTTGTTGCTGGTCAGGTCGAACACCTTTTCCTCGCCCACAAACAGCTCGGTGTCGTTGGGCTTAAACTCCAGCGTGGTGCGCGTCACGGGCAAGAGGTTTACCGTCTGGGTCAGGGGCGGGCGGCCCGTGCTGTCGTTGGCCTGGGTGAAAGTGAGCTGCAGAAAGCGGGCCGCGGGCAAGTCCTTGAACCGGATTTTGGTGCGGTAATACTGGCTCCCAACGGCCGTGAGCGAGTCGAGCAGCACGAAGTCGGCGGAGCGACGCAGGCGCACGGGCTTTTGCCAGCTCAGCGGGTAAAGCAGCAGCTCGGCCGTTTCATCGTCTTGGCGGTAGTAGAAATACAGGTTGGGCTCGCCCTGCACGGCAATGGTGTGGCGACTCAGCGAGTAGCGCGTGGTGTCGGTGCGCAGCGTGAGCTCACGCAGCAAGGGAGTCGAAGAAGAGGGAGCCGTTTGGGCCTGGACCGAGGCGGACAGGCACAGGAGGGCGGCCAAGCCGGCAAGCCAGCTAAAACCCGGAAGAAAACGCACGGGGCACTGCATCAGAAGTGAGGGGAGCGGGCAAACCGGCAATTCGGTTCCCGTTTAAGCTCGCAAAGGTAGCAGCTACTGAATCCTATCCAGGCGGTTTTCGTCCAATTCCTCAGTTTTTCTCGGCCAACGCTGGCTCAGGCTGGTTTTTGCCCCGGCGCTTGTCCCACCACACGTAGGCTACAAACAGCACCACGCTAACAACCGACACCCAAAGCAGGCCGCTTTTGAGCCGCTCACTGTTTTCGCCCAGCCAGGCCAGCAGGGCAATCAGCGGGGCCACGCCGGCCACCGTGGCCAGGATAAAGCGCACGTAACCCAGGCGCGCCACGCCGGCCACGAAGCTTACCGCGTCGTCGGAGAGGGCCGGGGAGAGGCGGGCAATAACCACGGCCCAGGTGCCGTAGCGCTGTACTTCCTCCACCATCTTTTTCTCGTTTTTCTCCCCAATTAGGCGGCTGATAAACGTTTCGCCGGCCGAGTGGCCCAGCCAGTAGCCCACCGACGAGGCCACCACGCAGCCCACCAGGGCCAGCAAGGAGCCCCACCAGGGCCCGTAGGCCAGAATAGCCACCAGAATCAGCAGCACCACGTTGACGACCACCAGAAACATTTGCAGCACCATGGCCGCCACAATTACCACCGGGCCCCAGTAGCCAAACTGCTTGATCCAGGCCGAAACCTGGGCCTGCTCCCCGCTTTTGAGCACCGTGTAGGCTTCCTTGGCCGTGGTTTGGAAGGCGGGCCAGAGAAAGTAGCAGGCCGCCAGCGCCAGGAGCAGGCCCCCGGCCAGGTAAAGCGGTAGTCGGCTGCGGTGGGAAGCGGAAGAGGCGGGCATTTCAGGCAAAAGCAGCGGGTCCGAAAAGTGAGCAAATGACCCCGAAATGCTTTCTGCGGGGCAGTTTTAGCCGGGGCGTCCGGGGTTTACGCAGGCCGGGCCCAGGAGTTGGCGGCAACCCGGCCGGGGCCAATGGGGTACTAAGGAGCTCGAAACTCCGCCACAAGCGCCCCCAAGTGGGCCTTTACCCGTACTCCCCGGCCATGAGCAAACATACCTACGACATGGGCCTGGTGGGCAACTGCGCCTACCTCGCCCTGATAAACAAAGACACCGCCGTATCGTGGCTCTGCTGGCCCCGCTTCGACAGCAGCTTCGTGTTTGGCCCCCTGCTCGACACCCGCAAGGGCGGCGAGTTCAGCATCAAGCCTGCCGAAGACGCCGACTACCGCACCCGGCAGTACTACCTGGAAAATACCAACGTACTGTGCACGGAAATTGAAAACGCCGAGGGCCGCTACCGCGTCACCGACTTTGCCCCGCGCTTCACTCAGTACGACCGGAACTACAAGCCCCTGATGTTTATCCGCAAGCTGGAGCCCTTGGCCGGCGTGCCCCGGGTGAAAGTGGTGTGCAACCCCGTGGCCGAGTACGGCGAGCAGCAACTCACCCGCCGCCGCAGCTCCAACCATATTGCCTTCCTGGGCATGGAAGAGGAAATGCGCCTGACCACCGACATTCCCCTGACCTACATCCTCGACGGGGAGGGCTTCGTGCTGACCGAAACCCGCTACCTGGTGCTGACGTACGGTGCCCCGCTGGAAGCTTCGCTGCACAGCACGGCCGAGGAGTTTTTGCGCAAAACCGTGCAGTACTGGCGCCACTGGGTGAAAAGCACCAGCATCAGCAACTTCTACCAAACCCAGGTTATCCGCTCGGCCCTGGCCCTGAAGCTGCACCAGTACGAAGATACCGGCGCCATCATTGCCGCTACCACTACGAGTTTGCCCGAAGCGCCCGGCAGCACCCGCAACTGGGACTACCGCTTCTGCTGGATGCGCGACACGTACTACATCCTGACGGCCTTCAACAACATCGGGCACTTCGAGGAGATGGAGAAGTACTTCCACTACATTGCCAATATCTCGACCAAGGTGCGCGATAAGTACCAGCCGCTTTATAGCATCAGCGGGGCCGCTAAGCTGGTAGAAAAGGAGCTGCCGCTGGAAGGCTACCTCGGCAACCAGCCCGTGCGCATCGGCAACGACGCCTACACCCACATTCAGAACGACGTGTACGGGCAGGTGCTGGTGGCTTTGCTGCCGCTGTATGTGGACCGCCGCTTCGTGGGGGCCGAGCGGGCCGACTCCGAGCGGATGATGTACGAGGCCCTGCGCCTGATCAAGGAAACCATGGACATGCCCGACGCCGGCCTCTGGGAGTTCCGCCACATTGCCCAGCACCACTGCTATACGTTTCTGTTTCACTGGGCCGGGGCCCACGCCGCCCGCAAAGTGGCCCGCTACCTCGGCAACCGCGACATTGAGGACATGGCTGAGCAATTGGCGCATACCGCGGCTCAGAAAATCGAGGAGTGCTACGATGCCGAGCGGGGCGTGTATACCAACGCCATTGGCTCGCCCCACCTCGACGCCAGCGGCCTGCAGCTCATCCTGATGGGCTACCTCGACCCGAATTCCGACCGGGCCAAAAACCACCTGCGGGAGCTGGAAAAGGAGCTCAAAACGCCCGAGGGCCTGTTTTACCGCTACCGCCACCCCGACGATTTCGGCACGCCCGAAACTACCTTCCTCATCTGCTCCTTCTGGTACGTGGAGGCCCTGGCCTGCGTCGGCCGCCTCGACGATGCCGCCCGGGAGTTTGAGAAGCTGCTGGGCTACACCAACCACCTGGGCCTGCTCAGCGAAGACGTAGACGCGCGCACCGGCTCGCAGTGGGGCAACTTCCCCCAGGCCTACAGCCACGTGGGCATGGTCAATGCTGCCTACCGCATTTCCAAAAAGCTCGACCGGCCTAATTTTCTGTAAGTTTCAGCTAGTCGGAAGCTAGTCGGGAATCAGGCAAAAAAGCAGGCTTTACTTTCCACTGCCCAGCATGGTTTTCGACTAGCTTTCTTCGTTTCCCTATATTCAACTCGTATGGCCCGTTTTACCAAGGCTGATGCCGTGTCGCACGCGCTGCAAAGCCCGTTGATTCCCGTCTTTTATCACGCCGAAGAGCCCTACGCCCGACGCGTGTTGCAGGCCTGCTACGAGGGCGGCGTGCGGCTGTTCGAGTTTACCAACCGCGGCCCGAATGCCTTTGAAATCTTCACCGATTTGCAGCAGTTCGTGGAAGCCGAATACCCGGATTTGATGCTGGGCGCCGGTACCATTTACACGGTGGAGGAAGCCGAGCGGTTCATCAGCGCCGGCGCCGACTACATCGTGCAGCCTGTCATCGGGGCCGAGGTAGCCGCGCTCTGCCAGCAGCAGGATTTGGCCTGGCTGCCCGGCGTATCGACGCTCAACGAAGTGTATCAGGCTTCCCAGCTCGGGGCCACGTTTGCCAAGCTGTTTCCGGCCGCCATGCTCGGCCCCAACTACCTAAAGACCATCAGCGCCCCGCTGCCGAAAGTGCGCTTTATGGCCACCGGCGGCATTCAGCCCGACGCTGAAACTATGGCCGCCTGGATGCAGGCCGGCGCCACCTGCGTGGGCGTCGATTCGCGCCTGCTGCAAACCCAGGACCCGGCCGCCCTCACCGCCCAGGTACGGGAACTGCTGGCCGCCATGCAGCCCAAAGCGGCGCAGTAAGTGTAGCTGAAAAGTAGTATTCTGGGCCCCATGTCAGTTGCAACCTTAGCAAGCCCCCGATAATGAATGCCGCCGACCAACCTCAGCTGCTGCAGAAGCAACGAGCCGCGGCCCAGGCCCTACGTTGGGTGCGCAGTGGTATGCGGATAGGGCTAGGCACAGGCAGCACCGCCGCCGAGTTTATTACCCTGCTGGGCCAGGTCGTGCAAGCGGGGGAGCTGCGCATAGAAGCCGTGGCTACTTCCCTGGCCAGCGAGAACCTGGCCCGCCAACTCGGCATTCCGCTGCTGCAACCCCGGCGTGGCCTGCGCCTCGACCTAACCATCGACGGAGCCGACGAGCTGGACGACCGGCTGCAACTGATTAAAGGTGGGGGTGGGGCGTTATTGCGCGAGAAAATTGTAGCTACCGCCTCCGACTACCTGCTCATCATTGCCGACGCCAGCAAGCACGTGACCCAGCTGGGCCGGTTTCCATTGCCCCTCGAAGTCGTGCCGTTTGCTTTGCCCTGGGTGCTCGACGCCGTAGCCAACCTGGGCGGCAACCCCGAGTTGCGCCTAGATAAAACCAACCCCACCGAGCCGGCCCGCTCCGACCAAGGCAACCTGCTCGTGGATTGCCACTTCGGCCAGCTACCCAACCCACCGGAGCTGGCCCAGCAGCTGCAGCAGATTCCCGGAGTCGTGGAGCACGGCTTGTTTCTAAACCTGACCCGGGCGGCCATAGTAGTCCAGGCCGATACCACGCTGGTGCTCCGCCCCGGTGCAGCCCCCGCTTCTGCCGCCGATTTCACGGACTTGCCCTAAGGCCGCAAGTGGTATCAGGAGGCGGCCGGCAGCAGGGCCGCCGCGGCAGCCATATCCAGAAACCAGTGCAGCTCCCCGGCTGGGGCAATCAGCTGGGCCGGAAACTCCTCTACGTTGCGCGCCCCTTGGATTACCTGCTGCACGGCGGCAGCTTTATCGGCGCCATACACCAGGAAGGCCACGGCCTGGGCCTGGTTGAGCAGCGGGGCCGTCAGCGTGATACGGAACGTCTGTTTCTCTTCCACAAACACTTCCCGGGCTCCCACGCTGGTCTCGTGGAGCACGGGCGTGTGGGGAAACAGCGAAGCCGTGTGCGAATTATCCCCCAGGCCCAGCAGCACCAGGTCGAATACGGCTTTGTCGGGGGCAAAGAAGTTTTGAATCGTGCGGGCGTAGGCTTCGGCTGCTTCGGCTGGTGGCAGCGCCGTATCGACTGGGAAAACCTGCGCGTCGGCAATAGCCAGCGGGTTGAGCAAGGCTTCCCGGGCCATGCGGTAATTACTCTCCGGGTCAGTCGCCGGCACGTTCCGTTCGTCGCCGAAGAAGAAATACACCTTGTCCCAGGCTACCTGCTCCCGGTAGGGCGTCGCGGCCAGCAGCTCGTAGAGCTTGCGCGGCGAATTGCCCCCCGAAAGGGCCACCGAAAACCGGCCGTGGTCGGCAATGGCGGCTTGGGCCTGGGTTACGAAGTATTGAGCCAGGCTGTGCAAAACGGCCTCGGGCGAAGCGTGAACGTGAAGCGACATAAGACTATTTTTTACCGTTGAGCGGCAGCGTGAACCAATGGAATCCGTCCCGGGCAATAAGGGCCTCAGCCAGCTCGGGACCCCAGGAATCGGCCGAGTAGTTGGGGAAGCTCTGGCTGGTCCGGCCCTCCCAGGAATTGAGAATCGGCATAATCAGGTCCCAGGCTGCCTCCACCTGGTCGCCGCGCATAAACAGGGTTTGGTCGCCCAGCATCGTGTCGAGCAGCAGGGTTTCGTAGGCCTCCGGGGCGGCCGTGGTGTAGGTGCCCTTGTAGTCGAAGACCATGTCTACGGTGTTGAGCATCATGTCCAGGCCGGGGCGCTTGGCCTGGACCTGCAACCGGATGCTCATTTCGGGCTGAATACTGATAATCAGGCGGTTTTGCTGCCAGTTTTCGGCCGTTTCGGGCGGAAAGATGTAGTGCGGCGCGTCCTTGAACTGAATGGTGATGATGGAGGCCGAGCGGTGCATCCGCTTACCGGTGCGCAGGTAAAATGGCACTCCCTGCCAGCGCCAGTTGTCCACGAAAAACTTCACTGCGGCAAACGTCTCCGTGTTGGACGGCACTTCGGAAGCTACTTCTTCGCGGTAGCCGGGCACTTTCTCGCCTTCCATCCAGCCCTCGCCGTACTGCCCCCGCACCGTCGACTCGCGCACCTCCTCGGGCCCAAACCGGCGCATGGCCCGCAGCACGTCTACCTTGCGGTTGCGCACCTCGTCGGCCGTAAAGTTGACGGGCGGTTCCATAGCCACCAGGCACAAGAGCTGCAGCAGGTGGTTCTGAATCATGTCGCGCAGGGCCCCGGCCCCGTCGTAGTAGCCGCTCCGCTCACCTACGCCGAGTTGCTCGGTTACCGAAATCTGCACGTGCTCGATGTAGTTGCGGTTCCAGAGCGGTTCGAGCAGGGCGTTGGCAAAGCGGAAGGCCATGATGTTCTGCACCGTTTCCTTACCCAGGTAATGGTCGATGCGGTAAATCTGGCGCTCCTGGAAGGTCTGGCCCAGCAGCTGGTTCAGTTCCCGGGCCGAGTCTAGGTCGTGGCCAAAGGGCTTCTCGATGACGATGCGCGTACGGTCGGGGTCGGTAGCCAGGTCGGCTTTGGCAATATTGGCGGCAATGACGGGAAAGAACTCGGGGGCCACGGCCAGGTAGTAAATCACGTTAACCGGTCCCTGCCACTCTTTCTCGTAGGCCTTGATGCGCTTGCTAAACTCTTTATAGGTGGCGGCATCATTCACATCGGCGGCCTGGTATACCACGTGCTGGCTGAATTCGGTCCACTTCGCCTTAACTGCTTTGCCGTTACGGGAAAACTGGTTGATGCCCTCCAGCAGCCGGCCCCGAAACTCCTCGTCCGAGAGCTGGGTGCGGCCGGTGCCGATGATGGCAAATTCGGCCGGCAGCCAGTTGTCCAGAAACAGGTTATAAAGGGCTGGGGCCAGCTTGCGGGCGTTCAAATCACCGGTGCCCCCGAAAATAACGAAGACGGTGGGCTGCACTTGTTGGTTAGAGCTCATGCGGAAGGGTGTGGCAGGAATAGATAGGAAGCAGGCCGCTTACTTGTTGGGAATGACCGGCTGCTCGTTCTGGTTGGCCGGGCCCGTAAAGGTGTCCTGCTTGTTGGCAGCATCCTCGTGGGCGGGTGTCCACTGGGTATGAAACACACCTTCGTGCCCGATCAGCTCGTAGGTGTGGGCTCCGAAATAGTCGCGCTGGGCCTGAATCAGATTCGAGGGCATGCGGGCACTGCGGAACGTGTCGAAGTAGCTCAGTGAAGCGGCGTAGGCCGGGGCGGCAATACCAGCCGTGACGGCCGCGGCTACCACTGTGCGGGCCCCGGGCACGGCCGCATTGACCAAGGCGCGGACCTGCTCGTCGAGCAACAGGTGCGGCAGGTCGGGGGTGTGCTGGAAGGCGTTGAAAATGTCGCTCAAAAAGCTGGAGCGGATAATGCAGCCGCCCCGCCAGATCTTAGCAATTTCGGCCAGTTGCAGCCCGTAGCCGTAGTCCTTCGACGCCTTGGCCAGCAAGTGCATGCCCTGGGCGTAGGTAATGACCATGTTGAAGTAAAACGCCTGCTCCAGGCTTGCCAGGAAAGCTTCCTGGTCGCCGTTCAGCGCGGCCGGCTCAGGACCATACAGCGTGGCCAGCTTTTCGCGCAGGGCCTTGTACTTCGACAGGTCGCGCATGGCTACGGCCGTATCGATGGTGGGAATGGCCATTTCCAGCTCCTGGGCTACCTGTGAGGTCCATTTGCCGGTGCCCTTGGAACGGGCCTCGTCCTTGATGTCGTCGAGCAGCAGGTGGTCGGTGCCCGGAGCCTGAAAGGTGAAGATATCCTTGGTGATGTCGAGCAGGAAGGACTGCAGCCGGCCGTTGTTCCACTGGGCGAATACCCGGCCAATGGCCGCGTTATCCAGGCCCAGACCGCGCTTCATCAGCTCGTAGGTTTCGGCAATGAGCTGCATCAGGCCGTACTCGATGCCGTTGTGCACCATTTTCACGAAGTGGCCCGAGGCCCCGGGCCCAATGTAGGTCACGCAGGGTTCACCGCCGACGCGGGCGGCAATAGCCTCAAACATGGGTTGCACCACCTGGTAGGCCTGCTGGTCGCCGCCGGGCATCATGCTGGGGCCGAAACGCGCCCCTTCTTCCCCGCCCGAAATGCCCATGCCGAAAAAGTGGAAGCCGGCTGCCGCCACGGCCGCGTCGCGGCGGTTGGTATCGGTAAAGTGGGAGTTGCCGCCGTCGATGATGATGTCGCCGGGCTGCAGCAGGGGCTGCAGCTCCTCAATCACGCTGTCGACGATGGGGCCGGCCGGAACCAGCATCATGATGGCCCGCGGCGTGCGGAGGTTGCTCACAAACTCGGGTAGACTGGAAAAGCCCTGCACCGGCATTCCCGCGCCCTCCTCGGCCAGCAGGCTCACTTTGCTGGTGTCTTTGTCGTAGCCCGCCACGGCGAAGTCGTGGTCGGCTAGGTTCAGCAGCAGGTTGCGGCCCATGGTGCCCAGGCCAATCATGCCAAAGGAAAAGGAGGTTGGCGTTTCGTTCATCGGAAGTGCGTTTCGGAAGTGTATCAGAAAAACCGGTTAGGGAAGGCGGCCTCCGGCAGAAAGCAAGAAGGTCCGGCGCAAGTATAGCAGGATTCAGGCGGGCCGGCCATGAAGAATGTATGAACAACCCACGGCTGGCGGGCAGCGCGACCCGACTCAGCCGTAGAATGCAGGGTAGTAAGAAAAAAACCGGCCGCAGGGTTTTCAGTCGGCCCGCCCCGAAGCTGAGGGATTAAGCTATGTTATTAGAATTCAATTGAGTATAAAAGAAGCAGATTGGTAAAAATGTCCGCCGTACAATGAGGCGCTGGGTGGCCTTAGCCGGTTGTTTTCAGTTGAATACAGGTATGCTGCCCTTGCAGTACCACCCTGTGGGAGTGACTTGGCATGTGAGTACTGCACGGGCAGCGTGCCTTGTCGCAAGAAGAAATTGGTTGGCCGTAACAAACAAGCCGGAGGTTCTGCCCACACAGTTGATGGCGGGCAGAACCTCCGGCTTGTTTGTCAACGCACCCCGGCTACAGCAGCGTCCGTAGCGTGCGGCGCACGTCCTGGGGGCCTTTAATGTGGAAGCGCGCAAATGAGCGGCCCGTCTCGCCGACTTTCACCGTGTAAGCATCCTCCGGCATGGCCTGAAACGTGTCTTCGTCGGTCCGGTCGTCGCCGATGGCCAGGATAAAGTCGGCGGGGTAGGTGGCCAGCCAGCGGGCCGCGGCGGCACCTTTGTTGACCCCGGCATTCTTGATTTCCACCACTTTATTGCCTTCCAGTACCTGCAAATCGGTGTTGGAAGCCAGGAAGTTGAGGTGGCTGGTCAGCTCCCGGGCCCGCACGGCTCCCAGCTCCACGTCGGCCCGGCGGTAGTGCCACACCAGGGAATATTCCTTCTCCTCGATAAAGGAGCCGGCCGTACGGCTGACCAGGAGCTCCATTATCGGCCGGATTTCCTGCTTCCAGGTGTTGGTCATGGGCTGCAGCATGGCCCAGTCCTGGTCCTCGCCGCTGGCCCGTAGCCACACGCCGTGCTCGGTGATAAAGTCGAGCGGCAGGTCGCCGAGCCAGGAGAAGAGCGTGTTCCGGTCCCGGCCGCTGATAATCACCACACGGTTGCGCGGCTCGGCACTCAGGGCACGCAGCAGGTGGCGCAGCTCGTCGTCGGGGCGGGCGTGCTGCGGGTTTTTGGTAAAAGGCGCCAGCGTGCCGTCGTAGTCCAAGAACAGCAGGCGCCGCGGGGCCTTCTCAAAGTCGGTGCGCATCTGTTGCAGCTCGTCGGGGCCCAGCATTTCCGTGGCCAGGGTCTGCTGCTTGATCTTAATGTAGGCCAGCCGGTCCATAAACAGCTTCACCCATTGATACACGTTATACTGGCTCACCAGGGCCTGCATGTTGCTCATGCGCAGGCGCTGCTCGTCTTCGGGCATCACTAGCGCCTCGTGCATGGCTTCGGCCAGCTGCCGCGTGTCGGTAGGGTTGATGATAATGGCGTCCGAAAGCTCCCGTGCCGCGCCGGCCCGCTCACTGAGAATCAGCACGCCCGGTAGCTCGCCCTTGCTGGCTACAAACTCTTTGGCTACCAGGTTCATCCCGTCGCGCATGGGCGTCACCAGGGCTACTTCCGCCAAGCGGTACAGGCCCGAAAGGTGCTCCAGCGGAAACGACCGGTAGAAATATTGAATGGGCGTCCAGCTGATGGTACGATACTGGGAGTTGATGCGCCCCACCAGCTCATCGACTTCCACTTTCAGCTCCTTGTATTTTTCCACTTGGTCGCGCGAGGGCACCACCAGCATCAGCAGCGTCACCCGTTCGCGCCACTCGGGGTAGAGCTGCAACATCTGCTCATAGGCCCGCAGGCGCTCGGCAATACCCTTGGTGTAGTCGAGCCGGTCGATGGACAAAATCACGCGGGCGTCGCCGGTGGCCTCCCGGTAGAGCTGCTCACTGTCCTTGGCTTCCTGCGACTCGGCCACCTGGGCATATTTGTCGTAGTCGATGCCCATCGGGAAAGCATCGACCAGCACGCTGCGCTGCCCGGCCTCGATGATGCCGTTCTGACTCGGGTAACCCAGGCTTTGGGCTACGGCGCTCAGAAAGTGGCGCATGTAGCCGTAGGTATGAAAACCAATCAGATCAGCGCCCAGCATGCCTTCCAGCAACTGCTTGCTCCAGGGCAGCACGCGTACTAGCTCGTGCGAAGGAAAGGGAATATGCAGGAAAAAGCCGATGCTGCAGTCGGGCCGGGCCGCGCGCAGCATCTGGGGCAAGAGCAGCAGCTGGTAATCGTGCACCCAGATGGTATCCTCGGGGCCGGCCAATTCGAGCACGGCCTGGCAGAATTTCTCGTTTACGCCGACGTACGACTCCCAATACGACTGCTCGTAGACGGCGTACTGACTGAAATAGTGGAAAGTGGGCCACAGCGTCTCGTTGCTGAACCCCTCGTAGAAGTCCCGGATTTCGTCCTGGGTCAGAAACACCGGGGCCATGCTGTCGTTGCGCAGCTCCTCGGTCACGTAGCGCTGCTCCTCGGGGTCCTCGATTTCGACGCCGGGCCAGCCCACCCACACGTTGCCATCGGCGCGGTAGATGGAGCCCAGCCCCGTGGCTAAGCCGCCTTCGCTGGGGGTAAAATGCAGTCCTTCTTCGGTGCGTTGCGCCTTCGTAGGAAGGCGGTTAGAAACAATAATAGTGCGGGACATAAGCGTTCAGCTTCGGATGCTTTGAGCCCTTGCTTACGAGAAAACGCCCAAAAACGCCCAAAAAATAAACTTCCCACCCTACGGTTGGCTGCCAGCAAACTTATAATATTCGGCTAGCAATATATTGACTGCTAGTCGATTGAGCTTGCCATCCAAAAGAAGCAAAAAACAGGTTTCCACCGCCGACAAACCGCCTTATCGGGCCGCGCTGCCGGCCAGAATCAGCTCCGCTTCCAGCAGCAGGTTGGCGCTCATCAGCAGGTCGTGCAGCAGGAAGACTTCCTCCAGCGTAAACACGAAGGCCTGGCAGCTCACCGGACTTGGAACGGTAATGCAGCGGGCATCAGGGTCGGTAAGCTGGGGGGCGTACTTCTGGTAGAGGCCGGCGGCCATGCGGCGCCATTCGGTCAGCTCTTCAGCTTTAAGGCAGAGGGCTACGTTGCCAAAGTACAGGTGCAGGCAGCAGCCGCTGGGGCAGCGGGAGATGCAGCCAAATTCGTTGTGGTGCAGATACTGGCGCATAATGAGGTTCGGTTACGGGTTACAGAAGAATAAAGAATTGTTATTTGGATAGATTCTAAATACGCCCAAAAGTAGCAAGGAAAACGAACTTGTCAAGCTTTGTTTAGAATTTGTATAAATAAATTTCCGGCTGCTGGTTGTTGTAGTTCACCACCCGAAAAGCCAATTGTATTTGCTGAACCCGGTCCTGTAATTCGCTGTCAGCACTGGTTCCGGTCCATTTATAGCCTGCTGTGGACTAAGAAAGTACAAGCTCCGGCTGGTCCTTGACAACGTTCCCGGTAACGTTTGCATAGAAAATAGCGGCGCTTCTGCGGGGAATCCTGATTTTCCTTCAATCTTAACGGTAGGATAGGGAGAAACCCAATCTGGCTTTATTCTTGGAATAGTGTAATACGTTGGCTGCTTTGGCAGTTGGAATACGCACCTTTCTACCGCACTCAATCCGGTCTGCTTTCCACCACTTCTGGTAGACACGTAACCCACCCCGTATGAAATTCCCCTTCGTTTCCACGGCCGCCCTCGGCCTGCTCTTTACCAGTTTCGGCGCCACGGCGGCCGACCAGCCCAAGCCCAATCTGCCGGCGGTGAAAACCCCCTCGTTCCGGGCCGACACGCTTTCCATCACCAAGTTTGGGGCCGTATCCGACGGCCTGACCCAGACCAACGCCATCCAGCAGGCCATTGATGCCAGCAGCAAGGCTGGCGGCGGGGTGGTGCTCGTACCCCGCGGCCACTGGCTGACGGCGCCCATCGAGATGCGCAGTAACGTGAACCTGCACCTGGCCCAGGGCGCTTACGTGCAGTTCAGCAAGGCGCGCAAGGACTACCACCTGATTAAAACCAGCTGGGAAGGCGTGGAGGCCGTGCGCAACCAGGCTCAGATTTACGGCAAAGACCTCGAAAACATTGCCATTACCGGCAAGGGCGTATTCGACGGCGACGGGGGCACCTGGCGCTCGGTCAAGAAAAGCAAGCTGACCGAGAGCCAGTGGAAGCGCCTGGTAGAAAGCGGCGGGGTGACCAACGAGAAAAAGGATACCTGGTATCCGTCGGCGCAGTCGCTGAAGGGCTCTACCATTCCGGAGGCATTCTATCTGAAGCCGGGCAAAGAAGTGAAGGACTACGAGGATATCAAGGACTTCCTGCGGCCCGACATGCTCGTGCTCGACCACTGCAAGCGCCTGATGCTGGACGGCGTGACGTTCCAGAACTCGCCTGCCTGGTCCTTGCACCCGCTGATGAGCGAGGATATTACGGTGCGCAACGTGACAGTACTCAATCCTGAGTACGGGCAGAACACCGACGCCATCGACCTGGAATCCTGCAAGAACGGCATCGTGGAAGGCTGCACCTTCGACGTGGGCGACGACGGGATTTGCATCAAGAGCGGCCGGGATGAGCAAGGCCGTAAGCGCGGCATGCCCACCGAAAACTTCATCATCCGCGACACGAAGGTGTACCACGCCCACGGCGGCTTCGTGATTGGGTCGGAAATGTCGGGCGGGGCCCGCAACATCTACGCCTACAACCTGACCTTCATGGGTACCGACGTGGGCCTGCGCTTCAAGGCGGCCCGCGGCCGGGGCGGGGTAGTGGAGAACATCTTCATCAACAATGTCAACATGAAGAACATCGTGGCCCAGGCCGTGATTTTCGACCTCTACTACATGGCCAAAGACCCGGTGGCGCTGGTCGGGGAGTCGTCGGCGCCGCCCGTTATCAAGGCCGAGCCGCTCAACGAAGGCACGCCCCAGTTCCGCCACATCGACATCCGCAACATCACCTGCGACGGGGCTGACGTGGGCATCATGATGCGCGGGCTGCCCGAAATGCCGTTGCGCGACATTACCATCGAAAACGCCGTGCTGCAAAGCGACAAAGGCTTGGTGTGCATCGAGGCTGAGGATATTCGCCTGAAAAACGTGACCCTGCTGAGCAAGAATACCATGCCCGTGATGGAAGTGCAGAACAGCAAGGACATCAGCCTCGACGGTATCAAGTACACGCCCGGCGCCACGCTGCTGATGCGCGTGACCGGCGACCGAGCCAAGAACGTGAAGTTGGCCAACACCGACACCAAAGCCGCCAAGAAGGACGTGGAAATCGGCGACAAGGTGTCGAAGAAAACGGTAACCATTTCTCAGCGCTAGTTTTGAGCGGCCTCCTTCCGGCAAGCAGGAGGGAGGCCGCCGTGCTTACATATCCCACCGCATGAAAGCTCCCTTTTCCCTGACCTTGCTGGGCCTGACGCTGTTCAGCGCCGCGGCCGAAGCTCAAACTGCCGCGCCGGCCGCCAAGCCCATGTCGCAGCGCATGGCCGATTCCTTTATTGGCTGGCACCCCGATTCCATCTTGATTGGCAACCGCAAAACAGCCCGCTGGGACTACGAGCAGGGCCTGATGCTCAAAGCCCTGGAGCGGGTCTGGAACCGTACCGGCGACCCGAAATACTTCACCTACATCCAGAAGGACCTCGACCAGTTTGTGCGCGAGGACGGCACGATTCGGACCTACAAGCTCGAAGACTACAACCTCGACAACCTGACCACCGGCCACGCCCTGCTCACGATGAGCCAGACCTCGGTGCCTAAGCAGGAAAAGTACATCAAGGCGGCCCAGCTCCTGCGCAAGCAGCTCGACGGGCAGCCCCGCACCAAGGCCGGCGGCTTCTGGCACAAGAAGGTGTATCCCAATCAGATGTGGCTCGACGGCCTCTACATGGCCGAGCCCTTCTACGCCGAGTACAGCGCCGTCTTCAACAAGCCTGAGGGCTTCGACGACGTGGCCAAGCAGTTTGCCTTGATTGAAAAGAATCTGGTCGACCCCAAAACCGGGCTCATGTACCACGGCTACGACGAAAGCAAGGAGCAGAAGTGGGCGAACAAAACCACCGGCCAGAGCCCTAACTTCTGGGACCGGGGCATGGGCTGGTACGCCATGGCTTTGGTCGACGTGCTCGACTACTTTCCCCAGAACCACCCCCAGCGCCAGCAGCTGATTAAGGACGTGCAGCGCCTGGCTCCGGTGCTGGCCAAGTACCAGGATTCGAAAACCGGCACTTGGTCCCTGGTCGTGGACCAGGCCGCGCGCAAGGGCAACTACGCCGAGGCCTCGGGCAGCAGCATGTTTGTGTACATGCTGGCCAAGGGCGTGCGGATGGGCTACCTTGATAAAAAGTACGCCGAGGTGGCCAAAAAGGGCTACGACGGGCTGCTGAAAACCTTCGTGGCCGAGGAAAACGGCGCCCTGGCCTTCAACGGCACGGTGAGCGTGGGCGGTTTGGGCGGCAACCCCTACCGCGACGGGAGCTTCGAGTATTACCTCTCGGAGCCCCTGCGCAAAAATGACTTGAAAGGCGTGGGGCCGTTTATTCTGGCCAGCCTGGAAATGGAAATTGCCGCTACCCAAAACGTGGGTCAGAACAAGACCATCGGCCTGGACTACTACTTCAACAATGAATACCGCAAAAGCGCCATTACCGGCCAGCAGGAGCGGTTTCACTACACCTGGGAAGACCGGATGCACTCGGGCTTCTGGCTTTGGGGCAACACCTTCCGCGACTTAGGTGCCAAAACCGTTTCCATTCCGACGGCGCCCACCAAGGCCTCGCTCAAGGGCGTCGACGTGTATATTATCGTCGATCCGGACACCAAAAAGGAAACGGCCAAGCCCAACTTCATCGGGGCCGCCGATACCAAGGTGCTGACCGACTGGGTGAAGGATGGCGGCGTGCTGGTGCTGATGGCCAACGACACGGCCAACTGCGAAATCAAGCACTTCAACGAGCTGGCCAAAAGCTTCGGCATTCAGTTCACCAACCGCAGCGTGAACATGGTCAAGGGCAGCCAGTTCGAGCAGGGCAAAGTGACTTTGCCGGCCGGCAACCCCATTTTCACCAAGGCCCGCGCGGCCTACATCAAAGAACTCTCGCCCCTGAGCCTGCAGGCCCCAGCCCAGCCCGTCATTACGCAGGGTCAGGACCAGATTGTAGCCGTGGCCAAGCTGGGCAAAGGAACGGTCTTCGCCGTGGGTGACCCGTGGCTGTACAACGAGTACGTGGACGGCCGCAAGATTCCGGCTGAGTACGAGAATTTTCAAGCAAGTAAAGACCTGGCAAACTGGCTGCTGCAACAGTCGAAACGCTAGGGAGTAGCGCAAATCCGACGTTGGCCTTGTGGTGAGGAAAGCCCGGTCCGGTCCAGAAAATGGAACTCGGGCCGGGCCGCCGACTAAGGATTTGCGCTTTCCCGTTTTTTAGCCCTATTAGCCCTAAGCAGGTGTCCTGCTAGCTCCGTCCTTTTTCCTGTTTAAAACACACCGTTTGTGAAGCAATACTCCTCCATCCTGCCCGTTGCGGGTAGCATCCGGCTACCTCGTGTCGGTACGGCCCTAGCCCTGGCGCTGCTGCTTGGCACGACGGCCTGCGCGAAGAAACCGCTCGAATCGGCTGGTGCGCCGGCGCCGGCAGCTGCTACTACGTCGGCCACCCCGGCCGCTGTGTCTGGGCTGGTGGGCTTTGCTGCGGAAAACGGCGGCACTACCGGCGGGGCCGGGGGGCGCACGGTGGCCGCTACTACGTTGGCCGAGCTGACGGAATACGCCAAGAGCAAGGAGCCCCTCATCATCACCATTGCCGGTACGATTTCGGGCGGAACGGAAGGCGCCTCGGTGCGGGTGGCTTCCAATAAAACTCTGCTGGGCGTGGGCAAAACCGGCTTTCTGGAGGGCGTGGGTCTTACCATAAGCGACCAGCGCAACATCATCGTCCAGAACCTGCGCTTCACGATGTCGACAGTGACCAACACCAAAATCAACGACGAAAAGCGCCCGCAATTAGCCGTCAACGATGGGGACTGCATCACCATTCAGGGTACGAGCCAAAACCTGTGGTTCGACCACTGCGAGTTTTTTAACCTGGACCCGGCCACGCAAACCAACCAGGACCTCTACGACGGCCTGATCGACGCCAAGGGGGCCAGCGCCTACATCACCATTTCCTGGAACTACTTCCACGACCACCACAAGGCCCACCTGATCGGCAACTCCGACAAGGACGCCGGTGACCGGAAAGTGACATTTCACCACAACTACTACCGCAACATCCACGAGCGGGTGCCGGTCTACCGCTTCGGCACGGGCCACGTGTTCAACAATTACTACCAGCACGTGTACGGTACGGGTATCAACTCGCGCATGGAGGCCTGCCTGCGGGTAGAGCAAAACTATTTCGAGGACAGCAAGGATCCGCTGACGACCAAGAACAGCAGCGTGCCCGGCAAGTGGGACGTTGCCGGTAACTTGTATGCCGGCAGCAAAGGCTCCCAGCCCACCACCAGCACCTGCTCATTTCAGCCGCCTTACCAGTATTCTTCCGTGCTGAATGAGGCCGCCCAGGTAAAGCAAATCGTGTTGCAAGGTGCCGGGGTCGGTAAGCTGTAGGCGGCTCAGGTAAGCATCTTTTTCCTGCTTTTATCGGCCCTCGCCGCAAACGTTACCGGTAGCGTTAACAGCTGGGAACGTTCCCGGTAACGTTTGCGCAAATTAAAACCTGCCGCTGCTTCCCATTTAGCTTCGAATAGTGAAACTTGGAAAAGCATTACCAGCCCTTCTGCCTTCGGCAAGCTCGGCTCGTTAACCATTCAATTCCCACAAACAGTTCTCCTTCGTTATGAAGAAAAATCTACTCGCTGGCCTTACTCTTTCGGCTGCCTTATTCGTGTCCGGACAGGCTATGGCTCAAACGCCTGGTTTCGTACGGTGGAACCTGGAGGCCAACAACCAGGACAACGCAGCCGTGCGCTCCGGCCTCACCGGCGCTCCTTCAACCTTCAAGCGGTTGGTTATTTCCGACGGGCAGGTGCCGACTGGTGGCACGGCATACGCGCCCTACACGCCTGGTTTGGGTCAGGCTTTTGCCGTACTGGCTAACGGCGGCGGCTGGAGCTCTAACAATACGCCTCCCGGCCCCGGTGCTAACCCCCGTCGCACGTTCTACCAGCAGTTTCAGGCTACGGCTACGGCTGCTACCCGCCTCGACTCGGTGCTTCTGGATGCTTCCGTTGTCAGCTCGGCTGCCGGCAAGGTGGTGGTTATGTATTCGCTGAGCAACTTCGTCAACGACTCCACTAGCATCGTGGCTGGCAAAGGCCCGGCTATCAGCAACTCCACCGTTACGTCGCCCGGCGGGGTGCTGCCTGCCACAGCTAATGGCTCTTTCGGCAACAACACCAGCGGTATTTCTTCCGCCGGTGCCGTGTTGCCCCAGTACGCTACGGGCGGTGTGCCCAGCTCTTTCCGCTTTGCCATGACCTCTGGCTCGGGCGTTACACTGGCTGCCGGCCAGACTATCACCGTACGCCTGTACTTCGGCGTAGGTAGCAGCAGCGTAGGTCGCTATGTATTGCTGCGCAACGTGACGTTGAAGAGCACCCAGCCCGCTCTGGCTAGCAAGCAGGCCGTAGCCAAGCAGAGCCTGAACGTGTACCCGAACCCCGCCCAGGACATGCTGGCCGTGGCTCACCCTGCTGCTGCTAAAGGCGCCACGGTAGCCGTGTATGCGTCGAACGGCCAGAAAGTAGCCTCGTTTGCTGCCCAGCCCAACTCGACGGCCACGGAAGTGCGCCTGTCAACCCTGACGGCCGGTATCTACATGGTAGAGTACAACGACGGTCAGCAGCGCATCACTTCCAAAGTGGTGAAGCAGTAACTACCCCACGGTTTTAGCCGTTCAATGCGCGACGCCCGGTCTACCCCGGGCGTCGTTTTGTTTTGTATAGGTCTTATAATCATTGTGCTGGCGCAAAATCTGGGTTGGTATGTCCTGATTCTACAGCCAGCCCGGCGGGAAGTGTGCAGAAGTTTCGAGTATGAGTGTTTCGCAAAAAATAGCTCCGCCTGCCGAAGCAGCGGCTTTAGGTCCGGCCTCGGCGCGCCTGGCCATTGCCGTATTTTTCCTGGTTTCGGGCTTCGGCTATGCCACCTGGGCTTCCCGCATTCCGACCATTCAGCAGCATCTGGGCCTCAATGAAGCCGAGCTCGGTGGGGTGCTGCTGGCCCTGCCCACTGGCCTGCTCCTTACCCTACCCGTAACGGGTTATTTGCTACAGCGCTTCAGCAGCCGGCAAATCATGCTCATCGGGGCCGTGCTCTACAATGCTGCCCTGGGCCTGCTGGGCTTCGCGGGCCAGACCTGGCAGCTGGTTGGGCTGCTTTTCTGCTTTGGCTGCTCCCGCAACTTGCTCAATATCTCGATGAACGCGCAGTCGGTGGGGGTGCAGGCCCTCTACAGTCGCTCCATCATTGCTACCTTTCACGGCGTTTGGAGCGTGGCTGGCTTTGCCGCAGCGGCCGTAGGAGCGGGGCTGATCAGCCTCAACATTGCCCCCGGCTACCATTTCGTGGCCGTCGGCCTGGTGCTCACCGGCCTGGCCTTTGCTTTCTTCCCGCGCAGCCTCGACCTACCGCCGGCCCCGCCCGCCGAGGGGCAGCCTGCCAAGCCGCGGTTTGCCCTGCCCGACAAGCACCTGCTCAAGTTTGGCCTGATCTGCTTTGCGTCTATGGCCTGCGAGGGCACGATGTACGACTGGAGCGGGGTGTATTTCGACAAGGCCGTGCACGCGCCTAAAAACTGGGTGGCTGCTGGCTTTGCCACTTACATGGTGGCCATGACCACCGGCCGCTTCCTCGGCGACTGGCTCGTAAACCGCTACGGCGTCAAGCCCCTGCTGCGCCTGAGCGGCCTGCTGATGACGGCGGGGCTAGTGCTGGCGGCCCTGCTGCCCTTGCCGCTTACCGCCGGCCTGGGTTTTGCCCTGGTGGGGCTGGGGGTGTCCTGCGTGGTCCCAATGGTGTTCAGCATGGTGGGACGGTCCAGCCAGTTGAGCTCGGGCGCGGCCATTGCGGGCGTGTCCACGGTGGGCTACATTGGCTTCCTGATTGTGCCTCCGGTGGTGGGCTTTATAGCCTCCGCCGCTGATTTACGCTGGTCGTTTGCCCTGATGGCCCTGCTGGGAATATTCGTCGTGCTGTTGGTGTCGCGGCTGGAAGAGTAACCCCTAACGCCAAAAACGCCCGGCCGAGCCGGGCGTTTTTGGTACAAGCAACAAAGAGTCTGGTCTACTGCTTAACGATTTTGGCCGTGAGCTGCTGAGGGCCGTCGGAGTAGCGCACCAGGTAAGTGCCAGCGGCCAATTGGCGCAACGGCAGCAGCGTCTGGTGCTGGCCGGCTGCGCCAGTAAAAGACGCTACCCGCTGCCCGGCGAAATTGTACACCTCGAAGCGGGCTGTCCGGCTGGCAGTGGGGTGTACTACCAGCAACTCTTCGCGGGCCGGGTTGGGGTACACGGCCAGTTGCAGGCTGGCCGCCGACTGCGTAGCCGTTATGGTGGCTGCCAGGCCGTTGATGTAGGTTTCGAGCATGGTTTAGCCGCTGCTGGCCAGGGTGTTGCGGTCTGCGGCATCAGTGGGGTTCAGGCCCCGGGCCGTTTCCCAGGCGTCGGGCATGCCGTCGTGGTCGGTGTCAGCGGGGGCGGCGGCTGTGTTGTATACCGGCCAGCCACCTACGGCGCTCTGCGAGTCGATAATGCCCTGGCCCGGGCCGTAGGTGGCGCTGCCCTCGGGACTGCCGCCGGTGGCCGTGCCAGTAGCAGTTTCATTGACCACGCGGCTGTCCACGGCGTCGCGGCGGGGCAGGGTAGCCCCGGCACCGGCCAGCACCGACGCGTAGGCCTCGGTAGCCGTTTGGGTGGTAATTGGCGCTATGCCGGTGGTAGGAGCGGCTTGCCGGAACTGGCTCAGAGTAGTCGCCGGGTAGTATTTCACCCGTAGCCCGCCGGCCCAGTTGTCGGCCGTCACGGCGGCGTTGGCCGTCACGTGGTTGCCGTTGGCGTACACCATGCCCACCGGTTTATTGGGGGTGGCCGCATTGTAGGCCTCGGTTATTTCGAAGATGTTGGCCGCCCGGCTGGCGGGCGTGGCGGGCCCGGCTTTGTAGTAGTTGTTTACCAGATTCAGCTGGGCCGAGCCGCCGTTGATTTCAATTTCGTTACCGTAGGCCGCATTGCTGTTGCCCCAGTTGTAGATAACGTTGTTGCGGTAATCGACCACGGCCGTCGTGTCGTGGGCGCGGGCCCCGTTGAAGCGAATGGCACGGCTGTGGTGGTGGGCAATCAGGTTGTGGTGGTAAGAGGCGTACTGCCCACCCCAGACGCCGCCATAGCCGTGGTCGCCCTTGGAATTGTACGACGAGTTGAGGCTCTCGCTGAGCAGGCACCACTGCACGGTCGAATTCTTGTTGTCGTAAAACGTGGCCACTTCCTCAATGGCCCAGCTAAAGGAGCAGTGGTCCACGATGAAGTTCTTGCAGTTCTCCATGTTGATGCCGTACACCGCCGGGCTGTTGGAGCCCGAGGCGTCGCCCGGCCGGGAGCGGATATAGCGCACGATGATGTTGTTGCCGAAAATCTTGAACGTATGCTTTTTCAGGCAAATTCCGTCGCCGGGCGCGGTCTGGCCCGCAATGGTGACGTTGGAGCGCGAAGGCCGCAGCGGCGTGTTCAACTCAATCGTGCCGCCCACCCGGAACACGATGGTAATGGGCTGACCCAGAAACTCGTTGAAAGCCTGCCGGAAGCTGCCCGGCCCCGAGTCGTTCAGGTTGGTAACTTCGACTACCTGTCCGCCCCGGCCGCCGGTGGCGTTGCGGCCAAAGCCTTCGGCCCCGGGAAAGGCCGGTACTTGCTGGGCAAGGCCCGCCGTGGCCGCGAGCAGCAAGGCTGCCAGCGCAGTAGTGGGTCGTAACAAGGAAGGGGGAGTACGGAGTACGCGCATAGAAAACAGGTTAGGGTGGAAAGTAGGAGAGGTAGTCTACCGTAAATTCCCCGTTCTATGCGGTACTATCCCGGCCTTTATTTGTGCAAACGTTGCCGGGAACGTTCTCAAAGACAGTTGCTTAATTTGGTCATTAGGCTAGTAAGGGTCTAAACCAGAAACGGCGCCCCGGCCAAGCCGGGGCGCCGTTTTACAAGCTCCTACCAGGGCGAAGTGCTTGGGGTGCTCAGCCCACCACCGTGCGGGTCGAGTCGCGGGCAATAAGCGTCGTCGGAATCTTGATGACGCTTGGCGGGGCGGCTTTTTGCTTACGCTCAATCAGCTCAATAAGGCGCTCGACGGCCACCTGCCCGATTTCCTGGGCCGGCTGGACCACCGTGCTCATCGGCGGAGACAACAGCTCGGCCACGGTCATGTTGGTGAAGCCAATCAGGGCAATATCCTCGGGAATGCGCAGGTTGCGCTTCTGCAGGGCACCCAGGCAGCCGGCCGCGAGCCGGTCGCTGGCGGTGAAGAAGGCATCGGGACGGGGCTCCAGGGCCAGCAGCTCATCCACCATTGGGCCTACTTCATCGGGGCCGAAGGTGCCGTAGCGAATCAGGTTTTCGTCGTAGGGAATGCCGTGCTTTTCCAGGGCGGCGCGGTAGCCGGCCAGGCGCTCCTGGGTAATCGACAAGAACGGTGGAATGGTGAGGTGGGCAATGCGCCGCCGCCCCGACCAGATCAGGTGCTCGGTGGCTTCGAAGGCACCCTTAAAATTATCGGCCACAACCTGGGTAGCATTCAGCTCCGACGAAACCCGGTCGAACAATACGACTGGCATGCCCTGGTCCTGTAGCTCGCGCAGGTGGGTCACGTCGGACGTTTCGCTGGAAAGTGAAATTAGCAGCCCATCCACCCTTCGCGACACGGCCTGCTGCATGTTTACCACTTCCCGCTCGTAGGATTCGTGGGTCTGGAAGATGATGACGTGGTAGCCGCGGTTGTAAGCAATGGCCTCGATGCCGTTGATGGCCTGGGAAAAGAAGTAGTTGGCAATCTGCGGAACGATGACGCCGATGGCACGGCTGCGGTTTTCCTTTAAGCTGAGCGCAATCGGGTTGGGCCGGTAGTTAAGCCGCTCGGCGTATTCCATGACCAGCCGTTTGGTCTCAGCGTTAATCTCATAGCTCCCGCGCAGGGCCCGCGACACTGTGGAAGTGGACAGGTTCAGGGCCTTGGCAATATCCTTTATGGTAACGTTATCCAAGAGGTGGGCTTGTTAAAGTGCAATTAGTAGAAAGGAGGGAAGAGCAGCGGTTTCGGGGCCTAAAGTAGAGTTCTATTCCGAATTTTTCCTCATCCGGGTTTCAGCCTTCCGCAAAATGCGCTATCGGCAACGTTCCCGATAACGTTTGCACAAATAAACATTGTGCTATTCTTCCTTTTGCCTGTGCTGTCGTGTAAACTTATCAAACCAGTTTCTGGGCAGATAGTGCCCAAAACCAATTACCATTCTCTAAAAAGTTACGAAACCCCTCGCCCTATGCATACGGCCCCTTCCTTCAGCCTTACCGGTAAACTTGCCATCGTTACGGGCTGCAATCGGGGTATCGGGCAGGCTATGGCCCTGGGCCTGGCCGAAGCCGGCGCCGACATCATCGGCGTGTCGGCCACGCTGGCCTTGAGCGGCTCCGAAACCGAGCAGAAAGTACAGGCTCTGGGCCGCCGCTTTCACGCCTACCAGGCCGACTTCAGCAGCCGCACCGCCGTCGATGCCTTTATCGAGAAGGTGCAGCAGGACTTTCCCCGCATCGACATCCTGATCAATAACGCCGGCACCATCAAGCGCGCCCCCGCCGCCGAGCATGGCGACGACCTGTGGGACGAGGTACTCCATATTAATCTGGATGCGCCTTTCCGCCTGGCCCGCGCCATTGGGGGGCGGATGCTGGAGCAGGGCTCGGGCAAAATCATCTTCACGGCTTCGCTGCTGACTTTCCAGGGCGGTATCAACGTGCCGGGCTATGCAGCCAGCAAAGGTGCCATCGGCAGCCTGGTAAAAGCCTTGGCCAACGAGTGGGCCGGCCGCGGCGTCAACGTCAACGCCATTGCCCCCGGCTACATTGCCACCGACAATACCGAAGCCCTGCGCAACGACCCGGACCGGAGTCAGAGCATTCTGGCCCGCATTCCGGCCGGCCGCTGGGGCACCCCCGACGACTTCAAAGGCCCTACGGTTTTCCTGGCCTCAGAAGCCGCCAACTACATCCACGGTACCATTCTCACCGTCGACGGCGGCTGGATGGGCCGATAAAAGTGAAATGGTGAATGAGTGAATGAGTGAGTTTCGCCTCCTGATTCGTTCAAGCACCACACTTCACTCATTCACTCATTTACTCATTCACCGATGACCCAACGCTTTGCCATCAGCCCCCGCGAAACTGCGGGCATGAATACGACCGAACTCCGGGAGAATTTCCTGATTGAACGCCTGTTTGTGGCTGATGATATCACCCTGGTCTACACGCACTACGACCGGATGATTGTGGGCGGCGCCGTGCCGACTGATAAGCCCCTGACCTTGCCCTGCCCGCCTAACCTGAAGGCCGACTACTTCCTGGAACGCCGGGAGCTGGGCATTCTTAACGTGGGTGGTGCCGGCCAGGTCACCGTGGATGGCACGACCTACGAGCTTGGCAACCAAGACTGCCTTTATGTGGGCAAAGGCTCACAGGACGTGCAGTTTTTGAGCAATTCGGCCGATGAGCCGGCCCGCTATTATATCCTGTCGGCCCCGGCTCACGCCCAGCACCCGACCACGCTTAAGACCCAGGCCGAAGCTACGCCGGTGGAAATGGGCGCGGTAGAAACGGCCAATCAGCGCACGATTTACAAGTACATCTATTCGGAAGGCATTCAGAGCTGCCAGTTGGTAATGGGCCTGACTCAGCTCAAAACCGGCTCGGTATGGAACACGATGCCTTCGCACACCCACGACCGGCGCATGGAGGCTTACCTCTATTTCAATATGCCCGCCGGTCAGCGCGTGCTGCACATGATGGGGGAGCCCAACGAAACCCGCCCCTTGTGGGTGAGCAACGAGCAGGCCATTCTCTCGCCGCCGTGGTCGATTCACACCGGTTGCGGCAGTTCCAACTACGCTTTCATCTGGGGTATGGCCGGCGAAAACCGCGAGTACACCGATATGGACGCCGTGCCCCTGGACCAGCTTCGCTAATTAGTTTTTAACCGCAAACCTTCCCACTCATGAGCACTGCCACCAAGGAAATTCCGGCCAGCTTCATCACAGAGCAGGATGCCGTCTGGACCGATGTCGGGCCCGGCATGCGCCGCCGCATTATTTCCTACGACGCGCAGATGATGCTGGTGAAAGTGACCTTCGAAACCGGCGGGGTAGGGGCCCTGCACCACCACGTGCACGTGCAGCAGAGCTACATCCAGAGCGGAGTGTTTGAAGTGACGTTGGGCGAGGAAAAGCAGGTGCTCCGGGCCGGCGACGCGTTTTACGTGCCCTCCGACGTGTGGCATGGCGTGGTCTGCCTGGAGGCCGGCGTGCTGCTGGATGCCTTTTCGCCAATGCGGGAAGATTTTGTGTAGACCTGCAAAGGCGAATTGAAGAAAGAACGAATGAAAGGGTATTTGAAGGCAATGCTTGTGCTGGCAGGGGCAATTTTGGGAGAGGTTTCCTCGGCCTACGCACAGCATTTGACGGTGGCTCTGGATGGCTCGGGCGACTTCCCGACCATTCAGGCCGCCGTCAACAGCCTGCCCGCCAGCGCCACCCAGCAACGGGTGATTCGCATCAAAAAAGGTACCTATAAGGAAAAGGTCTTTATCGACGGTAAGGACCACATTACCCTGCAGGGCGAGTCGGAAAAGAGCGTGGTCATCACCATTTCCCAGGCCAACGCCATCTTCCGCTGCGACCCGGCCACCGCCAACGACTGGACTATTGCCACGCTCAGCCTGCGCAACAGTCCCGACATCACGCTCGAAAAGCTCACGGTGATGAACACCTACGGGGCCGAAGCTACTGGCTCCGTCACCATCGACTGCCCCTCGGACCCCACGGGTAAGAAGATCATCAAGAAGACCGACCACCAGATGGCACTCTACACCGGCAAGGGCACGACCCGGCTGACGGTGAAGAACTGCACTTTCCGCACGCTGGGCAACGACACGGTGAGCCCCTGGGATGCTGAGGCCGGCGTGTACTACTTCAAGGATTGCACCATGGAAGGCAGCGTGGACTTTTATTGTCCGCGCGGCTGGGCCTTTGCCGAGAACTGCCGCTTTATCTGCCACAATATGAATGCCGCCATCTGGCACGACGGCTCGGGCAGCAAAGACGCCAAAACGGTGCTCAAGAACTGCACCTTTGAGGGCGACGACAACTTCAAACTGGGCCGTTACCACACCGAGTCGCAGTTCTACCTGATTGACTGTCAGTTTCCCAAGAACATGGCCGATGCGGATATCTACGCTGCGCAGTCGGGCAAGGGTACGCCGCAGTGGGGGCGCCGGGTGTACTACTCCGGCTGCCACCGCCAGGGCGGCGACTACGCCTGGCACCGCGACAACCTGAACACGGCCGAAAACGCCCCCAAGGCCCGGCAGATTGATGCCGCCTGGACATTTGGGGAGCGGTGGAAGCAGTTTGGTAACTCGTCGGCTACTTCCTCGCACAACCTGAAAATGGGCGGGCTGCTGGCCGAAGCCACTGACACTACGGCCGAGAAAATGCTGGTCTACCAGCGCAGCATCGGCGGCTGGCCCAAGGCCGTGAAGGAAAAGAAGGTGGACTACAAAGCCCCGCTGAGTGCTGCTCTCAAAGCCGCTACCCTGGCCGACGCCAACCGCAAGGACGCCACCATCGACAACAATGCCACGACCCGGGAAATTGAGTACCTGGCCAAAGCTTACAAAGCCACGGGCAACGCCGCCTACCGCGCCGGGGCTGAGAAGGGCATCCGCTACCTGCTCAAGATGCAGCACAAAAACGGCGGGTTTCCCCAGTTCTACCCCGACAGCAGCGGCTACCGCGCCCAGATTACCTACAACGACAACGCCATGGTGCGGGTGCTGAACCTGCTCAAGGCCGTGGCCGAAAAGCAGGGCGACTATGCCGCTCTGGACCCAACGCTGGCCCCGGCGGCCAAGCTGGCCGTGGACAAGGGCGTGAGCTGCATTCTCAAAACCCAGTACGTGCAGAACGGCAAGCTCACCGTGTGGTGCGCCCAGCACGACCGGAAAACCCTGCTGCCGGTGAAGGCCCGGGCCTTTGAGCTGGCCTCGCTCAGCGGGGCTGAAAGCGTGGGCATCGTTGAGTTTTTGCTGACCCTGGATAACCCTTCACCGGAAGTAAAGAAGTCTATTGCCGCCGCCGTAGCCTGGTTTCAGGCCGTGAAAATGGAAGGCTTCGCCCTCAAGGATATTGCCGACCCGACCCAGCCCAAGGGCAAAGACCGGGTAATCGTGCCTGAGGTCGGCAGTGTGCTCTGGGCCCGGTTCTACGACCTGGAAACCAACAAGCCGATTTACGTGGGCCGCGACGGGCAGAAGCGCAGCCAGCTGAGCGAAATTGAGAATGAGCGCCGGACGGGCTACGTGTACGCCAGCACCTGGCCGCAAAAACTGTTGACCAAGGACTATCCGAAGTGGCAGCAGAAGTGGGAGAAGAAAGAAGGAAGCAAAATTTAAGGCTCGGAATTATGGCCAACCTATCCAAACAAGCAGCATTAGCCCTCTCGTCATTGGCGGTAGCCATGCCCGAGGCAGCACACTTTACCTTACCCGAAAAGGTGCTGCAGTTCGGCACCGGCGTGCTGCTGCGCGGCCTGCCCGACTACCTCATCGACAAAGCCAACCGCCAGGGTGTATTCAACGGCCGCATCGTGGTGGTCAAGTCGACCGACGGCGGCGACGCTACGGCTTTCGACCGGCAGGACGGGCTCTACACGCTCAGCATCCGCGGCATTGCCGATGGGCAGACCGTGGAAGAAAACGTGGTCTGCTCGGCCATCAGCCGGGTGTTGTCGGCCAAAAGCCAGTGGGAGCAGGTGCTGGAAGTAGCCCGCAACCCCGAGCTGACGGTGGTCATTTCCAATACCACTGAGGTCGGTATTCAACTGGTTTCGGAGTCTATCAAGCAAAGCCCGCCCCAGTCGTTTCCCGGCAAACTGCTGGCCGTGCTCTACGCCCGGTATCAGGCATTTGCCGGGGCTTCGGATAAGGGTTTGGTGATTGTGCCCACCGAATTGATTCCCAACAACGGCTCGAAGCTGGAAAGCATCGTGCTGGAACTGGCCCACCTCAACGGCCTCGACGCCGAGTTCATCGAGTGGCTGGAATCGGCCAATTCGTTCTGCAACTCCCTCGTTGACCGTATCGTGCCCGGTCGCCCCGACGCGGCCACGCAAGCTGCTTTGGAAGCTGAGCTGGGCTACTCCGACGACTTGCTTACGATGTCGGAAGCCTACTTGCTCTGGGCTATTGAGGGCGACGCGCACGTGAAATCGGTCCTCTCGTTTGAGCAGGCTGATGCGGGCGTCATCGTGCAGCCCAACATCGACTTGTTCCGCGAACTGAAGCTGCGCCTGCTCAACGGCACGCACACGCTCAGCTGCGGCCTGGCCTTCCTGGCCGGCTTCGACACCGTGCGCGGGGCTATGGACGACGCGGCCATGGCCGGCTTTATCCAGAACCTGATGCTGGCCGATCTGCTGCCCGGTATTCCCTACAGCGTGGATGAAAAAGTAGGGCAGCGCTTCGGTATGCAGGTCCTGGACCGGTTCCGCAACCCCTACATCGAGCACCGCTGGCTGGGCATTACGCTCAACTACACCATGAAAATTCAGATGCGCAACGTGCCCACGCTGCTGCATTACTACAAGAAGCTGGCCGTGGTGCCCGACTACATGGCCCTGGGTTTTGCGGCTTACCTGCTCTTTATGCGTGGCACCCAGCAGCGCGGCGACGCGTGGTACGGCGAGGCCAACGGGCAAGCTTACCCGATTCAGGACGAGAAGGCCAGCTACTTCGCCGACCTCTGGCAGCACCAGCAGCCGGCGGAATTAATCGGGACCGTATTGCGTAATAAAACCCTCTGGGGCCATGATCTGACCCAACTGCCCGGCTTTGCGGCCCGCGTCGAGAAGTACCTGCACAAGCTGCTGCAGGACGGCGCCCCGGCTACGCTGGCCAGCTATTTCACCCAAAAGGTTTCCCTTGCCTCATGAAGCATTTAGTAGCCCAGATTCACCCGCACGATAACGTCCTGGTAGCCCTCACGGACCTGCCCATTGGTACGCCCGTGCCGTGGAAGGACGGCATGATTACGACTACCCAGGCCATTCCGGCCAAGCATAAAGTAGCGCCCCAGGCTTTCGAGCCCGGCGACCTGGTGCACATGTACGGCGTGCTGGTGGGCAAAGTGCGGGAGTACATTCCCCTCGGCGGCCTACTCACCACCTCCAACATTCAGCACGCCACCGACTCCTTCGACCAGAACACCGGCATGCACCGCCTGAACTGGCCCGTGCCCGACGTTTCGAAGTGGCAGGAGCGCACCTTCATGGGCTTCCACCGCGCCGACGGCCGCGTAGGTACGGCCAACTATTGGCTGGTCATTCCGCTGGTATTCTGCGAAAACCGCAACATCCAGGTGCTCGAAGCGGCCCTGGTAGATGATTTGGGCTACGGCCGCAAGAAAAGCTACCAGCCCCAGACCCAGGAGCTGATTTCGCTGATGCAGGCTGGCAAAACGGTGGAGGAAATCCTGGCTACCGACCTGCACTCGGCCGAAACCAGCCGCCAGAAGCCCCGCCTGTTTCCCAACGTGGATGGCGTGCGGTTTTTGCAGCACGAAGGCGGCTGCGGCGGAATCCGCCAGGATGCCCAGACGCTCTGCGGCCTGCTGGCCGGCTACATCACCCACCCCAACGTGGCCGGCGCGACGGTCCTGAGCCTGGGGTGCCAGAACGCGCAGGTGAGCATGCTGCAGGACGAAATCAACAAGCGCAGCCCCCAGTTCTACAAGCCGCTCTACATTCTGGAGCAGCAGAAAATTGGGACCGAAGAGGCCCTGATTAGCACCGCGCTGCGCCAGACCTTCGCCGGCCTCATGCAGGCCAACGCCCAGCACCGCCAGCCCGCTCCCCTGAGCAAGCTGACCATTGGCCTGGAGTGCGGCGGCTCGGATGGCTTCTCCGGCATTTCGGCCAACCCCGCCGTGGGGCACGTGTCGGATATGCTGGTCGCCCTCGGTGGCTCGGTTATCCTGGCTGAGTTCCCCGAGCTTTGCGGCGTAGAGCAGGAACTGGTGGACCGCTCGGTAGACCAGCCGACGGCCGAGCGGTTTAGCTCCCTGATGAAGGCCTACGGCGAATCGGCGGTAGCTGTGGGCTCGGGCTTCGACATGAACCCCTCGCCGGGCAACATCCGCGACGGTCTGATTACCGACGCCATGAAATCGGCCGGGGCGGCGCGCAAGGGCGGTTCTTCGCCGGTAGTAGCCGTGCTGGATTACCCCGAATTGGTGACCAAGCCCGGCCTGAACCTGCTCTGCACGCCCGGCAACGACGTGGAGTCGACCACCGCTGAGGTAGGGTCGGGGGCCAACATCGTACTCTTTACCACTGGCCTGGGCACGCCCACCGGCAACCCGATTGCGCCCGTGGTAAAGATTTCGAGCAACACGGCCCTGGCCAACCGCATGCCCGATATTATCGACATCAACACCGGAACGGTTATCGACGGGGAAGAAACCATCGAGCAGGCCGGGGAACGGATTCTGGACTACGTCATCCGCGTCGCCAGCGGCGAGGAAGTAGCCGCCGTGCGCCACGGCCAAACCGACTTCATTCCCTGGAAACGCGGCGTTTCTTTGTAGATAGTTGTTCGTTGTGAGTTGTCAGTTGTTAGGTAGGGCTGGTGTCTGATCCTAACAACTGACAACTCACAACGAACAACCACTGACTACCAGGAGAGTTCAGGACGCGCCTCTACCCCCGGAGCTTTTCTTTGCCTTTGTAACCCGACCACACTCTTATAAGCCGACTTCCCACCCGGCCCTGTGATTATGAAAAAGCCTTTCCTCGACGCGGATTTCCTGCTGCAGACCGAAACGGCCCGCACCCTGTACCACCAGTTTGCGGCCCCGCAGCCTATCATCGACTACCACAACCACCTGCTGCCCGACCAGATTGCCAACGACAAGCAGTTTGAGAACCTGACGCAAATCTGGCTCTATGGCGACCATTACAAGTGGCGGGCCATGCGCACCAACGGCATCGATGAGCGCTACATCACCGGCGACGCGTCGGACTGGGAAAAGTTTGAGAAGTGGGCCGAAACTGTGCCCTACACCCTGCGCAACCCGCTCTACCACTGGACCCACCTGGAGCTGCAGCGCTACTTCGGCGTCACGGAGCTGCTCAACAAGGAGTCGGCCCGCCGCATCTACGACCACTGCTCGGCCCTGCTGCGCACCCCGGAGTACTCGGTGCGCAACCTGCTGCGCAAGATGAATGTGCAGACCCTGTGCACCACCGACGACCCGTCGGATGCCCTGGAGCACCACCGCGCCCTGGCCGCCTCGGACTTCAACGTGCAGGTGCTGCCTACGTTCCGCGCCGATAAGGCCATGTCGCCGGAAGACCCCGCGGGCTACAACGCCTACCTAGACAAACTGGGTGCTTCGGCGGCCGTGGAAATCCTGAGCTACCAGGATCTGCTCACGGCCCTGCGCGTGCGCCACGACTACTTTGCCGCCCTGGGCTGCCGCTTGTCGGACCACGGCCTGGAGCAGATATACGCCGCCGACTACACCGACGCCGACATCAGCCGCATCTTCGGCAAAGTGCGTGGCGGCGAAACGTTGGAGCAAAGCGAAATCCTGCAGTTCAAGTCGGCCATGCTGGTATTCCTGGCGGAGCTCGACTGGGAAAAGGGCTGGACCCAGCAATATCACGTAGGCGCCTTGCGCAACAACAACGCCCGCCAGCTGCGCCAGCTCGGCCCCGACACGGGCTGGGACTCTATCGGCGACTTCTCGCAGGGCCAGGCCATGAGCAAGTTCCTGGACCGGCTCGACACCCAGGACAAGCTGGCTAAGACCATTCTCTACAACCTGAATCCGGCCGATAACGAGCTGTTTGCCACCATGATTGGCAACTTCCAGGACGGCACCGTGCCAGGTAAGCTGCAGTTCGGCTCGGGCTGGTGGTTCCTGGACCAGAAAGACGGCATGGAGCGGCAAATCAACGCCCTGTCGAACCTGGGCCTCTTGAGCCGCTTCGTGGGCATGCTCACCGATTCGCGCTCCTTCCTTTCGTATCCGCGCCACGAGTATTTCCGCCGCATTCTGTGCAACATCCTGGGCAACGACGTGGAAAACGGTGAGCTGCCCGATGACCTGGAGCTGGTAGGCACGATGGTGCAAAATATCTGCTTCCACAACGCCCAGGGCTACTTCGGCTTTGCCAAGCAGGCTGAGCCGGTAGAAGCTGCCGGTGTAGCCGAGAAAGCCTAGCTTGCGGCGGGCCCGCCGACCGGTTGGCCCGCTCTTTCCTAATCCTCTACTCTCAACGACCCCTAGATGAAGCAGGTAGTAACGTTCGGCGAAATCATGTTGCGGCTCTCGCCGCCGCTGAACTACCGCTTAACCCAAACCGCCACCTTCGAGGCCACGTACGGCGGTGGCGAAGCCAACGTGGCCGCGTCATTGACCCAGCTGGGCATGCCCGCGGCTCACGTCACCTGCTTTCCGGCCAACGAGCTGGGCCAGGCCGCTACCCAGCACTTTCAGCGCTACGGCGTGAATATGGAACACACCGTGTTTCACGGCGAGCGGCTGGGCTTGTACTTTCTGGAAGTAGGCGCCTCGATGCGGCCCAGCAAGGTGGTTTACGACCGGTTCGACTCGGCCTTTGCCAACCTGCGGCCCGAGGATTTCAACTGGGAGGAAATCCTGAAAGATGCCAGCTGGTTTCACTGGACGGGCATCACACCTGCCATTTCGGCCTCGGCGGCCCAGGCTTGCAAAGACGCCATCCAAACGGCCCGCCGCCTCGGCATCACCGTCTCAGGCGACGTGAACTACCGCCGCAACCTGTGGCAGTACGGCCAGAAAGCTCAAGACGTAATGCCTGGGCTGGTCGAAGGCTGCGACGTCATCGTGGCTTCCGAAAACGATTCCGAGGATTTATTCGGCATTGTACCGCAAGAAGGTGCCCAACATAGCTTTACTTCGATGGCCGAGCAACTGATTGCCCGCTTTCCCACCGTGAAGCAGGTCATCACGACCCGGCGCGAAACCCTGAGTGCTTCCCACAACCAGCTCAAAGGCATTCTTTACGACGGCCAAAACTTCGTGGAAAGCCCCAGCTACGACATCGTGCCCATCGTGGACCGTATCGGTGGCGGCGACGCCTTCATTGCGGGCTTCATCTACGGCTCCCTCACCACCAACGACCAGCAGCAGGCCCTGACCTTCGGGGTGGCTTCTTCCGCCCTCAAGCACACCATTCACGGCGACTTCAACCTGGCTACCAAGGCCGAAGTCGACGAAGTCGTGAAAGGCAATACCTCGGGGCGCCTGCTCCGGTAAGTTGGTTTTTAGTTGTGGATTGTTCGTTGTCAGTTGTTAGGGCGCCCTGCTTATACAACCAATAACTGAAAATCGATAACTACCAATTGACAACCAACAACTAACAACTAAACAATGTCCCAATACTCTTCTGCGGAAGTGCTGGAGCGCGTGCTGCAGGCACCTTTGGTACCGGTCTTTTTCCATGCCGACGCGGCCTATGCCCAAGGTGTGGTGCAGGCCTGCTACGAAGGTGGCGTCCGCGTCTTTGAATTCACGAACCGCGGCGCCAATGCCTTCGAGGTGTTCGCTCAGCTGCAGCGCTTCGTGCGGGAGCATCTGCCGGAAATGCTTTTGGGCATCGGCACCATCTACACCGCCGCCCAGGCCGAGCAGTTCATCAGCGCCGGCGCCGACTTCGTGGTGCAGCCCATTATGACTACCGACGTGGCCGAGGCCTGCCGCCGTCACGATGTAGCCTGGGTGCCCGGCGCCATGACGCTGACCGAGGTCTATAATGCCACGCAGTTGGGCGCGGGCTTGGTCAAGATCTTCCCCGGCAACGTGCTGGGCCCTGATTTTATTAAGAGTCTGCGCGGGCCCATGCCGGGCGTGAAGCTCATGGTAACCGGCGGGGTAGAGCCCACCGAGGCCAGCCTCACCGAATGGTTTGGGGCCGGCGTAAATGTGGTTGGGATTGGCTCCCAGCTTTTTAAAGGTGCCGATGACGTGGCCGTCATCGCGCCGCGTATTGCGCCGCTCATGCAATTTCTCACCTCTCGCGCCTCGTGATGCAAACAGCTCCGGTTATCCCCCCAGCCGCGCCCAACTCACCCTTGCTGGAAAACTCCACCATCGGTAAATACCGCTGGACCATCTGCTCGCTGGTCTTCTTTGCCACCACGGTCAACTACCTCGACCGGGCGGTAATTTCCCTGCTCAAGCCGTATTTGGAAGTTGAGTTCAAGTGGAACTCGGGCGATTACGCCAACATCGAAATTGCCTTTAAGCTGGCGTATTCGCTCGGGATGCTGGGTGTGGGCCGGGTTATCGACAAGCTCGGCACCAAGATGGGCTACGCGCTGTCGACCTTTCTATGGAGTCTGGCCGCTATTGGCCACGCCTTTGTGAGCAGCACGCTGGGTTTTAGCGTGGCGCGGGCGTTTCTGGGCGTCACGGAGGCCGGCAACTTTCCCGCCGCCATCAAAACCACGGCCGAATGGTTTCCGCAGAAGGAACGGGCCCTGGCTACCGGTATTTTCAACTCCGGCTCCAACGTGGGGGCCATTATTGCCCCCCTGTCGGTGCCGCTGATTGCCGAATCCATTGGCTGGAAATGGGCTTTTATTATCACCGGCGCCTTCGGGTTCGTGTGGCTGGTGCTGTGGTTTGCCCTCTACGAAGTGCCGGCCCGCCACGCCAAGCTAACCAAAGCCGAATTCGACTACATCCACTCCGACGTCGATGATTTGGCCGCAGCCTCCATCGAAACCGAGCCGAAAGTATCCTGGTTTAAGCTGCTGACCTTTCGCCAGACCTGGGCCTTCGTACTGGGCAAGTTCCTGACCGACCCGATCTGGTGGTTTTACCTGTTCTGGTTGCCCGACTTCCTCAACAAGCAGTATGGTTTGAAAGGCACGGCCGTGTCGTTGCCCGTGGCGGTGGTGTACATTCTGTCGAGCGTGGGCAGCATCGGGGGCGGCTGGATTCCGCTGAACTTCATCAAGAACGGCTGGCCGGCATTCAAGGCCCGCAAGACCTCGATGCTGCTCATTGCCCTGTGCGTGTTCCCGATTGTATTTGCCCAGAAGCTTGGGCAAGTAGATATGTGGCTGGCCGTGCTGGTAATCGGCATTGCCGCCGCTGCTCACCAGGCCTGGAGCGCCAACATCTTCACTACCGTCTCGGATATGTTCCCCAAGCGGGCCGTAGCCTCCGTAACCGGGATTGGTGGCATGGCCGGTGGGTTGGGCGGCATTGCCCTCACAGCCCTGGTGCAGAAGCGCATGTTCGTGCACTATGAAAGCATTGGCCAGCTCGATAAGGCCTACTTCATCATGTTCTGGATTTGTGGCGCGGCCTACCTGCTGGCCTGGGTGCTGATGCACTTCCTGGCGCCCCGCATGAAGAAAATTGACCTCGAAGCTTAGTCCGTTAGCTCCTCCAACCCCATGAAACGACTCCTCACGTTTGCCCTGCTGCTCGTACTCGGCGTGGCGGCTTTTGCCCAAACTTCGACCAATAAGAAAGATATGGCCGCTGCCAAAGAAGTGGAAGCCCTGGAGCGGCAGCGCTTCGAGGCTCAGGTGAAAAAGGACTACGCCTTTTTGGAAAAGGCCTTTGCCGACGACCTGGTGTATACCCACTCCAACGGCAAGCAGAACGGCAAAACCGACTACATCCAGTCCATTCGGGACGGCAAGAGCGTCTACGACAAGATTGACGTGGAAGCCCTGAACGTGCGCGCCTACAATGACGGTAAAGCCGCCGTGGTCAATGGCACCATCACCATCTACCAGCCCAATAAGCCCGACGGTACGCCCAACATTGCCCACCTCAAATACGTGGTGGTGCAGGTGAAAGACGCCAAGAAAGGCTGGCAGGTTGTGCTCTGGCAAAGCCAGAAGCAGCCCGAAGCCAAAAGCTAATGCCCCTGCAGCCCTGGTTTGACTTCGCTGTGGCAGGGTCAAACCAGGGTGGGGCAGGAGCCCCTACTTCGTAACCACAAGGAATGCCGACCCGTGTCAGGTAAAACCTGGCTTGTGCAAACGTTTCCACACCAAGCAGATTAGTATGGCTAGCTTTGGCCGTGCTTCGTGTCCGAAACCCGCTTCCTGCTCCCAAAAACAAGTTTCTGCCAGTTTCACACCGCCCGCAAAAAGGCGGTACGCTAGCCTATTGCCCTAATCTTACTCGCCCACTTTCTGACCTCACCCATGAGTGCTCCTAACGAAAACACACTTGCCAGCCCCGTCGGGACCACGCTGGACCGTTATATCATGCGCAAACAGGCTGAGTTTCCCTTTGCTACCGGGGAGCTGAGCCAGCTGCTGCGCGACATTGCCTTGGCCGCCAAAATCGTGAACCGGGAAATCAACCGGGCCGGCCTGATGGACATTACCGGCAACTACGGCGCCCAGAACGTGCAGGGCGAGCAGCAGCAGAAGCTCGACGTGGTAGCCAACATCCGCTTTATCCGGGCCCTGAAAAACGGGGGCGAGGCCTGCGCTATTCTCTCTGAGGAGGACGACGAAATCATCCACACCGGCAACGACCAGGGCCGCTACGTGGTGGCCATGGACCCCCTGGACGGCTCCTCCAACATCGATGTCAACGTCAGCATCGGCACCATTTTCAGCATTTACCGCCGCGTCTCGCCGATGGGCACCAAGGCCACCCGGGAAGACTTCCTGCAGGGCGGGCGCAAGCAGGTGGCCGCCGGCTACATTCTCTACGGCTCCAGCACCATGCTTGTGTATAGCACCGGGCACGGCGTGGCCTGCTTCACGTATGAAAATTCACTGGGCGAGTTTTTCCTTTCCCACGACGGGGTGAAAATCCCCGAGCAGGGCACCACCTTTTCCTGCAACGAAGGCAACTGGCTCGACTACCCCGAGTGGGTGCGCTGCTACCTGACCGAGTGCAAGGAGCGCCGCTACTCTGGCCGCTACATCGGCTCCTTGGTGGCCGACTACCACCGTAACCTGTTCAAGGGCGGCATTTATCTGTACCCGCCCACGGCCAAAAACCTCAACGGCAAGCTGCGCCTGCTCTATGAAGGCTACCCGCTGGCTTTCCTTATTGAGCAAGCTGGGGGCAAGGCCTTGGCCGGGACTGAGGCCGTCCTGGACATCGTGCCCACCGACTACCACCAGCGCGCCCCGCTCTTTATCGGCTCGTCCAGCATGGTCGATGACCTAGTGGCCTGCATGGAGCAGGAGCAGGGCCCGGCTACGGCCAAGGTTGCCTAAGTAAAACCAAACAACTTTCTTAGTTCGCGGCTTTTACAAACCAAATTCCGCTTATCTGCTCCCACCCGCCCGGTCCAATCCACCATCATCACACATTCTTTCATGCCCAAAATCATTTCGCCCGCGGTAGAATTCGGCTCGTTGCTGAATCAGGTTAAGCAGATTACGCCCGAAATTTTCACCCCGGACGGTAAGTTTCAGAACCTGATGGAAGGCCAGTGGCAGCAGCCCGGCACGCCCCGCGAGTTTACCTCGCCCATCGACGGTACCCAGCTGGCTGCCATGCCCATGCTGAACCGGGAGCAGGCCCTTCAGGCTGTGCAGTTTGCCAAGAAAGAGTCTGCCGCCTGGGCTGCCACCGACCTGGATGAGCGCCGCCACAAGGTGCAGGAATGCCTCAACCAGCTGCGCCCCCACGTGGAGCTGGTGGGCAAGCTGCTGATGTGGGAAATCGGCAAAACCTACAAGCTGGGCTTCACCGACATTGACCGCGCCATCGAGGGCGTGCAGTGGTACGTGGATAATATCGAGGAAATGCTGGGCTCCCGCACGCCGCTGGGCCTGGTTTCCAATATTGCCTCCTGGAATTACCCCCATTCGGTACTCCTGCACGCGGTGCTGGTGCAGGCTTTGTGCGGCAACTCGGTTATTGCCAAAACGCCCACTGACGGCGGCTTTATTTCCCTGAGCTTCGCCTTCGCCATTGCTCGCCGCTGCGGTCTGCCCGTCACGCTGGTCAGTGGCCCCGGCGGGGAGCTGAGCGACGTGCTGGTGAAAAACGAAGCCGTGGACTGCCTCAGCTTCGTGGGGGGGCGCTACAACGGCCGCAACATTGCCGACGCCCTGAGCCAGGAGCACAAACGCTACATGCTGGAAATGGAAGGCGTAAACACCTACGGCATCTGGAACTACAGCGACTGGCAGAGCCTGGCCGACCAGCTCAAGAAGGGCTACGACTACGGCAAGCAGCGCTGCACGGCCTACGTGCGCTTCGTGGTGCAGCGCAATCTGTTTCCGCAATTCCTGGAAACTTACTGGGAGGCCGTCAAGAGCCTGAAAGTAGGCAACCCCACCCTGGTCGACAACCCCGACGACAAGCTGCCCGAGCTGGCCTTTGGCCCGGTTATCAATAAAACCCAGGCCGAAGACCTCGACCGGCTCTACGAAAATGCCCTTAAAACCGGCGCGACGCCCATTTTTGAAGGCAAGCTCGACGAGAGCCTGTTTTTGCCCGGCCAGGATATGAGTGCCTACCGCGCCCCGCGGGCCCTCGTGAACCTGCCCCGGCAAAGCGAATTGTACTTCAAGGAACCCTTCGGCCCCATCGACTCCATCGTGCTCGTCGACCGGGTTGAGGAGCTGGTGGGCGAAATGAACATCAGCAACGGCGCCCTGGTCGGCGCCCTGGCCTCCGACGACGAGAAGTGGGCCCAGCGTACCGCCAAAGAAGTGCGGGCCTTCAAAATGGGCGTCAACAAACTTCGCTCCCGCGGCGACCGGGAAGAGGTGTTTGGCGGCCTGGGCGAGTCCTGGAAAGGCGCGTTTGTGGGTGGTAAGCTGCTGGTAGAAGCCGTAACCGAAGGTGCCCCGGCCCAGCCCGTACTCGGCAACTACCCCGAAGCAACCCTGTTGCCCGAGAAGATTTAATTCCGGGTTACAGCCAACCCGTCCGAAAGCGTGGTTTTCCTTGGCAGTGAGCCGAGGGGAACCACGCTTTCGGCTTTCGTGACTAGCTATATTGCGCGGCGCCATTATTCGGCGTAAGTTTAACCAGCAAGGGAGGCGGCTAATTATAACTGTGTAGTATCGAATAGTTAGCGTATGAAACAAAAGCTTCCTTCAGGTCCCGGTCGTGAGGCCGCCCCGGCCAGTACCGATGAGCCCCGGAAAGCAAGCCAGGGAATAAGTCATCCGGCCGTGGCCCAGCCGAAGGCTCCACAGCCCCTGGTGCAGCGCCCAGCCCATTCTCTGGCTGCCCGGCCCGCGCCAGCGCTGCAGAGAAAGGAAAACCGGACGGGCCTGCCCGATGGGCTCAAGGCGGGGGTGGAAAGCCTCTCGGGCCACTCCCTGGACGAGGTGCGGGTGCATTACAACTCCCGTACGCCGGCCCAGCTGCAGGCCCACGCCTACGCCCAGGGCTCAGACATTCACTTGGCCCCGGGCCAGGAGCAGCACTTGCCCCACGAGGCCTGGCACGTGGTGCAGCAGAAGCAGGGGCGGGTGCAGGCGACCCGCCAGCTGCAGGCCGGCGTGCCCGTCAACGACGAGACCGGCCTGGAACACGAGGCCGACGTAATGGGCGCCAAAGCCGCGCAGCTCCGCGCTGAACAGCCGACCGCCGTGCTGGCAACGACGCCTACCTCGGGGGCGGTGGTGCAGCGTAAGCCGTATTCGTACCCGACGACAGCGGCGCAGAAGGACAAGAATACCTACCAGGCTCGCATTGACCGTATCGTGGATGTCATTGACAAAGCCGTGGATCGGGCCCGGGCGCTGGCCCTGCAGTGGCGGGCATTCGAACACGCCCCGGACAAGCATTTGCAGCAGTGGTATAAGGCGGCTAATCAGTATTCGGCGGAACCCGAGGAGGCCATGAAAATCATTTATGCCCGCTTTGGGTACGCCATTGAAACCCTGGTAAACAATGAATTGAGTGCCCGGCTGGAAGGTCTGGACATTATTAAGCAGCATGCTTCCGGCCACACCCGCCCCGATATTGTGGCCGCGGATGGGGACAACCAGATTGCCTGGATTGACATTACCAGTGAAGGTTCCCGCGACCATATCCAGAGCAAAACGGGTACGAGCTGGCGCAACCGACCCTTCGTGTACGAGATTCGTTACAACCAACTCGACCTGAAGGAGGTACTGAGCGCCACCAACGACGAATTTTACAACGAGTACGGGCGCTTCGTGGCCGATGAGCGCAACATCGAGCTAGCCGCTATTGAGGCCAAGCGTAACGAGTTGAGCCAGACGTTTATAGCCTTGCAGGAAAAACACCAGTGGCGGACGGGTACCGATAATGCCAAGACCAAGCAAAATATAACCCAGGAACACTTTTTTGGCAAGCTCCGGACGGAAGACGAGGATTCAGACGACTACCGCTTTAAAAAGCAGGCTACCCGCGGTGCCTTGGCGTATGCGGGCGTAAACCCGGGCACCTTTGGCTTTAACGTTGGGAAAATAGGCGCCAAAATCGAGCTGGCTCGGGAAGAGGTGCGGAAGCAAGCCGGGCCCGCCATGGAAGCCGGCAAGCTGAAGCTGACCGTTGGTAAGGCCCAGGAGCTACTGACTTTCTTTGCCGGCCACTCGCAGCATCTGGTAGTGCGCGAGTATATCGATATCGTCAGGATGAATGCGGATTCCCGCGAAGTAATCAAGCTCGGGTTTATGCTCAAGCACGCCGTGCTGGACCTAGCTCAAATCGGCAATGCGCTGGGCTCGATCCACGCTGATCTGAATCGGGCCGACGAGCGGGTGCGGGAACTGGTGCCCGCTTTGCAGGCGCAGCAGCTATTCCGGATTGAGGAAGCCGATTTTGAGCTGATTCAAAGTTGGCGGCAGCAAACCAGCCGCCTGCTGGCCTACGCGCAGCGGCTCCACACCACGATGCAGGTGCAGGAAAGATTCAAAGCGTATGTTCAGCAGCAGTTTACTTTCTTCGATCGGCCCGCTGAGGTAAACCGGATTTTAAGCGGCCTAGGTGAAAAGCCAGGAGATGCCCGCTACGAAGTGCAGGCCGAGCACTGGATGCACAAAAACCTGCTGGGCCACGCTACCACCGACCTGAACCGGCTGGAGCATGCCCTGCTGTTCGTGCGCAGCCACCTGCCCGCCTCCGACGCGCGGGTGCAGGAGTTGGAGCAGCTCTTAGCTAATCAGCTGGGAGCCAACCTTCGGGCCGCCGACTTTGCGGGCCTGCAGCAGTGGCGGCAGCACACCGCGGAGTTGGAGCAGTACACTCAGCTGCTGAACACTACCTTGCGAATGCAGCAATTGTTTCAGCAGTACGTGCGCGCCAAGTATGGATTCTTTGACCGGCCCGCTGAGGTAACTACGCTGCTCAACGCCCTGGCCGCCCGGCCAGTTGATCAGCAGGTGCACCTGCGGGCCCAGCACTGGATGACGCAGCATCCCATTGGGGCACCGGCCCCGGAAGCCACCTCGCCGCTGGTGCTTTCGCCCACCGCCGAGCCCGATGAAGGCTATAATGAAGAAATGGAACACGAAAGCAGCTGATTGGGGAGCCTAGCGCCCGCCATTCACTACTTCTTAGTATCACTATATGAAAGACTTTCTGGCCAACCTGAAGCAGTCCTTTTTGCGGGAGTTTCTGTGGTTGTTTGGGGCCCTGATTGTGGCGCTGCTGCTCTCCACGGGCCTGCGCGAGCTGCTGGAAATATCCACGGTCAACTACGAGCGGATTGTGCAGGAGCTGCACCACAACGAAACCACCCTCAAGGTGTTGCTCTTCGTGCTGTGCCTGGTGGGTATCTACCTGACCCGGCTGGTCGTGGCGGCCGTGAGCATGCTGGCCGACACGGCTACGGTAGAGTAAGTCAGTGGCGGCTGATTAGGGCAATACCTGCTGGCGCCAGTAGCGGCTGTACACAAAGCCGATGAAGACCAGCAGCCACAGGCCGGCCATAGCCAGAATCCAGGGCAGCTGGGTAGAGGAAAAGTCGAGCTCATCAATAAACCACAGGTAAAGGCCCAGGCTGGCCACGCATAGCACAATGAGTACGCAGATGGTAGCAAACAGCGTCGGGTTGGGCACAATGGCGTAGGCCCGCAAGGCCAGGGCCAAGGCCAGCCCAAACAGGAAGAACGCCACCAGCACTGCCACCGACAGCAGCAGCACGTGCAGAACCTGGTCGAGCAGGGGTTCGGCAATAGGTACGCCAAACCGTTCCCGTAGCAGGTTCCAGGTTTGGTCGTCGCTGTTGTCGTAGCCCAGGGCCCAGATGCCCACGCCGGCCAGGTGCTGCTTGGTTATCCAGTAGTACTTGGGGCCCAGTGTAGCCGAATCCTCCACCCAGGCCTGCATTTTTCGCAAATCCGTCAAGGTGCCGAGCGTGGTGCTGTCGGGCTGCGCGAGCAGGGTGTTCTGAGTCCAGAATACGCTGTTGGTCAGGTAGCGGAAGGGTGCCTGGTCCTGCCCGGCGGCTCCCAGCAAGCGGGACGGCAATTGATTGGCCTGGGGCCATACCTTATTGAGGTGGGCAAAAGTTACCAGCAGTTGGCCGGGCAGCACCCCCTGGTTCAGGTAATACTTCACGGAGGTGCTGACTGCGTGCCCGCCCGATTGGGGCGTGGGCTTCAGCGGCATGATAGGGCCGGGCGGCAACTGGCCGGCGGTGTAGTCGTGAGGCTTGATAACGAACAAGTCCACCACTTTGGTCAGCACCTGCAAGTGGGAGTAGGTGCCGGCCGCGTCGACGGCCGGCAGGCTGAGCGTGAGCACAAATGAGGAGTCTTCCTGGCGCAGGCTCATCGCCAGATCAGCCACGAAGGAGCGCAGGCGCCCGGCCCGGGCCTGCTGGGTTTGCAGGCGCTGGGGCAGCTGCTGGGCGTAGGTAGCCGAGTCGGCGGCGGCCTGCGTCAGCAACTGGTCCAGCGCGACCTGGTCCTGGGCTACTACGGCCGAGTCGGCTTTGTAGGCCGCTTTGCGCCGGGCATAACTGGCCGCCAGTTGCTCTACTTCCTGCTCCTTATAGGCCGAGTCGAGCGCAGCCCGACTGAGGGCTGCCTGGGCCGCCTGCCGCTGACCTGCCAGCGTGCCACGGTCAGTCAGGCTTTGCCTGTAAGCAGCCATCTGTTGGCGGTAGGCAGCCACGTCTTGGCGGTGTTGCTGTAGCTGCAAGCCATACGCCACCAGCAGCGTCGAATCCTGACGGTAGCGCAGCAGCTTTTTCTGGTAGTTGAGCCGCACCATAGCGGGCCACTTCTTGCGGCGCTCCAGTTTTTTCTTCTGGCTGGGCAGCTGCTGGTTTTTGGCCGTGAGGGGCTGTTTGCGCAGACCCAGGTCCACATATTCCTGAGCTTGCCGGTTCAGTTCAGTGGACAGGCGCTGCATTTCCTTCTGCAAATCAGCGGTTTTGGTGGTTAGCTGCTCGGTGCGCTGGTTGAGGTATTTGCGGGCCGCATCCAGGGAGCCCTGGGCCAGCAGCACCATCACCTGGGCGTGGTTGAGGGCCGCCAGAGCGGGACCCAGCGAGTCGCGCTTTTGCTGCCAGGCCTGTTGGCGCTTGGCCAGTTGCTTGCTTTCCTGCACCAGCTGCTGGCGGGTTTGGGGCGTCCAGGTGGCAGCGGGTAGAGCGAAATCCAGATTCAGGTTTACACCGTCGGCATTCTGGGCCAGCACCTCATCTACCACGTTTTCTACCAGTTGGTTGCGGGCCGCCGTAGCGACACTGTCGGCGCTGAAGAGCAGGGTATCAGCCTCCGTTTCGCGGTACGCCACGCTGAGCAGCACTTTGCAGTGCGGATTCATGCGGTGGGCGGACCGCAGCAGCCCGTCGAAGTCGCCGCGCGGGGGCTCCGTAAGCTCGCCTTTCCGGGTGGCCTCGTAGCCGTGAAATGCCACGTAGGTAAGCAGGTTGAAATCGTAGTTGACGTAGGCGTTGTCCATCCAGTAGGGGTGCCAGCCAAACACGGTAGCGCCCCGGCGCAGCTGATAGCGCACCGGGCTGTGGGGCCGGGGCCGGGCCTGGTACACTGTGTCGTGAGCCAGGCGCTGCTGGTCGAGCCGGTCGTACTGCTGAAAATCGAATAAACTGCCCGGGGGTGTGGCCGTGAAAGCTGCCGAGGCCGGAGCCACAGCCGGCTGCTGGGCGCGGGCAGGCCGCTGACTGCTATAGAAAGCCAGCCCGTTGAGCCCGATAATAAAGGCCAGCAGCACCGCCAGGAATCGGGCGCTGAAGTAAGAATTGGCTGCCGAGAAAAGCTGCTTCACGAGGCTAGGTCGCTAAAGGTAACCGGGCAACTTGGCGGGCCCGTTGGAAACGTACTGCTTGGGGAGCAACAAGCATAATCAAAGAGTTTTGCCGTCCTTGGCTACTTCGCGTTGCACGCCCCGCACAATGTCGGCGCGGGTAATGGACCGGGCCGGCTGCAGGGTGTGGAGCACGCAGTAGCGCAGCACGTTAATAATGGCCCCGCCGGTAAGACTGTACTCTTCGGCCAGGTCGCGAAAATTCACGTCGTCGGCTAGCTGCAGCGGGGCGGCAAAGGCCTGGCGCCAGAGCCGTTCCCGCTCGGTAGGTTTGGGAGCCAGAAAGTGAATCATGGCTTGGAAGCGGCGGGCAAAGGCTTCGTCGAGGTTGGCTTTCAGGTTCGACGACAGCACGATGATGCCGGGAAAGTCCTCGATGCGCTGCAGCAGGTAGGCCACTTCCTGGTTGGCATACCGGTCGTTGGACGAGGACGTGGCGGTGCGCTTGCCAAACAGGGCATCGGCCTCGTCAAAAAACAGGATCCAGCGGCGGTGCTCGGCCAGATCAAACACCCGGCCCAGGTTTTTCTCGGTTTCCCCGATAAACTTCGACACGACCATCGACAGGTCGATGCGGTAGACTTCGTGGCCGGTGATGTTGCCCAGCAAACAGGCCGTAAGGGTTTTACCCGTGCCGGGCGGGCCGTAAAACAGAGCCCGGTAGCCCGGCTTGAGGTGGCGGCGCAAGTGGGGGCGTCGCAGCAGCTCGTCCTGGTTTTCCAGCCACACCCGCATTTCTAGCAGCTGTTCCTGCACGTGGTGGTCCAGCACCAGGTCGGTCCACTCCAGGGTGGTGCTGACGCGCTTGGCCGGAAAGTCGGGGCTGTAGTCGGGGCGGGGCGGCTGCCCGGTCGTGAGCAAGGCCAGCGTATCGGCCGGTACCGTGAGGGCCCCGCTTAGGGCCGGCTCCCCGGCTTCGGTGGTGCCTAGCTGCACGAGTTGGGCCCGGCCCAGCGGCGAATGGTGCCAGAGGGTGCTGTGGTAGGTCAGACGCTGAGCCAGGTCGGGCCCAGCCAGCAGAAACAGCGCTGTTTCGCCAGTGGGCAGAAAGCCGCTATGATTTTTGCCTTTCAGGCCCCCAAACTCGGTAAAGCCCCGGTCGTAGGTGCTGTTGCGGATAAACAGCGCGTCCAGCGCCTGGGGCCGCAGGTGGGGCGCCAGGGCCAGGGCTAGTACCAGCCGGTCGGCCCAGGCCAGCGCGTGCCGGCTGACGAGCTGGGCGTAGAAGTCGTCGGGCATGACAAGCTCCGGGGCCGGGAACACGGGGAGCGGGTCGGTGCTGTTCTCGAAAAAGTGGTGCAGGCGGGCTTCAAGTACGTGCGTGAGCCAGTCGAGCTCCCGGGCCAGGGTAGCCCCGGTGGCAGCCACGGCCGTCGGAGAAAGGGTAGAGGTTAGCGCCATGTTACGTAAAGAGGAAGCTGCATCCAGGGCAGGCGGATAACGGCAATGGACCAGGGACGCTGGTCGAGCAGCATGTCGAAGGCCTTGGTTTCCACGGTGAGTAATACTTTGTCGTCCTGCCAGTCAAGGCGGCCGTTGCGGGCCAGAAAAGTCTCGCGCAAGCCCGCCACGCTGGTTTTCTTTAAAATTTCCCAGCGGCTGATAACGGCCCCGAGCAAGCCGTGGCCGGTTTCTTTTTCCTCGTCGGTCAGGGCTAGTTCCCGCACCACGGGCTGGGTTTGTTGCACGCCGCAGAGCAGCTTGTTGAGCACCAGCATGTACTCGGGAAAATCTTCGGCCCCGGTAGCCAGAAATTGCAGCAGATGCACGGCCCGGTACGCCTCCTCAATTGACTTAAACTGGCGGTTTTCGAGGTAGCCCAGCCGGTCGAAGAGCATGGTCAGAAACGGCCAGAGCAGCACCAGCCCGGCATTGGTAATATAAGCCGTGGCCAGGGCCGGTACTTCGGGCGCTTCTACCGTTGCCGGAGCCACTGCCGCGGCGGCCTTCTGCCGGTCGGCCAGGCGGGCCGTGGTGTCCAGGTGTTGCAGCAGCGCCGGCAGCCGGCTCCGGAACGGTAGTCCGGCCCGGCCCGCCTGCCGCAGGATGATGCCCGCTACCGAAGCCCCGCGCGCCGCTGGCGCCTGCTGCTTCCCCAGCGTGGTTTCGGCGGCCAACAGGCGGCTCAGCAGCAGCTCGGTATGAAAGCGGGCCGCCGCCGTGGTTTCCACCGCCGTCAGTACCAGTTCCCATAGCGCCGCCGCTTGGCTGCCCAGGCGCACCACACCTTGTGCAGCCAGGGCCAGCCAGTCGTGCAGCGGGGCGGCCAGAATGCGGAAATGCACCGGATACAGGCGTCGCAGCAGAGTAAAAAACTGGTCCTGGCTAACGCTGCCGGCCACCCGCTCCCGCACTACGCTCAGCGTCAGGTACGGCCGGATTCGTAGTAGCAGGGCCCGGTTTGCGGGCCGCAGAAAAGTCGTCCAGAGGCTGGCTACGCTCCCGGCCGCGCCGCCGGGCGTTGGGTGGGGCAGCTTGCCGGTTTGCAGGTAGTGCTCCAGCCCGTCATAAAGCGCAGAATAGGCCGGACGTGTGCCGGACGTAGTCTGTGGCGGCTGGGCGGCAGCCTGGCGCGCCCGGGCAATGATCGGGCGGCGGTTGTGGCGCCGTTGTTCCTCGGCTTCCTGCGCCCCGAGCAGCCAGGCAAAAAACGGTTCCGCGGCCAGGACCGGCTGCTGCTGGCTTAGTTCGTCGATGAGGTGCAGCATGCTCTTCCAGCTTAGGCCGTAGCTTGCTGCCAGCTGCCGCACCACGCGAAGCGCCGGTATAGCCGATGATTGGGCCAGGGAGAAGTGGAAAAGCAGGTACGTTTCCTTGAGAAAAAGCCGGAACTGCTCCGCGGTGTACTGGGAGGTGTGGGGCACGGCCTGCTCCAGCGCCAGCAATGCCCGCCGAATACTCGTCCCCCGGCCGGAACTCGGCCCGGTGGCCGTTGTAAGCTGGGTAAGCGTAGCAAAATCGGCCAACTGGGCCAAGCGCTGCCGCACGGCGGGCTCGGCCGCGTGACTGGCCAAAAAAGTCTGAACTTGAGCCGCCCGCGCCCGCACGAGCTGGGCCAGATGCCGGCGCAGCTCGGGTAAGGTTACGGCCGTGGGTTGCCACCACGGCAGCTGGCCGTGGCGCAGGAAGTGAAACACCAGGTCCTGCATGGCAATGGTCAGCAGCGGAGGCACCGTAGCCGCGCCGGGAGCTGCCTCGTAAGCGGGGGCCGGATTGGGAAACCCATTGGCCGAGCTCTGGAAAGTGGCTGAAGCAGCGGAAGCAGCAGAGGCCGGTATGCCGGCACCCGACTTCCCGGAGCTAAACGCCGGCCGTTTTCTGCCCGGGCTCACGAATACGGAGTGACTAAGCGTGGGGCGCGGCGCGGCTGGCGCGGGCCTGGAAGGAGCCACCAGAAAAACCTGGTTGAAAAGCGGCTCCCGGGCCAGGTTGGGATGTTGGGTAGCCAGTTGGCGCATCGTGCGCAGCACAGCCGCCCACGACAGGTTGTGGGCGGCAGCCATCCGGCGGGTTTCCCGCTGCTGAGCTGGGGCAGAAAGCCGGTGGTCGGTCAGCGTAAACCGGTAATACACGGCTTGTACCAGGCGGCGGAGCCGGGGAGTTACGACAGAAGCTCCGCTCCGGTTCTGGGTGCCGAAAACCTGAACCACCGGCTCCCACAGGTGCCGTGCCCGGTTTGCCCGGGCCGGTGCCACGTCGCGCAGCCGAAGCAGCAGGTCGAAGTCGAGCAGCGCCGAGAGGCGCTGCTGCGCCAGCGCCTGAGTCGGGTAAATACGCAGAAATGCCAGGGTTTCGGCGTCGCCTTGTTCAATAAGATGACGTAGCAACTGCCGGATGGCATGGCCCGATAAGCGGGCCGCTACCAGCACCGCGTCGCCCGCCCGCAGGTATTGGTGCACCATGCCGCGGCTTACCGGGAGTGGCCACTGGTGAAGCGGCAGCTGTTCCGGTCCGGCTCCGGGTACTTGGTTTAGGGTCAGTTCTTTAGCAGCGACTGTCGTGCCGTAATCAGCGGCCATTGCGTAGCCCGCTGCTGACCTCCCCGACTCCACGTTTGCGAAAAAGGGCTCTATAGTGCCGGAAGCAACCGCCGCAGGACTGGCTTGAGATAGGGCACCCGCACCCCCGGTTGAATGACCGGGAAAGAATCCGGTGGTAGCGGTGTGGCCGGCCGTAGCAGCCAAAGAGGTTCCCGAATGTCCAACATACGGTTGGTTTGGGCGCTGCTCTGCCAGCGCCGCAGTGGTACGGTCCGCATAGCCAGCGGCCCCCAAACTCTGGGGCGCTGATAGGGCGGATGGTACTAGGCGGTTTGCTATTTGGGCAGTCGAAAGCTCACTCACTAGGTGCCTGTCCGGCAGCTCCGAGCTGGAATAGCTGGTTGGGGCCGCCGGAGAAGGGCGCTGACCGGCTGGCAAGCTAGCCGGTTGAGCCAGCCCGTCAGACCTGGCTGCCAGCGGGGAGGCAGCAGGTGCTAAAGGACTGTTTGCCAGCGCCTGATTGGAGGCCGCTGAATAAGGGCCGCTGGGGAAGATACCGGTGGCACCCAGCGGCTGGCGTTGCGGCGCGACAAGGACCTCTCGGCCGAGGGCATCGTACGCAGCGCCCTCTGTCGTATTGAGAGGAAGCAAAATGGGCAAAGGCTGGTCCCGGAGCTCTTTCCGGCTCCCAGCCGGGGGGCTGATGGTTTGCAAGGAGCCAGCGGCCGGCCCCAAAGTCGGTGGCCCAACGCTTGCCGTAGCCTGTGCACCCGCGGCCAGCACGGCCGGCTCCGGACCGGCCACGGACAACTGCCGGGCCAGCCAGCGGCTGAAATGCTGACTGTTGAACGGCGTCGGCTTATGGGGTAGCAGGTACTGGAAGGACTTCTCCCATAATTGTTGCTGAGCTGCCGCCGCCCCGAAGTGTAGCGCGGCCACCTGACGATGCTCAGCCAGCACGGCCAGAAAAGGCCGCACCTGCCCCGGCACCGCCAGCCGAACCACCTGCTGCAGCAGGTCGGTCGGAAAGCGGCGGGCCAGCGTCGCGGCGGCCGGTTGGGGACCGGCCTGGCGCACCACACTCACCAACGCTTCCCACCCCTGCTGCAGCACGGTGCTGAAAGTAGCCCGCAGATCGGTGGCGGTGCGGCGGGCCCCGGCCCAGTAAGGCAGCGACTCGTGGCGGAGAAAGTAAATCAGCATTTCCAGCGGGGCGGCGGCCGCTTCGGCTGCCTCCGTAACCACCGCCACGACTGGGCGGCCAGCCGTACTGGCCGGGGGCGGCGCGACGTGCGGAGGGGTGGGGCTACTGGGCGCTTTGGTCGAAATATCCTGATAAATAGAGCGCAGAATGCCGGGCAAGGACGATTGGGCCGAAAACGGCAGCGGCTTCTGCGACAAGACGACCAAGCGGCGCAGTAGCCCCTCGAAGGTCAGGTTGAAGCGGGCCGCCAGCCGCCGAATCTGGCTTTCCACAAAGGTGCGGCGGTTGAACTGCGTGCTGCGGCTGATAAGCAAGTCGGTCAGCACCAGCTCGTACACCACCTGCTGCAGGTCGGCGTCGCGCACTGGGGCCAGGCGCTGCGCTTCCTGGGCCCGAATGGTTTCCTGAATGTAGGCCTGAATCAGCAGCGCGTGCGTGGGCTCCAGCAGGCCAATCAGGCGCTGCAGATGATCTGGGCGCAGCTGTCGCACCAGCCGCTGCCGCACCGATTCCTGCTGGCCAAGGCGGCGGAGCAAGCTGCGAAATTCGACCGGCGTCTGGTTGAGCGCCTGCAATACGGCTTCGGCCAGGGAAAAATGGCTGGCGTCGGTTTGCCAGGGCAAGTAGCCGTGCGCCAGAAAAAAAGGCAGCACGCCCAGCGCCCCGGCGGCCTGCTTCGGCTCAAAATGGGCCTGGGTGGCCCGGCGCTGCAATTCCGGGCCCAGCGCCGCGTATAAGGCCTGCCGCAGCCGGGCCGGCAACTCGTTTTCCAACTGGCTGTCGGCAATGCTTCCCAGGTCCAGCACTAGCTCAGGCAAGGTCAGCAGCAGGTCGGGCGGGCAGTTGTGCGACAATTCTTCCCCAAGCAGCGCCTCCAACTGGTGTCGGTACAGGCTGCTGACTCGGTCCTGCAGCCGGGGCGCCAGTTGGGAGTTATCTGACGCAAGCTCGAAGCGAAGCTGCTGAATGGCGTGGGGCTGCCGGGACATAGAAGCGCGGGCCTAGTAGGTGTGGGCCGCCAGATGGCGCCGTAAAAAAGCCGTCAGCTGCTGCTGGGGCTGCACCCGCGCCGCCGAATTGTGGCGCTGCAGGGCCGCCCGGAACTCCAGGTACAGCGTTTCCCAGGCTCGCAGTTCCTCATAGCTGAGCCACAGCACGTTTACCAGCAGGTGGGCCGGAGCATTCTGCTGCACCAGGTGTTGGAAATACTCCCGGTAGGAGTAGGTCGAGCGGTGGTCCTTGGCTTCGGTCTTGAGGCTGAACCGCCGCGTGAAGGAGGGCAAGACCAGCGTGGCCTGGTACTGGAAAAAGCCGGGTTCGGGTTTGCCCGTAGCAGGGGCGTCGGTATCGTCGGCGGGCCGCAGCAGCACGTGGTCCAGCAGGTAGAAGCGTTCCAGCTGCTCGTCCAGGTTCTGAAAATACCGCTGCACCCACTGCACCACGCCCACCCGGGCCACGCGCGGCAACTTCCGGCGCAAGCTCAGGGCCACGGTTTTACCACCCAGCGCAAGGTGCACCGAGGTGGGGGTCAGGCGGGTGGGGGCCGTGGTGCGGGCCTGCTGCATCAGCCGCAGAAATGCCGCAAAATCGGGCACGTCGCCCTGCACCAGCAGCTGGGCGGCGGGCTCGGGACCGGTTCCGCGGGCTGAAAGATGTACCCGGGCCTCCAGCTGAGCCAGGGTAAGCTGCCGGGCTATTTTCAGTTCAACATACTCAACGCCGGTGAGCAGATACAGGAAAAATTCCAGGCCCGAGGTTTCGTGCGCCTCGGCTAGGCCCGGCAGCGTGACCTCGAAGCGCGCCGCGCCCCGGTGGTAGGTAGCCGCCGAAAGGTAGCGCAGCAGCTGTTCCCGCGTTCTGATGGCGTACTGGTTGATGGCGCGGGCCTGGCTGAGCAAAGGCTGGTAGGGACTGATGCTGTAGCCAAACCGGGCCAGCAAATGCACCAAAAAAGCGTTGCGGCGCTCCAGAAACTCATCCGGCTGCTCCCGCAACGAGCGGCGCAGGGTGCGCTGGTAGCGGGTATCGGCCGTGGTCGGGCTCTGCTGCTCGCGCCGCCGCTGGTAGCTGGTAGCATCGTGCAGAATCTCGTGGGAGGAGGCCGGCACGTCGCCCAGCAGCAGGTCCCAGCGCGGAACCGTGTGCAGGGGCTGGCTAAAGTAGGTAGTGCGCTGCGAATCGGCGGAAAGCAAATCCTTGGCGTGGTCTACCTGGGCGCAGAAATTGGCCATAATCTGCTCAAACAGCAGCAAGTAGCCCTTGAGCTGCAAGGCCTGGGCCTGGGCTAGCAGGGAAGAATTGCTCGGTGGTCCTTCTTCGCCCAACCCGTAAATGGCCGGGAAAGCAGTTTGAATCGACTCGTAGTGGCTCAGATTCAGGTAGTCGCCCAGGGGCGGAGCAAAGTGCAGCTGCTCTTCAGGCAAGCGGCTGCGCAGGCGGTTGTCGGCCAGCCGTTCCCGCTCCTTGAACAGCCGAAAAACCCGCTGCCGGTCAAAGTCCAGCCCCATGCCTTGGTAATTTACGACTAGGTCGGCGAGGCTGACGCGGGCGTCCAGCACCGGAAACTCGTCCGCTTCGAGTAAAACCACGCCCGTGGCCGGGCCCTGGTCGAGGCGGAGCATCAGGCCGCTGGTGCCCCGCACACCGGGAAGCTTCAGCAGGCGCTTGAGAATACTGGCCAGGTGCACTTGCTGGTGCCGGGCCCGGAAGGCGGTTTCCTGCAGCAGGTAGCTTTTAAGAAGGGGCCCGGCATAAATATCCTCCACCCGTTGTCCGGCCGCCCGCTGATCCTGCAGGTGCTGCGGCGATACGTACGGGTCCAGGTAGAAATCAATCAACCATAGGATTTCGGCCAGAATTTCTTCCTGCGCGAAGCCCTTCTCAATCTCGATAGTGCCGCTGATGCTGACCTGGCGGGGCTTGAGAATCACCACTTTGGTAAAACTCTCGCCCAGGTTGCGGTGCAGGTTCAGAAAGTCCCGGATGTCGTCGGCCAGCACGGCCTCGCGCAGCTGAGCCGCCGCTTCCAGGCGGTTGTTCTGGCCCAGGGCCAACACGTCCATCGGCGGCTTGCTCAGCACTACTTCCACCTGATACTGGCCCGGCTGCTCCTGCGGCGTCGCGTGCTCAAGCGGCTCAATCCAGACGTTCTTAAGCTGGGTCCGAAAGTTGTCGAGCAGCAGGGCCTTGTAATCGGCCAGGGTTACGGGGTGGTTGGAGAAGGCCTCGTGGGGCGGCGTAAAGGTGCTGCTGACCGCTGCTTCGGGCTGGCGTGGGTCGGGAGCCAGCAGGTCGGGTACCGACTGATTCGCCCGGTTTGTGAGGTCGGTCAGGGCGTAACATAAGGCTTCCAGCATCGTGATGCCCGGGTCGTGGACGTTGTAGTCGGTCCAGATTCGCCCGCTCAGTTGCTGGAGCATTTCCAGGCCCTGGTGGCGCAGAAAAGCGTAGTCCTCGCCCGGTTCCAGGGGCAAATCCTTATAGATAGCCGGGTTTTGGTCGAATAAAGGACTGCTCATGGCACGAGGGGACGACGGTCGTCGAACAGATGCGTGATGGAATAAGTAATGTAGCCCCCCGGCCCGTAGTGGCTGGCCGAGCGCATTTCCAGGGAATAGTTGTGCAGCTCGCCGGTCCAGCGGAACTGAATTTTCTGAAACCAGCCCCGGAACCAGGCATTTTTGCGGTAAATGCGGCTGCGCGACTTGCCGAACGCACTCAGGGCCGTGGCGTGGGTCAGGGCGTAGCGACCCTTGCCGGTAGGGCCGTAGGCGGCGGCCACAATCTCGAACACGTGCAGCCCATCCAGGCCTTCGATAATGGGGTGCCACTCCCGGTCGGCCGGAACGGCCTTATTGTTGGGTCGCGAGCCGATATAGGTGCCGATGCGGCCCTTGCTGCCTACAAAGCCGTTCACGTCCAGGCGCTCAGTTGGGTGGGTTGTCCCGATGCCTACGTTGCCGCCCGGCTGCAGCAGCACCCGGCTGACAGTTTTGGGCCGGGCCGGGCCCACGCTGGCGTCCTCGTCGTCGCAGCCGCAGTCGTAGCCGACCGGGTTGCCGGTCGAATCCGGGTCCGGGTCCGTCTGCAACTCCGAGAAGCTCAGCCCGGCCGAAGGAGCCTGACTATCGCTCTGCAGTAGCTCCAGCAGCCAGGCCGGGGCATCTTCCTGCAGCTGGCGCATGTTTTTGTACAACGACAGCAGCCGGCGATAGTCCTCGCTGGCCGCCAGCATCATGCCCGCTTCCGGCGACTTCTCGAAGCCGTCGTCGCGGCGATTAACCACCGATTCAATCAGGTTGGCAAAGCTCTTCTCGGTGGGCATGGCGCCCTGTTTGAAGTAATCCTTTAGCTCCTGGCGGTTTTTGAGCCCGTCGGTATTTCTCATAACGCGGCAGCCGGCGGGCCCGATTCGTGGTCGAAATGCAGGCCAATAGTAAAGCCTTCCTCAATGCGCAGGTCGCCGATGCCGGTGGGCTGCGGGGCGGCCCACTCTTTCTGGGTTTTGATTTCCAGGTAGTGGCGCGGGGCGGGCACAAACACCGTCCAGGGCCAGTCGGCCCGGATTTCCACGTCGTCCTGCTCCTGGAAAGCAGCCGAGTCATAATAGCGGTGCAGCTCGTCGACCAGGCCAGTTTTGATCAGCGAAAAGCCCCAGATCCGGTCCACGTAGGGCCGCTGGTTGATGAAGGAGGTAATCAGGGACGTGTGAAAATGGTCGTGAAACCCGCCACGCAGCGCCTCCGTCAGGCCCCAGGGCGAAAGGAAGTCGGCCAGGTCGCGGTGCAGCTGCCGCGACTGGTCGAATTTCTGGTACACCGGCTTGTAGAGAATCTGGCAGCGCACGGTCAGCACCTCGTACTGCGGGTTGCGCACTTCCACCTCCACGTGGGGCGAGGCCACGGCCTTCACCCAGTTGCGGATGCGCTGGAGCTGGGCGGCATTGAAAAACGGCCACGTAGTGCTGGGTTCCCCGCTTTCGGACAGGGCATGCTGGTGCGGCAGCACGGCCAGAATGATGCGGCCCGGCGGATAGCCCAACTGGCGCACCTGCTGAGCTGTGAGGCATTTGACGCTGTGCACTTCCGGAAACTGGGCCAGCACGATCCGCTCGTAGTCCCAGGGCGTAATGGCGCGGTTGCGGTGGCGCAGCCGCTCACTAACGCGGGTGTAGTAGGCCGCAGTGGTTTCCGCGTCGCGGCCACCAAGCCAGGGCAAGGCCAGGCGCACCCCCGCTACGCCCAGCAAGCCTTTGGGCGGGGTCGGCAGCGGGTCGGGCAGTACCTGCACCACCCGCACTAGCTGGGGATGTACCGCCTGCACGTGGCTGAATAGCTTGGTGTTGTTCTTCACCTGGACCCGCACCCAAAACAGGCCGCTGGGCATCAGCGCGTGCTCGGTTTGCAGCAGGTCGGGCAGCGTCAAATACGTCTGGCCCAGGTGGGTAAACCCCTCACTGACGTCGCGCAGCGTATGGCCCGGGACAAACGAAACCCACTGGTCATCGGCCAAGTAAGCCCAGCTAACGGCCGGAAAATCCTGAGCCGAGGTAATCGTGCGGCTTTGTGGGTGCAGCACGAACACCAGGTTAATAATCGAGCCCGGCGTAAGGTTGCTCAGGCCCAGGTACAGGCTGCCCTCGGCCGGAAATTCGGGGAGCAACGGCACCAGGTGGCTGTCGGCGGCCTGCTGGCCCAGCATCCGGGCCGGCTCGTACTCGGCAAAGGGATGCACGTGGAAAAAGTGGCGGTGCTCGACGCCTTGCCGCAGCGACATCAGCGACATATCCAGCTCATCCTCGGCCTGGTAAGAAAGCTTGAGGCTTTTCACCTGAGGCACAAACGGGGGCCGGGGCAAAGGACGCTTGGTGGAGCTGCGCACGTTGTGTTGCAAGGTTTCAGCCAGCAGCAGTGGGTACTGCTCGTCGCCGAAGCCCATGGCCGGCTCCCGCAGCTCCAGGCGCACATAGCCCGGGTCGTTGAGCGGGCCTGTCGTCGCGGTTGACGTTGCCTGGACGGCGCCTACCGGCGTAAGATCAAGCTGGGTGCAGGTCCGCAGCTGGTCCGGCGCACTGGGCTCGGGCTGAAACAGCGGATACCGTTGGCGTTGCGGCAGTGTCGGCACCCACTGCCAGCCCGAGCGGAAGCTGGTTTCGACCGTAAAAGAGTCGTTGGAAATGGGCGGGGTGTAGCCCCGGTAGTAAGACGTGAAGCCGCCGGGCTCGGTGGGCAGCTGCAGCCAGTCGACGAGCAAGGTAAGCTTGGTGACGTGCTTGCCGTAGAGCTCGGGCAGACCCACCTGCAGGTAGGAGCCGCAGCGTACGGCCGCCCCAAACGGGAAAAACGGCTTGCTGGCGTCGAGGCGGCCGAGCTGGTTGCTCAGCAGCAGCCCCTGCACGTGCCGGGCCCTGACTGAAAGCTGAATCTTGCGGGGGCGCAGCGCGGCAAACGACGAGTAGCCGTATTCCGCCACGTTCGGGTTCAGCACCAGCTTCACCACGGGCTGGGTGGTAGCGTAGCGGCCCGGGTGCAGGGCCGGGTCGTAGCCCACCACGGCGGGCTGGCCCGCGTCGAGGGTGAGCAGCCACGTAACGGTGTTCTGCCCCCGGTCCAGGGTCAGGGTTCGGATGGTGAGCGGCTGCCAGCCGCCCGCCCCGGTGATGTGCGCCTGGAAAGCGGGCAGCCCCAGCCGCTCAAAGGCCGTTACCCAGTGCTGGGCACGGTGGGCGTCGGTGGTCGTGCGGTGGGCATTAGCGGCAAAGAGTTGCAGGCCTAGCGCTTTAATATTGTCGGGCGGGCAGTGCAGGCACAGCTGAATGGTACGGTGTCCTTCCTGGAGCAGCAGCACGGGCGAGGCCACCGCAAAGCCCACCGTGGCATCGGCCATGGTGCGGTATAGGTGGCTTTTCAGGGCCTGATCTTCGCCAAACAGCGGCCAGTTTGCATTGGTCAGCCCTGCGCCCGGTCCGGCCGCGGCGTCGGCCACGCGGGAAAGGTAGAGGCCCGTCACCGCGGCCCCGGCCGCCGTGCGGGCCACGTGCAGCGTCGACAGGGTTTCGAGGCGCCAGGGGGTGAGGGTCTGTTCTTCGGCCGTGCGGAAAAAGGTGCGCTGCCCGGCCTCGTCCTTGTTTCCTTCCACCAGCAGCTCATTGGGTATGCGCACCTCCCGGCTGCCTTTAAGCAATTCAAAGTGGGCGTAGGAGTGGGGTACTACCGCCTCGCGGGGCTGCATGCGCAGCACTTTGCGGTAGTAGTAATCAAGATGGCGCGCCGGAATGTTGTTCAGAGCCCGCTGCGCGTACCGGTACAGGTGAGTAAACGTAATGAGCAGGCCGATTTCGGGCAGGTAGTCGCCCTTGCCTCTGGCGTCCTGGCGCAGGGTTTTCTGGGCCAGGTTGGCCAGGTGAATCTGGGTGTTCTGAAACTTGCGCAGTAGGTCCAGCACCTCATTGACCACCGTGGAGGGGTGCAGCGTGTGGGCCAGCAGCTGTTGGTGCAAGGCCTCTACTTCCGCCGGCACCAGCCAGGCCTCTGCCGCCTGCGAATGGTGCCAGTTGCGCAGGTTAAAAGCCTGCAGAAACTCTTCGGTCAGAGTCGTGCGCCGCACTACCTGCTGCCGGGCCAGCACGGCTTCGTAGAGCGCCGCGCCGCGCAGCACGGGCCCAAGCTTGTCGAGGGCTTCTTCCAGCTCGCCCTGAAACACGGGGTGCAGGCCGGCCATGCGGTGGTACTCACACCATTTGTTGAGCGTGGTAGCCATGGTGCCGATAGCGGCAAACAAACGCTGCAGGGCCTTACGCTGCTGCACCGTGTCGTTGTTTTTGGCGCGCAGCCGCCCAATCAGGGCCGCGTAGTTTTCAGCCTGGGTTTTCACCGGCTGGGCCGCAATGACGGCCAGAATCAGGGTGCTGCGGTGGTGCTCCAGGCTCCAGAAGCCGTCGGCAATGAGCTGGTCTTCGGCCACGCGGTAGTAGCGCACCACCTCCGAAAACCGGGTGATATAGGCCAGCAGGTCTTCCGGCTGGCGGGCATCCAGCTCCAGGTGCCCGGGCAGCAGGTCGGGCAGCAGGCGGGCGTGCTGCGAAATGCCGCCGCTCTGCAGGTGCGCTTGATGCTTGGGGGTGGAAAAAGTAGGGGCCGGAGTGGACATTAAGCTAAAGCGTAATCAGAAGTTAAATCTTGCCGCCCAGCAGCGTAGCCTCGCGCAGGAAGGGAAACACCACGTTGTGGCGGCTGTTGACGGTGCGAATCGTGTAGTCGACGTGAATGAAGAGCAGCGCATCGTTGAGTTGCTGGGTATCGACGAGTACGGCCTGCACCAGAATGCGGGGCTCAAAGCGCAGGATGGCCTTGGAAATCACATCCTGCATGTGCGTAATAGTCGAGAGGGAAGGATGCTCGAACAAGAACTGGCGCAGGGCACAGCCGTACTCGGGCTGCATGATTCGCTCGCCCGGCTCGGTGTGAAACAGAATGTGCAGGCTCTGGCGGATGTCGTCCTCGTCGGTGGCCGTCACCAGCAGCTTGGTACGCTCATCGAAGTGGGGTGGAAAGCTCCAGCCCCGGCCCAGAAAAGAGGCAATGCCGTGTTCCATGAAGAAGTAGGGTTGCTTAGCCGCCAATCAGGACTGTAGGGAAGCCCAGCACAATGCTGCCCCCGTGGGCCGTGGGGTCGCCCATGCGGGCCGCCGGTCTGCCACCAATCATGACCGTGGTAGAGCCCATGACAATAGAATCGGGTGGACCAACGCACACGGCCGAGTCGCCGAGCACGGCCGCGGGCAGCCCCCCGATGAGCACCGTGGGCACGCCCGGGCCCACGATGGGGCCGCCCACGTGCGGAATAGGCGGCACGGCCGGGGTTTGCATGGGGCAGGTATGCATGTCGGTAAGGCGGGCGGCGAAGGGCATAGCGTGAAGAGGAAAGCGGTTGGTAGAAAGAGAGTTGCGGTAAGGAAAGCTTAGTTGATCATGACCATGGCCCCGCGCACGGTGGTCTGGCCGCTGGCGGAAAGCTCGGCGCTCACGGAGCCGCTCATTTTAAGCTGGGTTTGGGCGGTGCCGGCCACTTCCAGGCCTTCGAACGATAGTTTCTGGGTGGCCTTGAGCGTCACGTTGCCGGTGCTGGCTTCGGCCTGCACGTCGGTCTGGGCTTTGAGCTGAATGCTGCCCGCGCTTTTAAGCAAAATGCCGGACGAGGACAGCTCAATCTTGTTGTTGTTCTGGTCGGAGATGGTGATGCCCTTGGCGTCGTCGCTGATAATGAGCTGGTTGTTGCCGGGCGTCTTGAGGGTAATAACTTTTTTCTCGTCGTCGAACGCCAGGGTGAGCTTATTAGGCGTGGTCCAGGCTTTGGTGGCGTTTTTCTCGTCGGGGGTGTAGCCCGGGGCCCGGCCGCTGCTGTAGAGGCTGCCCAGAATCACGGGAAATTGCGGGTCGTTGTTGAAAAAGCCCAGGATTACCTCGTCGCTCACCTCGGGAAAGCTGTAGAGCCCGTTGCCGGAGGAAGCGTAGGGCAGCCCTAACCGGGCCCAGAGGGTCTTATTCTGCATAATCGGCACCGTGACCTGCACCCGGAACTGGTTGTCGGGGTCAGCATTGATTTTGGTAACCACCGCGTTATAAAGGCCCTGCACGCCGGGCACGATGCCCGCCGGGGTGTTATTCAGGTCCGGATTGCGCTCTGTAAACCAGTGCTCATCCAGGCCCAGGCCCACTTCGGTGGTCCAGTTGCCGTCGGCAATGGCGTGCGTTACTTCCGAGACGTAGGCGGCCCCGTTGAAGCGCGCCCCCAGGCCCTTGAGCTGCACCACGCTGCCCGGCTTTACGTTGGCCGTGCCCGGAAACTTAACGGTGCCCCGCACTTTGGCCAGCACCGACTTCAGTTGCAGCGCATCGGCCCAGCTTTGCAGACTGGGCTTGTCCAGGGCGGCGCTGGTTTGCAGGCTGTACACGTCCGGCGACACCACGTCGGCCAGCGTCGGGCTGGTCACGTTGCCGGGGCCCTTGGCGCTGGGCGTCGCGGCTGTGGCTTCCAGCATCTGCTGGTTTTTGAAGTCCCAGCCCTGGCTGGTCACCGATTTGTACTGGCTGCTGGCGTCCAGCTGCAGGGCAAAGCTGAGCAGCGCGTCGCCGTAGGTCAGGGTCAGGACCGGGGAAGCCGAGGGGTCGGGCTTGGTTACGGTTAGCTTGCCTTGCTCACTGAGTACTACCAGGCCGTTGGCCTCGGCCCGGGCCACTATAAAATCCCAGTCGGTGCAGTAGTACTGCACCAAGCTGGCGTGGGTGGTGCTGGTCGAGTCCACAGCCGTGCTCAGGCCATAGGTGCCGATAATCTGGCTGATGGCGGCGCTGTCGGTACTGTCGGCAAAGACTTGGCTTTTGCGGCCTACGGTCATTTTCAGGGCCTTGTCCCGGCATTCCAGCACCAGCATCGGTGCCTGGCCTTCCCGCACTTCAATGCCGTGCTTGACGATGATGCCCTGAAAGATAGTTGTGTCTTCGGTGTGGTAGCCGGCCTGAATAGTAATGGCGGCCCCGGGCAGAAACGTGGCCGAGTCGCTGATGGGAAAGTCTTCGTCGGAAGGGCTGCCGTCGTGAATGTGGACGAAGGCCGTACTGATACGGTTGACGGCTTTATACACCTCCAGCGCCTCCACGATGTAGGCGCTGCTGATTTCCTGCCCGTCGGTCAGGATGCGGTAGGTAACTAAGTCGGTAGAGGTATCAGGCATCGGTGCGGGTAGTCAGGCGGGGAAATACCAGGTAGGTGCCCGGCTGCAGGTGGCGGAAATGCACCAGCTTGTTGAAGCGCGCCACCTGCAGATAATACTCGGAGGAGCCGTACACCTGGTGGCAGAGCAGCGGCAGCGTGTCACCACTTTTGACCAAATGCTGGTGCGACAAATCGGCCGACTGCTTATCGGCCTGCTGGGCCAGGGTTTTGGGGTCGGTGAAGCTGATGAACGTCATCGACACCTTGGCCCGCAGCGGCGAGCCGTCGGGCCGGAACAGCGTGTAGTCGACCTTGAACTTGGTCAGGCGGCACTTAAAGATAAAGCTGCCCCAGAGCAATTGCAGGTAGTAGGGCCCGTGGAGCTTGCCGTGGTAGTCGAACACGACGTCGCGCAGCTTTTTAATCTCGTTTTTGACTTCCCTGGGCTTGCTGACTTTGTTGGGACTAGTGCCCGGACCAGTGGGCCGGATAGCCCCGGTGCTGTCCAGAAACAAGTCAAAGCTGACCTCGCCGTTGTCCAGGTTCTTGAACTTGGGCGAAGGTCCCAGTCCGCCCGGTCCCTGATTATTACTATAGTTAATGGACTGGGTGTGCGACAGGGATTCGGGGTTAATCAGGGCGTCGTAGCTACTGGCCTCCATGCTGAACAGGGGGTCCTTGTAGGCCTGAATCTTGAGCTTAACGAGAGTCATAACACGCTACTGAGATACTTACCGTTGCCGGCGTTTGCTGAGTTCACTGAGTACCTGCTGAACGCAGCTGTCGGTCAGCTCCTTGCGCAGGCGGCGCAGGGCATCTTCGCCCACGATGCCAGCCGCTGCCGGCTCGGGCAGCGGCCGGGCATCGTCGTGCACGGTTACTTTGATGACTAACTCCCGGATTTCGATGGGCATAGTGGTTACTTCTTATTCAGTTTTTTCTTGGCTTCTTCGGCGTCGTAGTCCCGCGCCGCCGCCACCGTCTGCACTTTCTCAAACCGGGTGTAGCTGAGCTCCAGCGTTTCAATGGCCAGTTCGGCCTCTTTCATGGCCCGGAAGTCTGAAAGGCTGCACTTCACGGGCCAAGCGTCGATAAAGGTCCACTTCTGCAGGGGCTGCTGGGCCTCGCTGAGTAGGGTCAGCAGCACATTGTGCAGCACGATGGGCGCGGAAAGATCCGCGCCCACTGTACTCATGCACCACTCCGTCAGGGGCGACTGGGCGTTCATCAACCCGCGCTTCAGCACCAGGTTGGTGTATTTGGCCACAGTCGGGACCCGGTACTTGTACTGGTTCTGGCCGCCTTCCCGGATTTCCATGGTTTCCATTTCGGCCGTCAGCCCCGACACTTCCTGAAAAGCATTGTCGACCGAGGCCTTGGGCAAGCCCACGATTTCGAGGGTGAAATAGAAACTGAGCAGCGGGTAGCCCTCGTCTGGCATAGCTTTCGGCTTAAGCGTTGGCTACGGTCAGGGTTTCGCAGGCAATTTCCAGGGTTTCGACGGCCACCTCGTTGCCTTCCGACTTGAGGTCGGTGCCCTGAATCTTGACCGGCCAGGCGTTGTTCAGCGTCCAGACCATGGTCGGGTTGCCGCCCTCGTCGAGAAGCTTAATAACCACCGTCGAGCGTTTGATGGTGTTGAGCTTGATGGTCGAGTACCAGTCCCAGAACTTGTTGTCCTTGGCGAAAATGCCCTTTTTCAGGGTCACGTTGCCCACTTTGGCAATGCCGGGCATCTTGATGACCGAAAACACCGGGCTGTTGCCGGCGCGGTATTCTACCACCTGGGTTTCGACTTCGAGCCCACTTACTTCCTGAAAGGGCACGTCCGTTTGGTCGCCCAGGTCTACTTTGAAATAAAATTTAGGTAGGGGCCAATTGTTATCCTGTGCTTCGCCAGCCATCTGTGAAAAAGGTTAAAGAGTAAATGCTTGAGTGAGAGACGTAAGTGAATAGTGCGGACTAGGATTTCTGCATCTGCTGCTGGAAAGTCAGCACGATAAATTCGGCGGGCCGCACGATGGCCAGCAGCACCGTGACGTTCATGTAGCCGTTGAGAATATCTTCAGCCGTCATCGTCGAGCCCAGCCCGATCTGCACGCTGTAGGCATCGTCGGGGGAGCCGCCGGCCAAAGCGCCCTGCTTCCAAAGGTTGAAGAGGAAGTTATTGATCATGCTGCGCACTGTGGTCCAGGTGTTGGCATCGTTGGGCTCAAACACGTAGGCGCGGGCTGCCAGCTTGATAGACTGCTCAATCATAATCATGGTGCGGCGCACGTTGATGTAGCGCCAGTCCTGGCTGTTGCCGTCCAGAGTGCGGGCACCCCACACCAGCGTACCCAGGCCGGGGAAGGGCCGGATGGCGTTGATGGACTTGCCCGACACAGCGTCGATGTTTAGGCGGCCCTGGTCTTTGTCGCTCAGGGCCACGGTGGGGGCCACCACGCCGTTCATGCTCACGTTGGCCGGCGCCTTCCACACGCCACGGTTGGTATCTACGGCCGTGAAAATACCGGCCATAGCTGCCGCCGGGGGCAGGGTGTTGAGGTAGGTCATGATGGCCTTCACCAGCACCATATAATCCTTGCTCAGGGTCTTCATGGCGTTGTGCACCACCGTGTTGTCCAGGGCTTCGCGCTGCGGATTGGCCGACACGGGCAGGTTCATGTCCTTGGCCAAATCGAAGATGTTGGTCTGGGTAACCCGGGTGAGCAGGTTGCTCTTGTCGGTCACATCCTTGTAGGCCGTCAGGGAGTTGTACTCGGCATCCTTGAGGGGCTCCTTTCTCAGGTTGAGTAGTTCTCCGGTGGTGCTGGTTTCCGCCTCGATAACCGAAATATCCAGTTGGTTGCCGGGCTCTACCCGGGCCCGTTGAAACTGGCTCAGGGTCTTAGCCCGGATGGTGTCCATGAGCGAATCAGAGAAGTTAGCAAACGACACGTTGGCCTCCGAGAGCACTGCCGACTTCACCCAGGGGAAGTAAGCGGCCCCGTAGTTCAGGTAATTCTGACCCACGCCTTCGCGGAAGTCCTTGATAATCGGATCAATAATGGGTGCCTGGGGCATGGTCACGGCGCCGTTGTACACGTCCAGCAGAGCCACCCGGTTCTGGTTGTCCTTGCAGTGCATCAGCATGTACTGGGCCACAGTGTAGTAATCCTGCTTCGAGAGCAGCAGCGCGTCGGGGCACACCAGCATGGTCGGGTCCTGCTCGTACTCCAGCGAGTCGATGGCCGTCAGGAAGTCCTCCTTCTTCACCGTTACCCGCTCGTACGTCACAGTGGAGGCCACCGCTACTGCCGTTCCGCCGGCCGGAGCACCTAGGTCGTCGACCAGCTTTTGGGCCTTGTCTACTTTGGCATTGACCAGCGTAAGCCGCTGGTGGGCGTCCAGCAGGGCCTGGGCGTGCTCCTGCATTTGCAGTTTGAAGGTCAGGACCGAGTTAGCAGCATCCTTGTACGCCTGCTGGGCTTTCTGCAGATCCTGAATCAGGGGTTCACGCTGGGCGGCATCCGTTTCTTTATCCAGCGCGGCCTGAGCGTCGTCAATGGCTTTTTCCAGGGCCGCGTCCAGGGTGGGGGCAGTAGCGGCAGCATCGGCATCTACGGCGGCCTTGGCATCAGTCACTTCTTTCAGCACAGCCTTCTGTTCGTCCTGCACGATGGCCAGAGCTGATTTGGCCGCGGCTTGCTTCTGCTTCCGCTCTACCGTCGCCACCGCGGCCGCGGCCGTGCCCTGGGCCAGCACCAGCGCCTGACTCGACTGCTGGAATGAAAGCTGCGCCTGGGCCGAGTCTACGTCGGCCTGAGCGGCTGCCACGGCCGGATCATCGGCTTTCAGAGCGGGGTCCAACGCTTTTTGCCGGTCCTGAGCGGCTTTTAGTTGAGCCTGGGCCTTTTCCAGGGAGGCCTGATTGCCACCCGCGCTGGGTGCCGCTGCGCCGCTGACAGGCGTTTGATAGAGCCCGATGGAAATGACGTAGCAGGTAGCCCCGCCGTTCAGGTAAAACAGTCGGACGCTGTTGTAGAGGTAGAATGGGTCGGTATCGGGCACCAGCAAAAAGGTGCTGCCGTCGCTGAGTTGCACATCGGGCGTGGCCACGTGCCGGGTTTCCCGGACCTCCGGTACAGCCCCGCCAGCCTTGTCGAGCAGGCTAAACTTGACCGTGGCGCCCTGGCCGAAATAGTCCTCAAACTCTTTCAGCGAATCGACCCGCACGGGCTTGTTGCTCATGTTCAGGCCGTTGAAGTCGGCCTTGGCCGTGTAGCCGATAAAGGCCGGAATGGCCGTGGCCACCTCCACCACAGAATTGGGAAAGGCGTTTTTCTCGACGGTGTAAACACCCGGGGTTTGGTATTCCATGTTCGCTGATTAGGTAAAGGGTTGGGGATATGAGAGTTAGATTTGGATGAAGACCTCGGAGAATACTGCGGCCTGTCCGGCGTGGCGCTCTACCCGCACCGAGGCCACATCGGGCTGGGGCAGGTCGGGCAATACTACCTGTGGAGTGTCGGGGGCAGCGGGCAGCGTACTTAGCAGTTGGTAGGCAATGGTGGGACGCTCGGTCAGCGCAATTGCCTCGGCCGACACAAAGCCTGCACTGATGCCTTTCGGCTGGGTTTGGGTAGGGGCGAAGGTGACCAGCGGGGGGGGCACCGCCGCTGGCTTCGCGGCCCCGGCCGGCTTTTTTCGTGGCGAGGCCACAATGCTCAATGCGGGCGGCAACGGGGCGCTTTTGCTGGTCAGCCAGTAGTGCCAGAAGGTAGCGCGGGCTCCGCACTCCAACTCAAACGTGGGAGCCTGGTCCTGCGGCAGCTCCCGAATTTTCAGTAGGCCCCAACCCGGGAAAATTTCCCGCGAATCAGCAGCGTAGAAGTCCAGCAGCGTTGTAGTAGCCGTCCGGAGCTGGTAGCGGCCACTGCCGCGGCGGCGCAGGTCCACGGGCCAGGCGGTGACTTCCGCTGGCAGCTCGGCCTTCTGCACCAGTTCGTTACGCATCAGGTCAAATAGCTCCAGCTCTACCTTCTGGCCCGGGTGCGCATCCACGGTAAAGTCGAAGGCGAGCGGGCGGAGCGGCAGCAGGTCGGCTGCGCCCAGCTGGGTTTCTGCCGTTAGTCGCCACGGAGCCACTTCCGGGCCCGGGGCACTCAGGTAATAGAACTCCCCAGCACCGGTAGTTAAGGGCAGGTCGGTGAAGTTGTGGAAATACGGGCTGTCGGGCTGCACCCGAAACGTAAGGGGGAAAAAGCCCGCCGGCCACTTGTGCTCTACCAGGGGCCTAGGCGAGAGCACCACGAAGTCGGAGCCTACGTAGCGGGTTAGCAGGCCGGCCCGCCGCAGCCGCTCGGCCGTGGTCGGAGTGGGCCCGATGGTCAGGCACTTGGTAGTCGGGTCCTGAAAGTAATGGTGCCGCACACGGATGGTCAGCAGTACCGAGTAGGTGGTCTGCCTCATGCGTTGGAGCCGGCTTGGCCGATGGTTGAAATGACGGGCAGGGCCGCACCTGGCCGTTCGTTCTGGACCGGCACCATCCGGAGCTTGTAGATGACGCCAGGCAGGTACTTACCGCCCAGCATCCCCCACACCTTGCTCCACTCGTCGTAGCCGGTGCGCTCCAGCTCCACAATCAGCTTATCGAAGCCGGCATCGAGGCGGGGTGAGTTTTGGGGGGTGAAAACGTTCCGGTCCTGAAAAAAAGCCAGGGTGTAGGAAATAAATTTCAGCCCTTCCAGATAGTCCGTGAAGTTGGCCGCGCATAGTACGTACAGGTTGAGCTTGATGGCCGGATTCAGCCTTGCTGACGTTCCAGCCGCGCTTTTACCGGCCGGGGCATTGCGTGTAGCCGTCTCCTGTTCCAGGTTGATAAGCGTCACGCAGAGCTTATTTTGGTTGAGAGTGACAACCGAACCTTCGTGGGTTACGTAGGAAGAAAGCACGGCCTTACCTTCCGGACTGCGAGCTACGCTCTGGAGGTAAACGTTGAGCTCGTCAACGAAGAAAGACAAAGCTGAGTGAAGCATGGCACGGCCGGCCGCAGCCGGTTGCAGATTGCGTAAATCCAGCAGTCTTAATCAAATACCGGCCGTTTTAGAGCACCATTGCCAATCTTGGCAAACCCGGTTCGAAAGAACATAGCTTACCTGTTAAGCCAAGAAATGGCTCATGACAAACACCTCACCGGACAGTAAAGCCGGTAGGGCAGAAGCAAGCAAAGAGGGGGTGCGGGTAAAAAGGTGGCTCTAGATAGAAGACGGCTAGGGGTGGGATAAAGCAAAGGCAATAAAAATCCTTCCTAAAAGACGCAAGCGCCCAGTTGGTGGAAGGATCAGGAGCCAGGGCTCCCATACAATAGGATAGGTAAGGACTAGAGGAGCGGGGAAATAAGTACCTCCTTACTGGTATTCACCGACAAGTATAGCAGTTTTCAGGTGAATAGTATACTGTCCCGACGAGTTTAATTGGGAAATATTTAAAGAAAAAGTAGCACCGATACCGGAGACTGCAAGCTACGCCATAGGCTCGGCTATAAGGCCGGCTTCACCTGTAGCAGAATCCGGCGGCTGCCTGTCAGTCCATTGGCTGCTAGACCTTGCACCACCACGACGTAACTGCCGGGCTGGTCGGCGGTGTAGAAAGACAGCGTTGCGGCAGGGTTGGCGGCGGTAGTAGTTACCTGCGGGTTCCAGTACAGCAGGTTGCGAAAGTCGGGCAGGCGGCTCTGCTGGGCCTGGGGCGTATCGTAGCGCGGCGCGTAAAACTCGCGCTGCAGTTGCAAGCCTTCGTACTCCTGAAGCAAGGCGTGGGCGTCGAGCTTGTAGCTGCCCAGGTCGCCCTTGTACGTGGTGTAGCTGACCAGGCCCTGGTGAATCTGACGGCCATGGAAGTATTTGCTGGTAATGACGTCTAGCCGCTGAATTTTCAGCGGATCGAGGGCTATAACCTTGTTGATGTTGAAAATCGGTACCCCGTCCAGTAGCACCAGCGGGTCATCGGTCATGGGAGCATCGTTCAGGTGGTTTATTACCTGGAAGTGGAACTGGCGCTTCCGAATCCGGACCATCACGCCCGGTACGTATTCGCGCATCACTTCTTCCATCACCTTGAATCGGGTATAGGTATCAAGCATATACCGCTCGTCGGGCTTGCCGTAAAAGGGCAGGCTGTCGGTTTGGGGCAGGGTGTAGCGGTTGGTAAACTTCTTGAAGTAAGCCGTTTGCACCTGGGCCTGCAGATGGCGCTGCGCCAGCTCGGGCCGGAGTGTTTCGGACAACTGCAGGGTGGGCACCCGGCTGGGGGCGTAGGCCGTCGAAAATGGCGAGTCAATCTCCACCCGGTAGGTGCTGTCTACCTGCGTGTTGGTTTGCACCACGATTTCCTTCGGGCCGTAGAAGTCCCGCAGATCGAACTGCACGCGGCCATTGGGTTGGCTAACTGCACTGTATAGGCGGGGCTGCCGGCTCGGGCTGGCCAGGTACACCGGAATCCCGGGCGCGGCCTGCCCGGTGGCGCGGTGGGTAAGCTTGCCCTGAATCCAGTGCCCGCTCGTCTCGGGGTAAAATGCGGGGGCTGGTCGGGGGCCGCCTACCACATCGGCCCAGCGGAAGCGGCTCCAGCCCTGGGTTAGCATCAGGTTGTCGGCGGCCTGGGCTACTTCTGGCGAGGTGGGGGAGAAATAGTAGTCGGGGTTTTCAATGCGGCCCTTCAGGTCGGCACTCAGCCACAGGTAGCTGTTGATAGACGCGCCGGGGGCCGTGGCCAAGGAGTCGAGGCGGTACACGGCTACCGAGGCATTGGCAGCCAAAGGCTGGGCGCCCGGCCCGGCGGCAGAAAGCTGCAGGCTCACTTTTTCGCGGGCCTGGTATTCGGGCTTATCGGTCGAGGCGCTGAGGCTAAGCTGCTGAGTGGGTGGGGTAAAGTAGAGCCGCTCGCAGAGCGGCTGCCGGGCATTATTGAACACCGTAAAGTGGGCAACGCCGTCGGGTAAGTCCTTTTTGTTGATGGTAAAAACGGCCTTGTTGTCCCGGAATCGGCCCATGGTGGCTACGAAGGGCTGCTGGCGGGCATGGCCGAGCAGCAGCACGTCGGCGGCTTCGGTGGCTGTGGTCTGGACTGTGACGGTTAGCACGTCGGCCGCGGTAGGAGCCAGGTGCAGCACGTAGCCTTGCTCCTGCACGGCGGGCAGCTTACGGGTCAGCGTCTGGTTATTGGGCAGCTGAATAATGGCGCTGTACGTAGCTCCGGCCTCGGTGGGCGTAAACGTAAACGAGCCCAGACCGAATTTGAGCGTATTGAACTGGGCCACGTTCTGGCCGCGCTGGTCCACGATAATGCCGGAGGCCGCCACGCCCTGGTCCCACTGGTCGGTTACCTTAAAGGCTACGGTGCTGGTCAGACCCTTCACCAAATGCCCACCTTCGGGAAAAAACTGCGTGTCGAAACCGCTCTGCGCCGGGGGGCCAGCCTTGGTCACGCTGCCAAAGGTGTTGACCACCGTGACGCTGCTCTGGAAATAGTACTCCGGAGGGAAGTTCTTCATCCAGTTGGTATAGGCCCGTAGCGTGTAAGTACCCGACGCCAGGGACTTGGGCAGCACAAAGGAGCCCTGGCCGCTGGCCTGCTGCAAGTCGATTTTGCCCTGCAGCACGGGCTTATGCTCCCGGTCCAGCAGCTCCACGTAGGCCACCTTGCTTACGGACAAGGGCTTGTGCTGCACGCCATCTACGGCATACACCTTAAACCACATGAGTTCCCCGCTGACGTATAACGGCCGGTCGACGTGCAGAAACAGCTTTTCTGGCAGACGCTGCTGGCTGTAGCGGCTCAGCTGCCGGTCCAGGGTCCGTAGCGAGTCAGACTGGGCGTGGGCGGAGCCTAGGCTCAGGCTCCAGAGCAGCCCGCCCGTAAGCAGGCCTGCCCCAACGCGGGCGACGCAGCGAGACATGAAGGAAAAAGCAGGCAGATAGGCAGTAGATGGTTGCAACACGGGAATAGTGACGTAAGGCAAGAGTTACTTCCAGAACGAGGGCGGGACGTTGGTACCCCGGCGGCGGCAGTCGGCGCAGTCGGCTGGACTGCCCAGATAGACCTTGCCCTCCAGTTCGACAAGGGGTAGGAAGTTAGGGTCCCTAAAGACGTTTATCTCGGAAGGTAGGATGGTATCGGGCCGCAGGCAGTTGCCAAATCCGGTTTCGGGCACCCAGTCGGCGGGCAGCTCATCCCGGCTGATGAAAATTCTTTTTTCCTGCACGGAATATGCTCCGATGTAGCCCAGTACCACTTCGGTCGGGTCAGTTACGCAGTGAATATTGCCCGTCAGCTGGGAAGGCAGCGGGTCAAAGAGCGTCCCAATGTTTTCAGTGTTCTTGCGAATGAGCTCCCAGTACGCAAATTCCTCCACGGTCTGGGCATACTGCTTTACCAACACGCTGTACTTGAAGCGCAGCTTGGTGGTGGTGGAGGGCAGCGTCAGCAGCGGGTTGTCGGCCACCACGTCCTGGCTGAGCTTGGTGGTGGTAGCGAGGCGGATAAAAGTGCTGGGCTGGCTGGTCCAGCATCGGAAGGTATTTTCGGTGCGGTAGCGTAGCCCGCCATTGACGTACTCCAGGTAGCTGCGGAAGGCCGAGGTAAACTCCCAGGTTTCGTTCATGTCCCAGCGGTAATACTGGGTTTGGTTGGTCGCGTCGTGGGTGCTGACCAGCACCCGCACGCCGTTGCCCTCCACGTCCCAGCTTACTTTGTCGATGGGCGGGGTGATTTTGGCCCGGGTGTAGTCGGTTACATACTCGTGGTTATTGGCCGTGTTGAAGTGCAGGCGGTAGCGCTTGGCCGGGTTCAGACTCAGCCGGGCCGAAATGTAGGTGCCGGCCGTGGTTTCGGTCAGGGCGTAGCGCGGCCCGTTTTCCTCTTCTATAAACAGCTTGGCCCTGGCTTCCACCGGCGGGTCCGTTTTGGTCTTAAGGCTCAGGCTGCGGGTGAGCTTGATCGTAGTCACGCCGTCGCTATTCAAAAAGCCGTCGACCACTAGAAAATTCGGGTTAGCGTTGCCGCCGCTGGGCTCAAACGGCTCAATGCAGCTGCTCAGGCTCAGCAGCAGCGCGCAACCCAGCAGCAGGCCGGCCCGCAGGTGTAGGAGGATGTTCATCTAGAACTTGAAGTTGTAGGTAATGGTCGGGATGGGCCGGCCGAAGATGGAGAGCTGGTAACCGTTAATTTGCCCATTCTCGGCCTTGTAGTACACCGAATACGGGTTTTTACGCCCGGTCAGGTTGTAGACCGAAATGGTCCAGGAGCTGTGGGCCAGCTTCTTGATTTTGTGGTTGCCCTCAATGTTGAGCGCAAAATCGGCCCGGTAGTAGTCGGGCACGCGGAAGGCGTTGCGCTCCGAGTAGTACACCCGCATGGAGTTGCCGGCGTAGAACTTGGCCAGGGGCAGGGTGATGGGGCGGCCGGTGCTGTAGTTGAAGTTGAGCGAAGTGCTGAACCGCCGGCTAAACCGGTAGTTGCCAATCAGGGTCACGTCGTGGGGCTTGTCGAAATTGCTGGGGTAGAACTTGCCGCCGTTGATAACGTCGCCGTTGGGGCCGGTATCCACCTGTACCAGGGAGCGGGAATAGGTGTAGCTTACCCAGCCGTTGAGCTTACCGGTCAGCTTTTTTACCATTACCTCCACCCCGTAGGCTTTGCCCTTGGCGTTCACCACGTCGGTTTCAATGTGGTTGTTGAGCAGCAGCGTAGCCCCGCTTTTATAGTCTACAAAGTCGTGCATGGCCTTGTAGTAAGTCTCTACCGAGGTTTCAATCGTGTTGTTCTTGAAATTGCGGTAGTAACCGATGGAGTACTGGTCGCCGACCTGGGGCCGGATATGCTCGTCGCTAAGCTTCCAGATGTCGGTCGGCGACATGGAGGCCGTATTCGAAAGCATGTGAATGTACTGGCGCATGCGGTTGTAGCTGGCCTTCACCGAGGAGTTGTCCGACAGCGAGTACTTGGCCGAAATCCGGTATTCGGGGCCGTGGTAGGTGGCAATGCTCGAACCGGCCTTGTGCGAAACCGTGTCGGTTATCGTGTTTTCCGACTTGGATAAGCCTGGGAGGTAGCGGTAAGTGTCGCGCGGACCCAGGGCGTTGAAGAGCGAGTAGCGCAGCCCCAACGAGACGGCAAAGCGGGGCGTCACGTCTATTTTATCCGATACGTAGAGGGCGTGCTCCAGGGCCTGTTCCCGCGGCAGCACATTGCGCTTGATGAGCGACTCCGACCCGAGCGGCACCAGGCTGCCGGCCGCCACCGAGTAGAAGATATTATTTAGCCCAAAGTCGATGGTGTGCTTGTTGTTATGAAAGTAGCTGAAGTCGGCCTGCAGGTTGCTTTGGTTGATGCCAAAGGCCAGCTCGGCGGCGTTGACCGGGTTTTTCTGGTTCGTGATGCTGTACTGGTACTTGCTGAAGGAGCCCGTCAGCACGCCGTAGAGCCGGTTGTTGAAGTTGTGCTGCCACTTCAGGCTGGCCGTCTGGTTCAGGTACTTATACAGCGTGTCGGAAGCCAGCTTAAACTGGTCCCGGCTGAGGTAGCCGGTGGCGTAAATTGTGTTCTTGTCGTTGATCTGGTGGCTGATATGAGCATTCAGATCATAAAAAGCGGCGGAGCTTTCCTGGTAGGTCTTGTTAGGAATCTGGTGCAGAATCCAGTCGGAGTAGCTGGTGCGGCCGGCTACGAGAAACGACGAGCGGTCCTTGATAAGTGGGCCTTCCAGGGCGAGGCGGCTGGTCATCAGGCCAATGCCGCCCGAGCCGGTGAACTTCTTCTTGTTTCCGTCGCGGGTAGTAATTTCCAGCACCGACGACAACCGCCCGCCGTACTTGGCGGGCACGGCGCTTTTATACAGCTCCACGCTCTTGAGCACGTCGGGGTTGAAGGCGGAAAAAAAGCCGAACAAGTGGGCCGGATTGTAGATAGTCGCGTCGTTGAACAGAATCAGGTTCTGGTCGGTAGCCCCACCGCGCACGTTCATGCCGGTGCTGCCCTCACCCACCGACTTCACGCCGGGCAGCGTCAGCACGACGCGCAGGATGTCGGTTTCACCAAAGGCTGTGGGCACCTGGCGCATGGTTTTGATGTCGAGCTTTTCCACGCCCATCTGCATGCCGGCCACGTTGCGGTCCTTCTCGGCTTCAATCACTACCTCCTTGAGGGGCGTGATATCTTCCTCCACTTCGATTTCCAGCTTCCCATCGGCGTTTAGCTGCACCTGGCGCTTGGTGTTCTTGATGCCAATGCCGCGCACGCGCACCTCGTAGCGACCCGCAGGCAGGGTAAGAGCATAGTAGCCGAACTGGTCGGTGGTAGTGCCGGTAGTTGTGGGCGCTTCCACGAATACGGCCGCCCCGATGACGGGCTCCCCGCTGGTCTTGTCGCGCACGTGGCCCGCCAGCGTTACGCGACCGGGGGCAGTTCCCGCCGTATTTCGCCCAATTTCGTAGAGCCGCAGCTCGGACCCGCCCGTGGTCGGCTTCGATTCCGGCGTTGGCTCATCGGCTACTACCACGGCTTCCGTCGCGCCCGAAAGGAAAAACGGGTTGGGCAGGTTGGGCTGAATGGCGCTGCCGGTGGTGATAAAGACGCGCTGCTGCTGGTCGATAGCGAATCGAAAGGGCGTTTTGGCCAGCACGGTGCGCAACACGCTGTCCAGCGGCTGATTCTGGGCCCGCAGCGTTACGGTGAGCGTATCCAGCGCGTCGGGCTGATAATACAGGCGGTAGGGCGTCTGGGCTTCCAGCTGTTTTACCAGCTCCGGAAACCGACTCTTATTGAAGTCCCCGCTGAACAGGGGCGCCGGCTGCTGCTGGCCCAGCGCGACACCACTGGTGCCCATGCACAGAAAAAGAAAAGCTAAACGGTAAAAAGACCTCATAACAACAGATGTGCAGCAGGTAACGGAAGAATAGGAGCGGACCAGAAAAAGTTGCCGCTTAGCGCAGGGTATCGTAGTACTGAACCAGTTTCACCAGAGAAGCTTCTTGCTTGCTTTTGCTGAATTTCAGCTTCTGGGTACTCACGTACTGCCGTAGTTCCTTCTTTTTGTCGGCTAAGGCCGTCAGTAGGTCCCCTTTACCACCAATTGAATAGGTTTTGCCGTCCTTTTCCAGGTAAAACCGGTTCGACTCCTGGAAAGAAAGCTCTACTGCGCCGCCGGTCAGGGTTTCCCGGGTCTTTTTTAAGCGCTTGGCCAGCAACTGTGCCCGGCCTTCAGACAGCGCCTCGTAAAAACCCGTTGGGAGGGACTCCGGCGCGGGGCCGGCAGCTACCCGTACAAACCGGCGGCCGCTGACGGTGAAATAAGCCACTTTCTCGTTGAGCAGCTTAAGTTGGTAAGGGGTACCGGGAAAGCGCAAAACCAGTTGGTCATACCGGATATCGTACTGCAGTGGCACTTTCAAGTACAGGGCCCCGTCGTAGAAAATATCCCCAGTTTGCTCTTCGGCAGCTAGAAAGAACTGGTGCCCCTTCACGGTGCGGTAGTTCTTCTCGTAGTGCACGTATTCGGTGCCATTGTAGAGGTTGGAATTGTCTTCCACGGGTACCATTTGCAGATTGCCCAATCGGGCTGCCGCCGTGGCCACTAGGCCGGAGTCATGCGCCGGAGCTTGGCCCACTGCCTGATGAATACCAAGCCAATTGGTCAATGTCAGACAGCAGAGCGGGTAGAAATACTTCATAAAAGCAAGCAGGTGTGATAAGCGGGCAGTACGGAGAGTAGAATAGCAGCTTAAAAGGTAGACAGGGATAGGTGAGTTTTAATATATTGTTAGATAAGTTATATATTTTATTAGGAATGCATCAGGTATTGCCGTAAACAGTTTGCCGGGTATTACGTAGCGGGTAAGCGTCATAGCTACATGACCAGGAATCCGGCATCCGCGTTGCATCAGCTAACCGATACTTTGCCGCCGCACTAAGCGGGACAAGAAGACGTGTGGTCGGGCCGGAAAACAAAAAAGCCTTCTGGGGTGAACCAGAAGGCTTTTCGTGTCTCAAAACGAGGGGTAGTAGTCCGTAGGGGAATCGAACCCCTGTTGGTAGAATGAAAATCTACTGTCCTAACCCCTAGACGAACGGACCAGATAACGTTCCAACCCCGTTTTGATGCTGCAAAGGTAGTAAAGGGATTCGTTAGGATGCAAAAGAAAATGTAGAATTCCCCCAGATTTGAATAATCATTGCCTGTATTTTTGAAGTAATTACTAGACTATCAATCTCTTCAATGAGAAGCAAGCCTAGTAAAAATCTTGTATACTTTCAGTAGGGGATAAGTAGTCTGAGCATATTTCGTAGGTAGTGTATGCTCAGACCACTCATTGCCTGTCTTGTTCTTGCCCAGGGTCAGCGTAGGCTTATTGCAAGACAATCTGCTGCGTAGCCAGGTAGCCATTTGGGGCTTGCAGGCGCAACAGATACAATCCGGCTGGGTGCTGACCGATGGATAAAGGCACTTCGGTGCTGCCAGCCGACGCAAGATTCTGAGAACTTACCACACGCCCCGTTGCATCGAGGAGCGAAACGTGTAAGCCGGTACGGGGGAAATCCTGGGGGAGAGAAAGAGTCAACTCCGACTGGGCCGGGTTAGGGTAGGTGCGCAGTACTTGGCGCGCGGCAGCCGGCGTGGTAGCGGTAGTCGTGCCGCTGAGCTTGACTACCCAATAATCCCGGTCGCCCTGGCTGGCCTGGGTTTTATCCCCACTGAGGGGCGAATTGGAGTACCCCCCCACAATATAACCGCCATCCTTGGTTGCCTCCAGCGCAAATGAAAAGTCGGCGCCGCTGCCGCCGAAGGAACGGTCCCAGAGTTTGTTGCCGCTGGCGCTGAGCTGGATAAGCCAGAAGTCATTGAGGCCTTGGCTGGCCTGCGTTTTATCAAAACCACTGCCCGACTGGGAATAGCCGCTGAGCAAATAGCTGCCATCGGGGGCGAGCTGGAAGGTAAACAGATTGTCATCAGCGCTGCCGCCGTAGGAACGGTCCCACTGCTTATTGCCCAAGGCATCGGTTTTAACCAGCCAATAGTCAGCGCCGCCGTGGCTGGCCTGGGTTTTCGTACTGCTCGCCGGCGAATCGGAAGAGCCGCCCAGCAACAGGCCGCCGTCGCTGGTCAGGCGCACAGCCTGCGGCCGGTCGAGCCCGCTGCCCCCGTACGACTGGTCCCAGAGCTTGGTGCCCGTGGCATCGGTTTTAACCACCCAAAAGTCGTTGCCGCCGTAGCTGGGCTGGGTTTTGTCACCCCCCTGGCCCGAGTTGGAATAGCCGCTGAATAGGTAGCTGTTATCGGGCAGTTGCAGCAGGGACGTCAGCACCTCATCGCCGCTGCCGCCAAAGGTTCGGTCCCAGAGTTTGTTGCCCATAGCGTCGACCTTCAGCACCCAGTAATCCGTGCCACCCTGCCGGGTCTGGGTTTTGTCGCCGCTAATTAGGGAATAGGAGTTGCCGCCGAGCAGAAAACCACCATCATTAGTGGGCTCAAGCAAACTGATAATATCGGCTTCACTGCCGCCAAAGGTTCGGTCCCAGAGTTTATTGCCGTTGGCGTCGATCTTAATCAGCCAGCAGTCGAAGTCGCCCTGGCCGGCTTGGGTTTTGTCGGGGCCGCTACCGGAGTCCGAATAGCCGCACAGCAGATACCCGCCGTCGGGGGTGAGGCGCACAGTTTGTAGCCGGTCGCTGCCCGTGCCGCCGAAAGAACGGTCCCAGATTTTATTACCCGTGGCGTCGAGCTTGATTACCCAATAATCAGCTTGCCCTTTGCCGGCTTGCGATTTATCGGAGCTGGTGCCCGATGCAGAGTGCCCTCCCAAAATATAGCCTCCGTCGGGCGTAGGCTGTACTGAGTAGAGGTAGTCGGCACCACTGCCGCCGAAAGAACGGTCCCACTGCTTGGTAGGGGCCTGAGCGGAGGCCTGGTAAATCGAAGGGCTACCAAGCAGTAGCGTAATGCCGAACAGAACGGAGGGTAAAACTTGAGGCATAGCAACAGGGTAAGGTAAAGGACGGGAAAAGTAGCGGAAATATACTGCTGTTCCAATCAGAGTAGGGCCTGTGGGGCCGGAAAACAAAAAAGCCTTCTGGGATGAACCAGAAGGCTTTTCGTGTCTCAAAACGAGGGGTAGTAGTCCGTAGGGGAATCGAACCCCTGTTGGTAGAATGAAAATCTACTGTCCTAACCCCTAGACGAACGGACCAGATAACGTTCCAACCCCGTTTTGATGCTGCAAAGATAGATACGGGAACCTTCACCGCAATACCCTCTCGAAAAAAAAGTGCCTTGATAAGCTAAAATGGCTGATTTACAGGGTGAAAAAATGTTACCAGATTGTTGCCTGTCCGGGTAGCATACCTCGGTGCGCTCAAATAAATGCCCGAGTAAAGAAAATTGCCAGAGCCCGGAAATGCCCTCGGTAGACTGGCTTTTACCTAGTTGGATATTGATTTGGCGAAGTTAGCAGGACCCGGTACCTTCGCTCCGCGTTTTCACTCGGCCTCTTGTGGGCCGTTAAACCTCATCTCCCTTATTATGGCTAAAATTAAAGTCGCCATCAACGGCTTCGGCCGCATTGGCCGCCTGACGTTCAAGTCTCTTCTTGGCCGCGACAACGTGGAAGTTGTAGCAATCAATGACCTGACTGATAACAAGACGCTGGCGCACCTGCTGAAGTACGACTCGGTACACGGCCGCTTCGATGGCACCGTGTCTTACGACGAGGAAAGCCTGACGGTAAACGGCCAGCGTATTGCCGCCCTGGCTGAGCGCGACCCCAAATTGTTGCCCTGGGGCAGCATGGGTGTTGACGTGGTGCTGGAATCGACCGGCCGCTTCGTGGACGAGGCTGGCGCTGGTCAGCACATCACTGCTGGCGCCAAGAAAGTTGTGATTTCGGCTCCTGCTACCGGTAACATTCCGACCGTAGTACTGGGCGTTAACGAAGATATCCTGACCGGCGAGGAGACCATCATCTCTAACGCCAGCTGCACTACCAACTGCCTGGCCCCCATGGCCAAGGTACTCGACGAGGTGTTCGGCATCGAGAAAGGCTACATCACCACGGTACACGCCTATACTTCCGACCAGAACCTGCAGGACGCTCCTCACAAAGACCTGCGTCGTGCCCGCGCCGCGGCGTACAGCATCATCCCGACCAGCACCGGTGCCGCCAAGGCCGTTGGTCTGGTGCTGCCCACGCTGAAGGGCAAGCTCGATGGTTTGGCTATGCGCGTACCCGTGCCGGACGGCTCGATGACTGACCTGACCGTGATTCTGAAAAAAGAAGCCACGAAAGAGCAGATCAACGAGGCCCTGAAGTCGGCTTCGCAAGGTGCCATGAAAGGCATCATCGAGTACGCCACCGACCCGCTGGTAAGCATCGACATCGTGGGCAACACGCACAGCTGCATCTTCGACTCGGAGCTGACGGCCGCTAGCGGTACGCTGGCCAAGGTTATCGGCTGGTACGACAACGAAACCGGCTACAGCACCCGCACTGCCGACCTGATCCAGAAGCTGGGTGAGGCCATGACCAAGTAAGCAGAAACCGTTTTTGCTGCCCAATAAAAGAAGCCTGCCCGCTTGGGCGGGCTTTTTTTATTGGGGCCCGGCCGTTCAACTTTTCACTTCTCCCTGCGTTGTTGCCGTCTATGTCTGACCAGCTGCGAATCTGCTTTCTTATCAACCCCAACTCCGGCACCAACCGGCGGCAGGATGTACCCGCCCTGATTGCGCGGCACCTGCAGGGCACGGGGGTAGCCTACGAGGTGCGCCTGACCCAGTACGCCGGGCACGCCGTGGAGCTGGCCCAGCAAGCTGCCCTGGAGGGCTTCCGCATCGTGGTGGCCGTGGGCGGGGACGGGACGGTAAATGAAGTAGGCCGCGGCCTGCTCGGTACGCCGGCGGCGCTGGGAATTTTGCCCCGGGGCTCGGGTAACGGGCTGGCCCGGCACCTGCGCGTGCCACTGGATTTGCCGGCAGCCATCCGGCAGCTGGCCCGGCCTTCATTTCAGCGCATCGACGTGGGCTATATCAATGAGCGGCCGTTTTTCTGCACTGCGGGCCTGGGTTTCGATGCCCACGTGAGCAAGTGCTTTGCCTCGGCCGGCACCCGGGGGCTGGGCACCTACGTGCAGGTGGCCCTGCGCGAGTACCGGCGCTACCGCCCCACGCCCATTACAGTGACCATGAAGGGCCAGACCACGGACACCAACTGCTACGTGCTGGCCTTTGCCAACGCGGCTCAGTACGGCAACAACGCCTACATTGCGCCCCTGGCCGATATTTCCGACGGGCTGCTGGACTTGTGCCTGATCGACGCCTTACCGCTGTTGCGGGCCGTGCGCGTAGGTTTGGGACTGGCCCTGGGCAACTTGCCCGCGTCCGGCGCGGCCGTATACCACACCTGCAGCGCCGTGCAGGTGCAGGCCGCTCAGGACCTGGGCTACCACGTCGATGGTGACTACGTGGGCGACGCCCGCACCTTCGATGTAAAGTTGCAGCCCCTGGCCCTGGAAGTTGCCGTTCCTTTTAAGTAGTAAAATGGTGAGGTGGATGCTGGGATGGCGCACTGACACGCTCATATCATTTCTCACATTCTTCCACCTGAGCACCTGAGCACATTTCTCATATTCACCCCTTATGAAAGCCGATAAGAACCGCAAGAGCCGGGAAGGAGTGGTGTATTCCACCAGCTCCGATTTCGAGTACCAGCACAGCCAGGAGGAAGAAACCGAAACCCTGCCGCCCCAGCAGCAGAACCTGCGGGTCCAGCTCGACAAAAAGTCGCGCGGGGGTAAGCAAGTAACCCTCGTTACGGGCTTCGTGGGCACCGATGCCGATTTGCAGAGCCTGGGCAAGCTGCTCAAAACCAAGTGCGGGGTGGGCGGCAATGCCAAGGATGGGGAAATCCTGATTCAGGGCGACTTCCGCGACAAAGTGCTGGCCGTGCTGCTCGAACAAAAATACAAGGCCAAAAAGGCCGGTGGGTAAAATGCCTCAGCTCGTTTATGGCTGCCGGTGCCCATGCAAGTTGCCAATGTAGGCACGTGTTGGTCTTTCTTTTTCTCAGTTGCTTACCATGCTGCTTCTCTCTGAACCCACTACGACTCTTACCCTGGCCGAGCACGGCGTTATTACCGCGGTGCAGTGGCTGAAGCTTGGGGTCGAAACAGTGGGGGCCTTCATTATCGGGCTCGGGATTCTGGTGGCCGGCCGCCTGTTCGTGCTGGCGCTCTGGCACCGCCGCACTGCCGACTTTACCGCCATCCGCCTAACGCTGGCCCGATATCTGGCCCTGGCCCTGGAGTTTCAGCTCGGCGCTGATATTCTGTCGACGGCCATAGCGCCGAGCTGGGAGCAAATTGGTAAGCTGGGCGCCATTGCCGTTATCCGCACGGCGCTCAACTTTTTTCTGTCGAAGGAAATGAAGGACGAGCGCCACATGCAGGGCGAAGAGCGCGTAGAGCGCCGCACCGACCGGATAACCGGCCCAAGCCCGGAGCCACGGCGCTAGGCGGGTCTTAGTGGCCCGAGCCGTCCAGCTGCTGGCGGGCCCGCTCCACGTCATCGGGCGTGTCGATGCCGAGCGTGGCTACGGTAGTTTCGGCGGTCTGAATCTGGTAGCCGTGCTCCAGCCAGCGCAGCTGCTCCAAGGACTCGGCCAGCTCCAGGGTGGAAGGTGGCAGCCGGGTTATTTCAGCCAGAATATCGGCCCGGTAGGCGTAGAGGCCGATGTGACGCAGGTAGCGGTGCTGATCCAGCCACTGCTCCTGCGGGTATTGGCGCTGGTAGGGCAGGGGGTGGCGGCTAAAATACAGGGCCTGGCCTCTGCCATTGAGCACCACCTTGGGCATGTGCGGGCTAAACAGCTCCTCATTTGTTTCCACGGGCTTCACCAATGTGGCCAGCTGAGTGCTGGGAGCCTGGACGAATAAGTCAATCAGGGCGTTGATCTGCCCGGGCTGAATGAAGGGCTCGTCGCCCTGGATGTTGATGATGCAGTCGGCGGGCGTGTCGAGCTGGCAGTAGGCCTCAAATACCCGGTCGGTGCCGCTGGGATGGTCGGCGGAAGTCAGCACGGCTTCGCCCCCGAAGCTGCGTACGTGGTCTAGAATCCGCTCGTCGTCGGTGGCTACTACCACGCGGCTCAGGCGGCTCAGGCGGGCCTGTTCCACCACCCGCTGAATCATGGATTTGTTGCCCAGATCAACCAGGGGCTTGCCCGGTAGGCGGGTGGAGGCGTAGCGAGCGGGAATAATGCCGATGGCGTTAATCATGGTGGGAGCGGGCTGGGAGACGGAAAAATACGGCCGAAAGTAAGGCCAATACGAGCTTTAACCCAATATGGCGCTAAATTGGCTTACGCGGCCCTGGGTAGCTAGCTCTCAGCCCAAACGCCGCGTCAGGGCCGGTTTTCCGCGTCTTATCCAGTCTGCTCAAGGATTATTTATTTATCTTTCGGCTGCGTTTATTCTGCTGGCAGCGTGCCACCCGTCTCGATTTTCGCCCGTTGCCTGTTTTTCGCGCCCTGTCCGTATGACTCGTTTTTCTTTGCTGCTTGCCACGTGTGTTTTCTGTGGTTTTTCCGCCTCGGCGGCCGTTCGTCCCGTCGCCCTACCCGATTCCATCGGCGTTGAGTACCGCAACAACAAAGTAATCATCAAGCACCGCGTGGCGCCCGGCGAAACCCTCTACGGCTTGAGCCGCCGCTACAAAGTGCCCGTCGACCAGATTGTGGAGGAAAATCCCAAGCTCGAAGGCACCCTCGTCACGGGCCAGATTGTGCTGGTGCCCCGCAACCGGGTGGTTATGAGTACGGCCGGCGCGGCCAAAAAGACGGCTCCAGCCCCAGCTACTCCAGCCCCCGCCGCTACGGCCGGCCTGACCACCGACGCCCGCGGCAACAAGGTCTACAAAGTGGAAAAAGGCCAGACCCTGTTTTCCATTGCCCGGCGCTTCAACACCACGCCCGCTACCATTACGCGCGTCAATAAGCTGCCCGACAATGCTGGCGTACGCATCGGCCAGACCCTGATTATCGTGCCCGCCAGCGGCGCGGCGGCCGCGCCCGAGCCGGCCCCGGTAGCCGCTGCTCCGGCCCCTAAAGCAGCTCCGGCCGCGCCCGCCAACCGCCCTGAGCGGGCCGAGGACACCGACCGGGATAAGGAGAAGGATAAGGAAAAAGAAACAGCCGCTGCTACCACCCCCGCGCCCAAGGAAGAGGAGAAGGTACCCGAGCGGGCCAGTGAGATTGTGCGCAAAGTTACGGAGGGCGGCCTGGCGGCCGTGATTGAAGGCGGCGGCACCGACAAATACCTGGCCCTGCACAAAACCGCTCCGGTGGGCACCATCATGCAGGTGCGCAATATCATGAACGGCCAGTCGGTATATGTGCGCGTGATTGGGCAGCTGCCCGATACGGGCGAGAACAGCAACATCCTGGTGCGCCTCTCGCGCCGGGCCGTGCAGAAGCTGGCCACCCCCGATTCGCGCTTCCGGGTGGAGACATCCTACGTGCCGTAGGGTACTTTTCTTCGATTGTATTGCAAAGGCCGTCAGTACGATGGCCTTTGTGGTTTTCAGCTTCTTCTCCCGCGTATTCCCGTGCAAGCTTCCCAACTCCAAGAAATCCGGTCGGTGCTGGAAGAGCGTTATCAGCGCTACAACCAGCCCGGCTTTATCGAGCACGACCCCATCAGTATTCCTCACCGCTTCAGCCAGCTTCAGGACGTGGAAATCAGCGGGCTGTTTGCGGCCCTGCTGGCCTGGGGCCGCCGACCCACGATTATCAGCAAGGTAACCGAGTTGCTGCGCCGCATGGACGACGCCCCTTACCAGTTCATTACCCAGCACCACGACGAGGACCTGAAAAAACTGCTTGGCTTCTGCCACCGCACCTTCTGCGACACCGACCTGCTGTACTTCGTGCACTGGCTGCGCTGGTTTTATGCCGACCATAGCACGCTGGAAGAGGCCTTTCTGCACGGCACCACTCAGCGGGAGCGGCTCGAAAATTTCCACGACCTGTTCTTTAGCCTGGCAGATGCTCCGCCGCGCACCCGCAAGCACGTGGCTACGCCGGCCCGGGGCTCGGCCTGCAAGCGGGTGAACATGTACCTGCGCTGGATGGCCCGGCAGGACGGCCGGGGCGTGGATTTTGGCCTTTGGACCCGCCTGCCTATGGCCGAGCTTATCTGCCCCATCGACGTGCATGTGGAGCGGCAAGCCCGGCAGCTGGGCCTGCTTGTCCGCCCCGTTGTCGACTGGCGGGCCGCCGAAGAGCTGACCGCCAACCTGCGCCTGCTCGACCCCCTGGACCCGGTGAAATATGATTTCGCCTTGTTCGGGCTGGGGGTAGAGCAGGCGCACTAACTCCTCGTGGGTGCCCAGCAGCAGGCGGAACGCAGCCTGCTCTGGTCGGGTGATGTGCTGCTACAAAACAGAAGCCCCCTCGTCCGGCAGCGCAAGACGGAGCCGCGGACGAAGGGGCCAAAAAGAAGGCTGTGCCGTCTTACTTAATTGTGTAGACGTTGATTACACCGTGATTCTGCTTGGTATAGTCGATAAGCAATGGTGCCGAGCGGCTGGTGGCCTGACCAACATAGTACCGGATGTGTTCCTTCTCGGGTACTTTCAACAGGTTGTCGTACAGCGTCAGGTAGAGCGGCGAGCTTTCAATGAAATAGTAAATGGGCAGGGTTTCATCCACTTTGGGCGTGGTGCTGCCGTAGGCGTTGTAGGAGAAGTTTTTCGGGTTGGAAGCCAGTCGGTATTGCAGCCAGATATTCTCGGACAACTTATCATGCTCCTTGTCGGTGATGTAAGTCGACCTTTCAAATTTGAGGTTGGGGTCGAAGTACATCGTGACATACCCGTCGGCAATTTTTACCTCTGCCGCGACTTTGCGGGTCAGGTTGTCGGGGATGATGGTTACCTCATCGGTTTCGGCGAGCTGCTTGGCCAGGCCTTTGTGCTTATCCGACAAGGCATTAGCGTACACCACCTGCTTATGGGAAAGCAGGCGGCCAGTCAGGTCATAGCGCTCAAAGAAGAACCCTTCGGTGGTTGGATTGGGTGCCTGTTTGTTTTTGGATAGTTTCTGATAAGCCCCGCAGAAGACGATGCTTTCATTGGCCTCATCAATGTAAAAAGCCGGCTCGTGCAGCTTTTTTCCTACCGTCCGGTAAGCGCCCAGCTGCAGCTCGGGCTGGACGGAAGCCACCAGCTTGCCTTGGTTGTCGAAGCCTAGGAGCTCGAACCGTTGTTCTACTACATGCTCCGCGGTAGAGCCTTTATCCGACTTAAAGCGTCGGGATAAATACGTGACGCCCTTGTAGCGGGTAAGCAAATGCCAGTCCTCCTTGAAGTTAGGGGCCCACTTTTCGTTAGCGGGCTTGGCTAGTGGCAGCCGGATATGCTGAGTTTCTTTCCCCGTTAAGCTGAAGGAGTTCAGGAAAAAGGCGTCAGTGTCCTTTCGGTAGTTAACCTCCCGGCTGATCTGGTAGAACGTGTCGTTCTCGACATAGCTCAAGTAGCTGAATACCGTAGTGGAGGGCGAAATGGTAGCGTAGGTCAGGATCTGCTCCTTTTTTGCGCCCGTAGAATCCAGGCTCTGCAGAAGGATATCGTGGGGGTGTATATTTTCTTTTTTAACGTTCCGTTTTAAGTCGTCGTCGAGCACTTCGGCCGCATAAATGGTATTGCCGGCGGCAAATACTTCCAGGGGGTCGAGCGTCGGATACAGGCTTTCAATCGGGGTGCCGTTGGGCTGATTGGCCGCCGTGGCACCCGGAACCTTGCGAAATATGGTCTGCATCTTGGTGAGCGACTTCTCCCAGCGCAGCTTTCCTTCCCCATTGAGCATCAGTACCCGCACGTTGCTTTCCTCGGGTTTGGATATGAAAAGCGCAACGTTGCCATTTTGCAGCTGTAGGGCTGCTCCCAGCAGTTCCTTCTTGTTAAGCTTAACGGCCGTTGCCAATTGGGTTTGCCCAACCGCCGGCAGGGAAAAAGCACAGGACACCAGGGCGGCGGTGAGCCAGCCGTACCAGGTACTAGAGGACTTTGGTAAGTTTGAAATCATAGTTGAGTGAGAGTGAAGCGGGTAGTAGTGGAGTGGGAACCTGCCAGAGCTTGCGGGTATGGTTGAGCTTGAGGGGGTGGGTGGAGAGATATTTATTCAGTGCTATTTTTTCTTGCTCACAACCCAATAATCCAAAAAGAGAAGAAATACTTCTCAGTAATAAGCCACTATTCATATCTTAGACGTAGGGCTAGTCCAAAAATAAGTGGCGCGCCGCACAATTGAAAGCAATGAGGCCCGAGGCCAAAATTTTCTTCTCTCCCCGCCGACTTTCTTTGTCTACCGAAGCTTTTCTTAACTACCACGGGGGTACCTTATTATGCTCTTCCTTAGTCCGCGCTACCCGGATTACCCACTACCGAGTTTGATCCTTCCCCATAACTTCGAGCAGGAAACCGGCTTCGCACAGCTGCGCAAGATGCTGGAGAGCCTGTGCCTGAGCACCCTGGGACCGCCATGCGGTGTCCGAGAGTGGAGTTAAACTAAAAGCCACGGGGCGCAAACCAGCATTGGTTTGCGCCCCGTGGCCTTTAGAGAAAAACGAATACGGTGTTACTTGATAGTATACACGTTGATTACTCCGTCATTCTGATCGGTGTAGTCTACCAGGAGGGATGTCGCGTTACTGGTCGGCCTGCCAATATAATATCGAATATGGTTGTTCTCGTGCTCTTTCGAGAGGTTAGCCGACATGGTTGAGTAAAGTGGGGAGCTACCTTTGAAATAATAAATGGGCAGTGTTTCTCCCATCATGGGCTCTTTCTGCCTGAGGCCATAGTAGGTAAGGCCTTGAAAGTATGGTACTCGCTGGTTATAGGATAAATTTTTAAAAGTTGATGCTAGCTTATATTGCTTCCAAGTGTGCTTTGATACTTTATTACGCTCCTTTGTAGTGACAAATACCGATTTTTCAAATTTTAGATTCTGGTCGAAGTACATAGTAACATACCCGTCCGATATTTTTACTTCGGCTGCTATATTGTTGGTGATATTATCTGGAATAATGGTCACGTCATCCGTTCCCAGAAACTGCTTGGCCAGGGGTTTGTGCTTATCTGATAAAGCTTCCGCGTAAATTACCTGCTGATGGGAGAGCAATTTTCCTTGCAGACTATACTTTTCTAAATAGAAGCCTTCCGTTGTTGGATTGGTGAGCAGCTTGCTTTTAGTAGTTTTTTGGTACACTCCACAGAATACGATATTATCATTTGCTTCATCGATGTAAAATGAAGGCTCGTGCGCGTTTTTGTCAACGATACGGTAAGGCCCCAAGTCTAGCTCCGGTTGAATACGAGCAGCTAGGTTTCCCTGGTTATCGAAGCCCAACAATTCAAATCGTTGTTCTATAAAACGATCAGCAGTAGCCCCTTCGGTTGACTTATAACGACGATATAAATAAGTGATGCCTTTATACCGGGACAATACGTGCCAGTCTTCTATGAATTCAGGTACCCACTTGCTGTTAGATGGCCGGGCTAATGGAAGACGAACACGCAGAGTGTTTTTGCCACTTAAATCGAAAGAATTGAGGAAGAAGTCATCTGTATCCTTTCGGTAGTTTCTCTCCCGGCTTATCTGGTAAAAAACATTGTTCTCGAAGTAGCTGAAGGCGCTCGTTACGGCCGTTGCTTGTGGAATGTCCGCGTAGGTCAGAACGTGACGCTTTATTGCACCGGTGGAATCTAGGCGCTGCAGGAGGATATTATGGGCGTCAACTTTGTCTTTTTTATCATTTTGAAATAAGTCTTTATTGATAACCTCCGCCGCGTAAAGCGTATTGCCGGTAGCAAATACCTCTAGGGGGTCAAGCGTAGGATAATAATCTTCGATAGGCGTGCCGTTTAATAGAGTCGCTAATCCTTCCGAATCCTTAAAAAAGATATTCTGCATTTTAGTAAGAGGTTTCTCCCACCGTAGTTTGCCATCAGCATTCAGAAGCAATACCCGTACAGTGCTTTCCTTCGGTTTCGAGACAAAAAGCGCAACGTCACCGTTCTTGAGTTGGAGCGCGGCCCCAAGCAACTCTCTTTTATTTAGCTTGATAGTGTTTACTAATTTTTTTTGTCCGGCCGCAGGCAATGCTATGGCAAACGACAACAAGCCTGCTGACAGCAGGCCAAGGCAGGTGCTACGGAAGGTAGAATTGAACATCATTAGAAGAAAAGTAGATAAGCGTTGCAAAGGGAAATTCCACCGAAGCGGTGGAGCGGAAAAACAGGGAAGGACTAGTATGTCGGAATGGGCAGCCGAGCGGCTTAGGCATCAGAATGACATGCCTAGTATCACGTGCAGTTGCTGCTGAATCGACAGCGACTCAACCAGACCCTCACTGGAGTAATCGGAGTAGAGGCGGCTGGGCACCAAATCGGAAGAGAGTCGTAGGTAAATGTCACTTTTGCCATAAGTGTGCACGCCTTCTACCATCACGCTGGGAGAGCTGAATGGAACAGCATAACGGGCATAGCGGTAGCCCGCCCCCAAACCGATTCCCCAGGATTTATCAGAGTCCCGGGTGGCCTTGCAGCCGTAGCGCCAGGTCACGTACTCCGGGAAATCAAGCAGGGCAGATTTGTTGAATCCCTCGATATCCTGGGGCGCGCCAATCAGTCCGCCATTGATATTGAGGGAAAGCCCCAGGGCCTGGTCTTCGCTGATTTTCCAGATGGGCGCATCAAAGGCAAAACCTAGCGAAACCAGTAGCGCCCGGGCCCGGACATCCTTCAGAACGTACTCACCTCGGTCTTGGGTAGCTGTTGGCTGCTCCAGCAGTTCTACGTAGTGTGCCTTCACAGGCAAGGTACCCACGCCGAAGTTCATGGAGAAATGACTGACTTGCGCCTGGGCTGCGGAAGCAGTTAAAGTAGCGGCTACCGCAATGGCTAGCTGGGTAAGCGTTTTAAGCATAAGAATTTACCTGTAATCAAAGCGGGAAATAATACCTTCTTCTCCCACCGCGTAAAGAGCGGATGCGTCACCGAAATCAGCGGAGTGGTACGCGTGCTGGATAGTTGTGCCGTCCTGATCCGAGAGGGTTACCCAGGGCGTTTGCTCGGGTTCGGCGGCATAGTCGGGATAGTTGCGCAGCAAGGTTTTTTTGCCCACGGCCACCACTTCCCCCTGGTACTGGGCGAAGTCGTACACGGGTACATTCAGCAGATCCTGCGCCGAAACCTGCCGATACTCTTTCGTGCCCGGCTGGTACGTCATCGACCAGAAAGCATTGTTGCGGTTGATATCGTCGGTGCCCGTTATCAGGTAATCCGTGCCATTAGGGTAGGCAAACAGGTCAAAAACCTGGCGGGGCTTTTCCAGCACGGTTGATTCCCAGGAGGCACCTCCATTGAGCGTTTTAAAACTCTGGTTTTCTCCTAAGACAAAGCCCACTTGAGGGCTGGCAAAAGCAACCGCCTGCAGCGTGGTCGTAACGGGAGGCCACACCAGAAAAACATAATCTTTCCACGTCCGGCCACCATCGGTAGTTTTGCTGAGCAGCCCGGCGTTGCCCACCAGGAAGCCCGTGCTGGCATCCAGCATCTGCAGGTCGGTAAGGGCGGCGTAAGACCCTTGTTTAACTAAGACCCAGCTCCGGCCGCTGGTTGTGGTCCGATACAAGCCGGTGGTGGTGAGTGCTAAACCGGTGGTAGCCGAAGCGAAGTGCAACTGCTTGATATCGCCTAGAGAAGGGGTACTCAGAATCTGCCAACTAGAACCACCCGTGTCGGTACTGAGCAGTGCCCCATTCTCTCCGCCTACATACCCCGTAAGCGCCGTTACGAAATCAACGCTTAACCAGGTGGTTTTGGGTATCGAGGCCGGGACGGCCAGATCGACGTGGCGAATAGTAGCGTGCTTCTCCAGCACTATCTTATCCTGTTCGCAACTGAAAAGTACAAAAGCACTACAACACAGTAAGAGTCTATTCATTGATCCGTCTAAAGGAACTTCAAAAGTAGATCTATGAAAGCGTAATTGAAAACGATGGCAGGCCACCGGTGAAATTTACTCTCATAGAAGGTGTTTGCTTGAGCTTGGCTGCGCTTTTCTTGATCTACGGCAATGGGTTGGCGTACCTGGACGCCTAGCCAACTGCCTGGGGCAAAAGGGCTGGCAGCTAGGTGATACTCTAACCCTCACACTTTATTAACTCTCTTGAATCTTTCCCGTCGCTGCAGATGTTTACCTTAGCATTCTCTTTCTAATTCCGCAGTACCAATCCCCACTACCGAGTTTGATTCTTCCCAATAACTTCGAGCAGAAAATCGGCTTCGCGCAGTTGCGCGAAATGCTGGAAAGCTTGTGCCTGAGTGCCCTGGGCCGCCAGTTTGTGGCCAAGATGCAGTTTCAGACCAAGCACGACCAGCTGGAAAAGCTGCTGCTGCAAACCGACGAGTTCCGCGTCCTGCTCCAGTCGGGCGCCGACTTCCCCAGCCAGCACTACCACGACGTGCACCCCCATCTGGTGCGGGCCAGCCTGCCTGGTGCCTACCTCGACGTGCCCGCGTTTTTCGCGGTGAAAATGTCGCTGCGCACGATTCGCCAGGCCCTGACTTTCTTCACCCACGCCGAGGAAACGCTCTACCCCACGCTGCGCCTGTTGGGCATCGGCGTGCAGGTCGACCGTAACTTAATGGCGGCCATGGACAAGGTAATCGACGACGAGGGCCAGGTGCGCGACAATGCCTCTCCGCTGCTTTCCCAGCTGCGCCAGGAGCTGATTAACCGCCAAAGCATGCTGCGCAAGCAGATTTCCGGCATCCTGCGCCACGCCAAAACCGAAGGCTGGATTCCCGGCGACGCTGAGCCTACCATTCGTGGGGGGCGCCTGGTGCTGCCCGTCATTGCCGAGCACAAGCGCCGCGTCAAGGGCCTGATTCACGACGAGTCGGCTTCGGGGCAGACCGTGTTTATCGAGCCGGAAGCCGTTTTTGAGCTGAACAACGACATCAAGGACCTCGAAAATGCCTACCAGCGCGAGCTGATCCGCATTCTGACGGCCCTCACCAGCCAGCTGCGCCCCCACATTCCGGACTTGCGCAAGGCCTACCAGTACCTGGGCCTTTTGGACTTTATCCGGGCCAAAGCCTTGCTGGCCGGCCGCCTCGAAGCCACCATGCCGGTGCTGCACCCCCGCCCGCTGCTGCTTTGGAAGCGGGTGCGCCACCCGCTGCTCTACCTGACTTTCAAGGAGCACTTCAAGGACAACCCGCGTGAGGTAGTGCCCCTGGACATGGACCTCAATCCTGACCAGCGCATCCTGCTGATTTCAGGCCCCAATGCCGGTGGTAAGTCGGTAGCTATGAAGACCGTGGGCCTGGTGCAGTACATGCTGCAGTGCGGCCTGCTGATTCCGGCCGGCGACGGTTCGGAGGCGGGCGTGTTCGACGATATTTTCCTCGACATCGGCGACGAGCAGAGCCTGGAAAATGACCTGAGTACCTACTCGTCGCACCTGCTGAGCATGAAGCAGTTCGTGACTCTGGCCGGCAAGCGCAGCCTGGTCCTCATCGACGAATTCGGTACCGGCACCGAGCCTGCTCTCGGCGGGGCCATTGCCGAGGCCGTGCTCGACCAGCTCAACCGGGCCCGCAGCTTCGGCGTGATTACCACGCACTATACTAACCTGAAGAACTTTGCCGAGCGCAATGCCGGCATCGTCAACGGGGCCATGCGCTACGACCCCGAGCAGCTCCAGCCGCTCTACCGCCTCGAAATCGGGAAGCCGGGCTCTTCGTTTGCCATCGAAATTGCCCGCAAAATCGGCTTGCCCAAGCAGATTGTAGAGCGAGCCACCCAGCTCGTGGGCAAGGATAAAATCCGTTATGACCGGCTGCTGGAAGGCCTGGAAAAGGAAAAGGCGGACCTGGAGCAGCGCACCGCCGAAGCCGCTAAGGCCGAGAAACGCATGAAAAAAGCGGCTCAGGAATACCAGGACCTCAAAAAGCACCTCGACGAAACCACGCTCGACGTGTTGCGCAACGCCAAGGCCCAGGCCAAGCTCCTGCTCAAGGACACCAACCAGCAGATTGAAGCCACTATTGCCGAAATCCGCTCCAACCAGGCCGACAAGGAGAAAACCAAGGACGCCCGGCACAAGCTCGACACCTTCGTCCGCGAGAAGCTCCAAATCGAGCCGCCCAAGCCCAAGGCTACCCGCGAAACGGCCGACCCGAAAACCCTCAAGGCCGGCGACAAAGTGGCCCTCATCGGCCAGGATGGCTACGGCGAGCTGATCAGCATCAAAGGCAAAACGGCCGAGGTGCTGTTTGGCGGCATGAAAACCATTGTTAAGGCCAGTCAGCTGGAAAAGGTGGGGCGGGCCGAAATTCGGGAACGGGAGAAGAAGGCCGAAAAAGCCAGCTTCAGCTCCTCGGCCAGCCTGGGCATGGACCTGACCGGCCGTATGGCTAACTTCAGCCCGGTGCTCGACTTGCGCGGGGAACGGGCCGAAGACGCCCTGCATAAGGTGATGGCTTTCGTGGATGATGCCGTGATGCTGGGAATTCCCGAAATCAAGTTCCTGCACGGCCGCGGCAACGGCGTACTGCGCCAGGTGGTGCGTGACTACCTGCACCGGGTGCGGGCCGCCGCCAGCGTGGCCGATGAGCACGCCGACCGGGGCGGCGACGGGGCGACGGTAGCCGTGTTGAAGTAACAAACACCAACAGCCCTGTCTGCATACTTCCAGCTACAAAAAAGGCGGCCTCCAAATCCGGAGGCCGCCTTTTTTGTGGCTGGAAGGTGAGAAGATTACTCTACTACCACGCGGCTTACCTGCGTCGATTCAGGCGTTACGACCTGCACCATGTACAAGCCGGCTTTCAGGCTCGAAGCGTCTACTTTCACTTCTTCCCCGGCTCCAATCGCCTGGGTTTGGGTCAGGGCTACGCGGCCGGTAGCGTCGCGCAGGGTTACGGTAGCGGTGCGGGCCTTGCCGGCTTCTACGCGCAACTGGAACTTGCCCTTGGTCGGGTTCGGGTACACCTGAATGGAGGATTGCTGCACCGTGGCCGTTTTGTTGGCCAGTACCAGGTTACACACCGAGATGCCCCGGTTCTGGTCGGCAATGCGGGCCGCAAATTCTTGGTAGTAACGGTTCACCACCAGCGGGTCGTGGACCACCAGGGTGTTTTCGTCGTTGGTCGTGTTGGCCGACAGGCTCCAGTTGTGCGAGCCCACGAATACCTGCGGATCCGACTGCGAAGCCCCAGCGTCCACAATCAGCGTTTTGTGGTGCATGATGCCGCCGGTGTTCTTCACCATAATGCGGGTACCCAGGGCCGTGCGGATAGTACGGAAAATAGAGCCCGTGCCCGTGTTGGAGGTGTCATTGAGCAGGACCTCCGAGCAGCCAGCAATGTTACGCAGCTGCACCTGGTCCCGCACTACCTGCCCGATTTCGCTCAGCGTGATGAGCATAGTCTCGATGTGCAGGTCGTTGTCGGCCGTGCGGATGCTTTCCAGCAGGCGGGCGTTTACGTTGTCGGTGGGGCTGAACCACGACTCCACGCGCGAGCCCCCAATGACGAAGAAGTGGGGTGTATTGTCCGTTTTACGGTTGCCGAAAACCGGCGTGCCGGGTGTCAGGCCCGTCGACCCCCAGATTTCCTCAAACTCCATCGTATAGGTGCGGGCCAGGCTCTGGTCCTGCACGGCAATGACGTTGTTGTTGTCGGTAAACAACTGGGCCTGAGTCCAGTTGGTGGAGCCAGTCCACACCCAGGGGCGGTTGGCGTTGGTGCTGTTGGCGTCGATGACCACAAACTTGTTGTGCATGATGCCGCGGTTGCTGGCATCACTATCCGAGTCGCGGCCGATGCGGGGAATAGCTGCGTTCAGGAGCTTTATGCTGTTGTTGGCGTTGGTGGCCTCATAAATCAGGCGCACTTTTATCCCCCGAGCCTGGGCCCGGTTAATAGCATCCACAATCGTTTGGTTGTTCCAGTTATAAATGGCCACGTCCAGGGTTTCCTGGGCCCGGTCGATATAGCGGGCCAGCGTGTCGGGCACGGTCTGGTTCAGGTACAGGGCCGCGTTGGAGGGCAGCGCCAGGCTGGTGTTGACCGAGCTATTGAAGTAGTTGCGGATTTTGCCCGTCGAGTTCGACACCGTAATCATGGGCACGATGCCGCTGGAGGAGGTCCCGTTGGCATTGGTCGAGGATACGCGCACGTAGTAAACCGTGGCGGGCTGCAGGCCGGTCAGGCTCACCTGGTGGGCCGTAGTGGCCGCGGGCGTAGTTAGCACGGTGCCCAAAGCGGGGGTGGTACCGTACTCCAGCTTCGTGTCGCCGGCAAACTGGGTGGCAAAGGAAACCGTGAAGCTGGTGCGCGTCAGGGCCGAGGGGGTAGGACCGTTCAGAATCTTGGGGCCTTCCAGCACGATATCCGCGTACAGGCGCGGCAGCAGCTGGTAGCCGCCCGCACCCGTGGTAGAAAACTGGCTCATGATGCCGATGATGTCAAACGGGCCTGTGGGTACAGGTTTACCCACTAGGCCATTGGCCCCCGTTGAAGACGTGTTGGGCCGGAAAACCAGCGTGGGCTGGGCGTTGAGCAGGTAATTGGTATTGCCCGCAAAAACCGTGGCGGTGCCCCCGTTAGCCGCCGTGACGCTCGTGGCGTCGTTGATGCGCACCAAGCGGCCCTCATACGCTTCGGCGTACACCGAGCTGGCCGTGGCGATATCCACCTGGGCTACCGTCAGCGGGCGATTCTGCCCCAACACCGTAACGGAAGTCACGGGGTCTATTTCCAGAATGCCGTTGAAGTTTTTCAGCGTGCCCCGCACCTCAATACTGTCGCCCACGCCCAGGCTAGTAAACACGGACGTCGTTGCATAGGCGGCCAGGCCGGCTTCTTTATCCTGCAGGTAGCGAATGGCGCCCAACTCAGCTCCGTTGGAGACGGTACCGCGCACCGCTACCGTTGCGCCCACCCCCTTGGCCCGGGCGGAGGCAATGGTTTCCACGCTTTGAGCAAAAGCCGGCCGGAAGCTTGCCCCAAGAGCAAGCAGGCCTAAAAGAGTAAATTTTTTCATGAAATGTGGGTAGGAAGCACTAAAAAAGGCGCACAAAGAAACACAGCGCCGGGTTAACCACAGGTTAAGTTATGGCTGACCCGGCGTTTGTGAGCAAAGCAGGATTACAAAAGAATGGTTCGGCGGGCCGGATTATTCCGCGCTGTCGGTGCTGCGCGTGCGGGTCGTAGCGCGCTTTTTGGTGTCGGTAATCATCGGTACAGCCGCCGACTCCGACTTGCCCACCGCGTTAGTGGATGATACCTTGACGTAATACACCGTGCCGGGTTGCAGGTCGGTCAGGGCAATGCTGTGCTTGGTGGTCTGGTTGGCGTTGGTCACGACCGTGCCCAGGTCCGAGGTCTTGCCGTACTCCACGCGGGTGTCGCCGGGGTTTTGGGTGGTAAAGGACACGGTGAAGCCGGTGCGGCTCATTTCCGTCGGTACGGGCTCCCCCACAACATTGGGCAGACCACCGCCGAGAACGAAGTCGGTGTAGAGACGGGGCAGAATCTGGTAGCCGCCGGTGCCGCTCGGGGAGAACTGGCTCACCACACCTACCAGGTCGAAGTCGGTCTTGGGCACAGGCTTGCCGACCAGGCCGATTTCGGTGCTGGAAGCGCTGTTGATGCGAATGGGCGCCGTTTTCTGGCCGTTGATGAGGTAGTTGTTGTTACCGTTCATGGCCGCCAGGGGCGAACCATTGGTGGTGGTAATGTTGGTTACACCTTTAATTCTTACCAACCGGCCCTCGTAGGCTTCGGCATATACTTTAGCCAGATCGGCGGCGGGTACTTCCACCACGCTCAGGCGGCGGTTTTTGGCCAGAACTTTCACCGACGCAATCGGGTCCATTTCCAGCAGACCGTTGTAGTTTTTCAGGGTCCCGCGCAGCTCTACACTGTCGCCCAAGACCAGGTCGGCAAAGCCAGGGGCGCGCAGGGAGTAAGCAGCTAACCCAGCGTCTTTGTCTTGCACGTAGCGCAGGCCGCCGAGCTCGGGACCATTGCTAACTGTGCCCCGAATGGTTACGGTAGCTCCGGGGCCCGCCGTTCGCGCGGCCGAGATGGAAACAGGAGCTTGGGCATACGTACTAGTTGCCCCGCTAGCCAGCAGGGCAAAAAAGGTAAAGGTTTTCATCAGGCAAAAAAGCAATAAGTGGGAAAGTCAGGCCAGTACGGAAAACACAAATATGCCTATTTTCAGGCTAATTGTATTGTAAGGTTGGTGCCAAATGCCCTGCTTTGTTGCGCAGATGATAGAATTTAGTCGAATAGCTGCGGATTTACAAAATATTGACCTCGGGGTGCAGCTCGATGCCGAACTTTTCGCGCACCGACGCAATGATTTCCTGAGCTAAATCCCGGATGGCGCTGCCCTGGGCTCCGCCGTGGTTGACGAGCACCAGCGCCTGCCGGTCGTGGACGCCGTGGGCCCCGAAGCGCCGGCCTTTCCAGCCGCATTGCTCGATGAGCCAGGCGGCCGGCACCTTCACGCCGCCGGGCACGGGGTAGCCAGGCAAATCGGCGTACTGGCTTTTGAGCTCGTCGTACTTGGCCTGGGAAATTTCGGGGTTCTTGAAAAAGCTGCCGGCGTTGCCAATCTGGGCCGGGTCGGGGAGTTTGCTGCGCCGGATCTGGATGACGGCCTCGCTCACGTCGTGGGGCGTGGGGTCGGTTTCGATGCCCATGTCGGCCAGGGTGGTGCTGATGGCCCCGTAGCTGACGTTGAGCTGGTGCTTACGCTGCAGCTGCAACACCACGCCCGTGACGATGTACTGGTTGCGCAGGGGGCCCTTGAACACACTTTCGCGGTAGCCGAAACCGCACTGCTCGTGGGTGAAGGTGCGTAGCTGTCCTGTGCTGATTTCCACGGCTTCGAGGTGGTCGAAGGTGTCTTTGAGCTCAGCCCCGTAGGCTCCGATATTCTGCAAAGGCGCCGCGCCCACCGTGCCCGGAATCAGCGACAGGTTTTCGATGCCGCTCAGGTTTTGGCTTAGTGCGTACTGCACCAGTCCGTGCCACGACTCGCCGGCGCCGGCCCGCACCAGAGCCGTGTCGTGGGCTTCGTCCTGGGCAATGATTTCGAGGCCGGTTATTTCGTTTTTGAGCACTACGCCGTCGAAATCCTGGGTGAAGAGCAGGTTGGAGCCCCCGCCCAGCACCAGCTTATCGGCCTGCTGCACTTCGGGCAAGGCCAGCAGGGCACGCAACTCCTCGACCGAGCGGAAGCGGGCAAACAGGCGGGCCTGGGCATCGATGCCGAAGGTGTTGAAAGGCAGCAGAGAAACGTGGTGTTCTAAAACGGGAGCCGAAGCCATAGCAAAGCGGAATAAATGCGTGTAACGGCAAAGTTAGCCGTTTGCTACTTGTTGGCGCAGCTTACAGGATTTAGTGAAATGATGCCTCCGAAATCGTCGGGCGAAACGAAAAGCCTACTGGTTGGACTAGCTTGCCCTTAGCCCAATCTTCTGAAACCGATGAGTTCACGAAACTTATCCCTAATCTGGGTTTCCTGAACCTTGAAAGGTGAACCAGTTTCTTGGACTTAATCTGGTCTGTAGGGCTGCTTTGCTATGCCACTAGATGTAGATGGGTAGCGCTTCAGGAAAAGGAGCGTTTGGGTTGACGTCCGGTAGAGCGCCTTGCGGGTAATGTCCTTTTATAGGCAGTTAATAATCTGACATAAAACAAATTATTGACACTAGGCACCGTGAAAGAAGTCAAAACAGGCTGCCGATTGGCGCGCGGAGGCCCGGTCGGCGTGCTATGTTTGTGTACCGGCTCGCCAGTGGGCCATGCTACTCTTCTACTGCCGTGACCATTCGTCTTCCTGTGCTCCTGTTAGCCATCACTTTAGGCTTAAGCCACTGCAAAAAGAAAGAGGTGACGCCCCAAGACCAGCTTCCGCCCGCTACCCAAAACGGCCAGAATACCGCTGGCTGCCGCGTAGATGGTATTGCCTGGACTGCCCAAGCCTCAGGCCTTTTTAGTCCTAAGCCCATTTTTGCGTCCTGGGATAATGCATTCACTACGAAACGCGGGTTAAGGCTTTCCTTCGCTAAGGTCCTTAACTATGCTGAATCGCACGTGCATGCCCGGACCAGAATTAGTTTCTTCGTGCCCGACCTGCGTAGCGCCAGCACCTTTGTGCTTGACCAACCTGCCAATCCTCAACTCGCTAGCTCCAACCCCGCCTACGGTTCTTTCACCTTCGCAAAGCCCTCGCCCGAACAAGTGCTGCTCACTGGCCCCTCGGCCACGGGCCAGTTGGTTATCACCCGGTTCGACTCCGTGGCGCGGGTCGTGGCCGGCACCTTCGAGTTCACGGCCCACGAGGCTTCGGGCGGGGCTACTGTGCGCGTGACCGAGGGCCGGTTTGACTGCACATTTTAGCCGCGTTCCGGCGTGCGGGCACTGGCCCCCGGTGCGCATCCGCAGAGTCACGGCAACGATTCAGAGTGAGAAGCCCCGTTCACTGAAACGGTCGAAACGCTAAACGAGCTATATATTGCACGGTATCTTCTTTGCTTACCCTATACGCTCGTTATGTTTCCCACAACAGACTATTCCAAAATGACCCAGGAGGAATTGGAATCGGAAGAGAAAAAAATGAACTCGCAGAAAACACTCACGGCGTTACTCATCGGGGTGACGGTGGGCGTGGCAGTATGGTCGGCTACTCACCACGGGGGCATCCTGACCTTCGGGTTGCTTGGGCTGGCAGTTATAGTGGGGTACCGGGCCTCACACGCCCGCAAGCGCCTCCAGGCTGAAATAAGTCGCCGGGACAAGGCCCCCAATGACTGAATGCCCCTCAGAGCACAAGTTCACCTAAACGCTGGTTGTCATTAAAAGAGTGGTGCGTGCCGCTCACTGTGCTACACCTCCCGTTTTTTTGAGAGGTACCCGACAATAATAAAAAAGTGTTTCAGCTTGGGACCAAAACACTTTTAAAATTTGGGTAACAACAAGCTGTTAGAACGGCAGGCTTTCGACAGAATCAATCAAGCCACTCTACCGTACCCGGTAGCCGCTCAAGCTATAAAACAGCAGGTAGGCATAGCACAAGGCCGGCAACACGAAGGCCACGCGCAGCCCGCCGCCGTTGGTGGCAATCCAGCCCATCAGGGGCGGAATGATGGCCCCGCCCACAATGGCCATAATCAGGTAGGACGAGCCCTGCTTGGTGAACTTGCCCAAGCCGGTAATGGCCAGCGGAAACACCACGGGCCAGATAATGGAGTTGCACAAGCCGCAGAGCACCACCAGCCACAGAGCCGTTTCGCCGCTACTGGCAATGGAGGCCAGCACGAATAGGGTGCCGGCCGCGCACACGCCCACCAGCAGCTTGCGGGCATTGAAGCGGCTAAGCAACGGAATACCGATAATGCGGCCCACCATCAGCCCAAACCAGTAAGACGAGACCAGCACGGCACCCACGGCCTTAGTGAAGCCGGTGGCCGTGTCGATGGGTTCGGGGGAGTGGCCAAACAAAGCTGCCGCCCAGCCCGTAGCCAGACTCAGGCCCCGCACCAGCTGCTGAGTAAAGCCGCTGAGCTGGGTGATATTCTGGCTTTCCCCGTAGCGAATCAGGAAGGAACCCAGGCCCACTTCGACGCCCACGTACATAAAAATAGCGCCCACGCCCAGGGCCAGGTGGCGGTAGTCGAGGGCGGAACGGCGGCCGGTGGGGCCGGCTTCGGCAGTCAGGGCGGCTTCCTCCTCAGCGGGGATACTCTCGATTTCGGGCAGGCGCACCAAGAAAAACAGCACGGCCAGCATCGCCAAGAACAAGGCTAGGCCCAGGTAGAGCGGCTTGACCAGGGTGGCTTCCTGGGTTAGGCGCTGCTCCAGGGGCATGGCCGCCAGCTGAGCCTTGAGCACGGCCGAGCCCCCGAACAGAATCAGGCCGCCGATAAGCGGGGAGATAGTGCCGCCCAGCCCGTTGGCCACGCCGACAATGCTAACCCGGCTGGCCGCCGTGCGGGCCGGGCCCAGCACCGACACGTAGGGGTTGGCCGCTACCTGCAGCAGCGTGACGCCCGCACCTAATAAGCTCAGGGCCAGTAGAAACAAGCCAAAGGTGCGCGAATTGGCCGCCGGAACAAACAGCAACGCCCCGGCCGCCATGACCAATAAGCCCAGCACAATGCCGCGCTTGAAGCCGATACGCTCCAGCACCTTGCCGGCCGGCAATGACATCAGAAAGTAGGCTCCGAAGAACGCCGACTGCACCAACGACGACTGCAAATCGGTGAGCTGGCACACGTCCTTGAGGTAGGGCATGAGCACGTCGTTGAAGTTGGTAACGGCCCCGAACAGGAAAAACAGGGTCGTCATCAGCAGCATGGGCCCGGCGTAGGAGCGGGTGGCAGTGCTGGCAGAAACGGAGGAGGAAGAGACGGGAGCAGCCATGCAGGCAGGATAGGGAGAAAGTGAAGGCCTTAAAGATAGGAATTCGCGCGAAGCCCAGCAGCAAGACGAACATGGGTGAAATTGACCCGCCAAAAACTCCGACCTTTGCCGCTCTACTTTTCCCTAGCACTCCCTGCCTTATGTCCGAGAACCGCCGCGACGCCACCTTCTTTATGACCGCCACCACCCAGTTTGGCCTGGAAGAAGTGCTGGCCCAGGAGCTGCGGGACCTGGGCGCCAAAATCGAGAAGGTGGGACAGCGGGCTATTGAATTTACCGGCACCAAGCAGCTCCTCTACGAAGCCAACCTCTGGTGCCGCACCGCCGTGCGCATCCTGAAGCCCTTTGCTGGCTTCTACGCCCGCGACGAAAAAGCCCTCTACCGCGAAGTCGGCCGTATCGACTGGCAGGACTACATCCGTCCCGACCAAACCTTTGCCATTACGGCCGTAGTCAACAAGTCCTCCTTCGAGCACTCCTTGTATGTGGCCCAGCTCACCAAGGATGCCATTGTGGATCAGTTTCGCAACCGCACCGGCTCGCGGCCCAGCGTGGACGTCAAGAACCCCGACATCCGGCTGCACCTGCACATGATTGAAAACGACGTGGTGCTCAGCCTCGACGCCTCTGGCGACTCGCTGCACCGCCGCGGCTACCGTCAGCAAACCAACGTGGCTCCGCTCAACGAGGCCCTAGCCGCTGGCATTATCCTGCTTACCGGCTGGGACGGCAAAAAGCCCTTTATTGACCCTATGTGCGGCTCGGGTACCTTGCTAACCGAAGCGGCCCTCATTGCCCAGCGCATTGCGCCCGGCCTCTACCACCAGGGCAAGTTCAGCTTCCAGAATTGGGCCGACTTTGACCAGCAGCTCTGGGATTCGGTGGTGATGGACGCCCGCAGTGCCCGCATTGAGGAGTCCCAGGCCTACATTGCCGGCTCCGATTTGTCGCGCGAGTACATTGAGCTGGCCCGGGAAAACGTGGCCGCCGCCGATTTGGAGGACTATATCCGCCTCGGCGTGCGCGACGTGAAAGACGCCCAGGCGCCCAAGAATGAGCCGGCCGGCATCGTGGTGTCGAACCCGCCGTACGGGGAGCGAATCGGGGAGGAAGCCCAGATGGAAGCCTTGTACAAAACCATCGGCGACACGCTCAAAACCGGCTTCCAGGGTTACGATGCATACTTATTTACCGGCAACCTGGAAGCAGCCAAACGCGTGGGCTTGAAAGCCTCCCGCCGCATTCCCTTGTTTAACGGCCCCATCGACTGCCGCCTGCTCAAGTATGAGCTCTACCAGGGCACGCGTAAAGTATCGAAGCCGGAGTAGCAGGCTGTAGCCAGGTTTCACCCGCTTAGTAGGGTTCCGGTAAGTGCGGCGGCCTGCTTGGCTAATAGCGCATCCCTACTTTCGGGGCGGCAGCCGTAGCCAGGATCTGCTTGGCCTCCCGCACTAGTCGCTCGCCGGGCGTCATTTCCTTGCGGTACAGCAACACCGTAAGCACTACGAAAGACACCCCCGGCAGCACGACGCCCAGTCCGCACCAGAGCGCGAAGGAGCGGCCGTAGCTGTAGGCGCAATAGCCCGTTACCAGGGGCACGAAAATCAGGACGCTCAGAGCGGCTAGTAATAGGTCAATCAGCATGATAAGGGGAAGTAACGCGTGTGAAGGATAGGCCCCAGCAGTGATACTTGCCGGCTAATGGTGCGGCGTGGCGGCAGATGGTGCCGAGGCTGCTGGGGTAGAGCGTGTGAGATGGTGCGGGTCGTGACCGGTGTAGGTCGGACCATTGTCCACCGTGTATTTCAGCACGGTCTTCACTTCAGCCATGTTTACCACGGGGAAGAACTTAGCGAAGAGCAGGAACAGGGTGAAGAATAAGCCCATCGTCCCCACATAAATACCGATGTCGATAATCGTGGGCGAGAACATGACCCAGCTCGAAGGCAGGTAGTCACGGTGCAGCGAGGTGACGATAATCACGAACCGCTCGAACCACATGCCGATGTTGACGATGATCGACAGCACGAACGTGAGCGGGATACTGTAGCGCACTTTGCGGATCCACACCAGCTGGGGCGTAATCACGTTGCAGGTCATCATCGACCAGTACGCCCACCAGTACGGACCCGTGGCCCGGTTGATGAAAGCGTACTGCTCAAACTCCACCTGCGAATACCAGGCAATGAAGAATTCGGTGATGTAAGCTACCCCGACAATCGAGCCGGTGATCATCATGATTTTGTTCATCAGGGCGATGTGCTCCATCGTGATGTAATCTTCCAGCTTGAACACGACCCGGGTGATGAGCATCAGGGTCAGTACCATGGCGAAGCCCGAGAAGATAGCCCCGGCCACGAAGTAGGGCGGGAAGATGGTCGTGTGCCAGCCCGGCACCACCGAGGTGGCAAAGTCCATTGACACGATGGTGTGGACCGAGAGTACCAGCGGGGTCGACACCCCGGCCAGGATCAGCGAGACGGTTTCGTAGCGGCTCCAGTGCTTGGCCGAACCCGTCCAGCCCATGCTCAGCAGCGAGTAGGCTACTTTGGCAATCGGGCCCTTAGCACGGTCGCGGATTGTAGCGAAGTCAGGTACCAGACCCGTGTACCAGAACACGAGCGAGACGGTGAAATAGGTCGAAATAGCGAATACGTCCCAGAGCAGGGGCGAATTGAAGTTTACCCACAGCGAACCGAAGGTGTTTTGCAGCGGGAATACCCAGTAAGCGAGCCACGGACGGCCCAGGTGAAGCACGGGATACATAGCGGCGCAGATGACGGCGAAAATCGTCATGGCTTCGGCCGCGCGGTTGATAGAGCTGCGCCACTTCTGGCGGAACAGCAGAAGCACGGCCGAAATCAGCGTGCCGGCGTGGCCGATGCCCACCCACCACACGAAATTGGTGATGTCCCAGGCCCAGCCCACAGTTTTGTTCAGACCCCATTCCCCGATACCATACCACAGGGTGCGGTACACGGAGTAGAAGAAGATGCCCAGCAAGACCAGGGCCCCAGCCAAAGCGGCCATCCAGCGGGCGTTTGGCCGGGCTTCAACGTGGCGGCTGATATCCTGGGTGACGTCGTGAAGGGTTTTGTTGCCGGTGACGAGCGGCTCGCGGAGTGACGATACGTGCTGCATAACTGAAGTAATTGACAGCAGCAAAGCACGGGGCTGGGCACAAGCAAAATCTTGATTGAGCGCAAGATTTAGCGGTAATTTCACACAAGCCCGAAACCAGGTCGGCCTATGGATACCGCTGGCCCCATCAGGATCCGGAAGGAAGTTAAGTTGTGCTGTGGGTGGGGCTATAAGCGGCCCCGACTGCCGGGCTGGTACAGCCGAGCGCTTGACCTGGGCCCCGATAAAAGCGGCTGGCAACGGCAATTTATCCGTCTGGCAAAAGTTCCGAGAAGTCGTACCCGCTACTTTTGCCCGGCAGCTGCCTTTGTCGCCGGCCAGCAGCCTGGGCCGCTTAACGCTGGCGGGGCGCTACCGCAAATGGGCCAGCCGCTTGGGCCCCGCTCCGCATTCCTTTTTTAATTTACCCGAATACGGCAACCATGTATATCCCCGAAGTTAAGACCACCTCAATTGAAGTTCTCTCCGACAACTGGTTCACGTTGCGTAAGATTACCTTTTCATTGCGGCACCCGGATGGGCAGTGGGGCGCATCCCAAAGCCGCGAGGCCTACGACCGGGGCAATGGGGCCGTGATTCTATTGTACAACCCCCAGAAAAAAACCGTGGTGCTTACCCGGCAGTTTCGCATGCCCACCTACCTGAACGGCAACGAAACCGGCCTGCTTATCGAGGCCTGCGCCGGGCTGCTGGACCAGGACGATGCGGAAGCCTGCATCCGGCGGGAAACCGAGGAAGAAACCGGCTACCGGGTGCACAACGTGCAGAAAGTATTCGAGGCTTATATGTCGCCGGGCTCGGTGACGGAGCTGGTCTATTTCTTCGTGGCCGAGTATTCGGAAGAGCAGCGCATCCACGGCGGGGGTGGCGTGGCCGAGGAGCAGGAGAACATCGAGGTGCTGGAGCTACCCTTCACCCAGGCCGTGCGCATGATGCAGACTGGCGAAATCCGGGACGGTAAAACCATCATGCTGCTACAGTACGTGCAGATTAACCGCCTGCTGGAGTAAGTTTTACCCGGAAATACCCGTTGCCAGGTAAGCCGCCATTACCCGGCTGGGGCTCAACCGTTCGCACCCCGGCACAGCTATGAGTCAGTCTCGGTAGCTTAGTGCGCAAGAAGAGCAGCCGACGAAGTAAGGTTTAGGCCAGCGGCAAAGGCCTGGGGTGCCCGGCGCACGTGGGAGGGGCTCAGTCCAAACTTGCGGCGAAAGGCAGTGGCAAAGTGAGCCGGGTTGCCAAAACCCACACTTTCGGCGACTTCCTGCACGGGCTGATCGGTGAGGGTGAGCAGCTGCCAGGCCACGGTGAGGCGTCGCTCGGCAATGTAGCCAAAGACGGTGGTGCCGAACAGCTCGCGGAAGCCTTTCTTAAGTTTGAAGTCGTTGGTGCCGAACAGGCGGGCCAGCTCGAGCAGGCTCGGCGGCTCGGCGTAGTGCGTGTCGAGAAAGTCGCGGATGGCGTGCAGCGTGTCCCGGTCGCGCGAGGAAGCGCCACTGGGCCGCAGCACAGGCTGGGTTTGCTGCTCGATAAACAAGTCCAGGAAGCGGGCCTCCAGAAACAGCTTTTTCAAAGCCCCGCTGTAGGGACACTCGATGATTTGCTGGATGATGGCCCGCTGGGCCGTAGTAACGGCCATGCCCGGGGGCAGCAAGACGAAAGGCGTGGGGTTGACCAGGCGGGCTTCGTGCTTGGCTAACCACTCGGGGTTACCCTGCACCAGCCGGGAAAAGAAGGCGGGGGCGAGGTGGGCCGAAAAACAGGTATACTGCTCTCCCTCAAAGGTGTAAGTGTTCGCCGAGGCCTCGTCGGCCATCAGGTTGTGCTGGCCCGGCCCGATGTGCAGCGGCCGCAGCGCGCACGACTTGGAGCTGACCTGACCCTCAAGCTGGAAGAGAGTCGCCAGCCAGGGCCGCTCCACGGCCAGCTCTATCTGGAAGGGCCGCTGCAGGTGCCCACGCACCACCGACATCTGCAAGCCATCCAGAAAATAATCCTGGAAGTTTATGTGGCTGTCGGCTAGTTGCCACCGCGTGGCGGCCTGCACAAAGCCGGGTTGTTGCTGTAGAATAGTTTGCGCGTTGTCGGTGAACTCAGCCGTGCGAAACTGGAAGAATGTCTCCATAGAGCTAAATGGTTTTAGCGAGCTATATATTTTTGATACCTATTTAATTCTGCTGCTACGCCAGAGTGCAGATTCGTACTAGCCTCGCTCCATCGGGCTTGCACGAAATGAGTGGCAATTAGAGAGTTAACCTGTTAATTTCCAAGCGTTGCCCACATCTTATGCCTTCTGGCTTTCTGACTGGGCCGGGCGTTCGAGCAACAGCGCCGGCTCATCGTGGTAGGTAGTGCGGGCATACTCCCGGTAGCCGAATTTCTCAGCCAGCCGCCGCGAGGCCTCGTTGTCGGGGTCCATCAGGCAGACCGTGCGCGCACCCTGGAAGTGCTTGTCGCCCCAGGCAATGACGGCCTGCACGGCTTCCGTGGCGAGGCCCTGGCCGTGCACGGCGGGGTCGAGCAGCCAGCCAATTTCCGGCGCGTCGCCAATAGGAGGGACGATGTCGCGCTTCCGGTCGACAAAGCCGATGGAGCCGATAAAATGACCTGTAGCCTTTTCTTCCACGGCCCAGAAGCCGAAGCCCTTCAGCACCCAGTGCCCGGCGCTGCGCATAATGGCCACCCACACGTCTTCCTCGCCCAGGGGCTTGCCGGTGAGGTAACGGTAGAAATCCGGGTTCTGGAACATAGCCACAAAGGCCGGCAGGTCGTCAGGGTGGTAGCCGCGCAGCCACAGGCGGGCCGTCTCGAGGACCGGAACAGGATGATTCGGGGTGGCAGCAGGCATAGAGGTAGTATAAAATGGGCTTCAAAAATAACAGGCAGCTCCCATTATGGAAGCATATTCACGTCGCCCGGCAGGCCCAACTATATAATTACGATGAAGTAAAAATGGGCAAGGAGCGGCGCACAACGGCCTTAGCCTGCCTGCGCGGCCCGGTAGAGCTGCTCCCAAAAGGCTTTGCCCACGGGCAGCACGGCCGGGCCGACCTGCACCTGATGCCGCTCGATGAGCTGCACCTGCCGCAAGGCCACGATAAACGATTTGTGCACCCGCACAAAATGCGCGGCGGGCAGCAGCGCGGCGGCTTCCTGCAGCGTCATCAGCACCGATACCTTGCGCATGGTCGTCACGAAGGTGCAGTAGTTACGGTCGGCTTCCACGTACAGGATTTCATCCAGGCGCAGGCGCACCAGCTGCGGGCCGCTTTTCAGAAAGACAAATTCCGGGCTGGGTAGCGGCGCGGCCGAGGGTGCCACCGGAGCGGGTGACGGTCGGGGCAGGGCATCGGTGGCTTTGTGCACGGCTCTGAGGAACCGGTCAAACTCGATGGGCTTCAGCAGGTAATCCACGGCGTCGAAGTCGTAGCTTTTCACGGCGTACTCGGTGTAGGCCGTGGTGAACACCACCAGAGGCGGGTGGCGCAGGGCCTTGAGCAGCTGAATGCCGGACAAATCGGGCATGTTCACGTCCAGAAAGAGCAGGTCGACGGGGTGGGCCTGCAGATAAGTAAGGGCCTGAATGGCGTCCTGGAACGTGTGGGTCAGGTGCAGGGCGGGCGTGAGGCGGGCGTAGTCGCGCAGCACGTCCAGAGCCAGGGGCTCATCGTCGATGGCAATACAGGTCAGCGGGAGGCTCATGGGGCGAGGTCCAGGGTAAGGCAGATGGAAAACGTATCGGGAGCGGCTTTTACCTGCAGCTCATGCCGGCCGGGATAGAGCAGGGCCAGTCGGCGGCGCACGTTTTCCAGCCCGATGCCGCCGGCCGTGGGCAGGGACTCGTGCGTGCGTGGCGCCAGGCTGTTGCGCACGCTAAACCGCAGCTGCCCAGGCTCGGCGGCGCTCAGCTCGATGGCAATAAACGAAGCCTGGCGCAGACTTACGCCGTGCTTGAAGGCATTTTCCACGAAGGGCAGCAGCAGCATGGGCGGCAGCTGCACGGCAGCTAGCGGGCCGGCTTCATCCAGGCTGATGCGCACGGCCTGGTCGGCGGCAAAGCGCATTTGTTGGAGCTCGATAAAGTCGCGGATGTACTGCAGCTCCCGCTCGGCCTCCACCAACGGCACGTTGCTCTCGTAAAGCTGGTAGCGCATCATGTGGGCCAGCTTGGCTACGCTGCGCGCCGTGGTAGGGGCCTGTTCCTGCCGGGCCTGGGCAAAGATGTTGTTGAGTGTGTTAAAGAGAAAATGCGGATTGACCTGGGCCTTGAGAAACTGCAGCTCGGCGGTAAGCTGCTGCTGGGCCCGCTCGTGCTCGGTGCGCTGCCGGGCCATCAGCTCCTGCACGTAGCGGTAGGTAAAGGCCAGAAACACGATGATAAGGTTGTGCACCACTTCCTGATGCAGGGCAAACCAGAACCGGCGGGGCGGCCGCAGCGCGTAGTAATCGTGGAAGGCGTAGACGGTGTATACTTCCACCAGCGACACAACCAGCAGCACCGGCAGCAGCGCCGGCAGGTAAGCCCACCAGCCGCCGGTGCGCAGGCGCCGGGGCATGAGCCAGAGCGTGTTGGCGTAGAAAAGAGTTGCGTTGGCCAGGGTCCAGACGGCGTTGGGCAGCCAGAGCGTATCGGCGGCCAGCCGGTATACCTGCCCGCCCCGGATAAGGTCGAGGCTGGCGGCCAGGTAGCCGGCCACCCAGGCCAGAAGGTGCCACCAGATTTTACGGTTCCAGGTTCGTGGGCTGCGCATAAGGGGCGTTTGAGTGAGCAGTAGGCTGCCATATTGCCTATCGGCGAAAGTACAAAGGCCCACAGGCTCCAGCGCCCAGGAAGGACGAAAGAACGAGAAAGCAGGACGAACGACAAATCAGCAACCCAGTGGCTGTTGGTCCGGGCTAGCCGTCGTTGGGCCCTAATTCCGGGCCGTTGGTGAAAAGGCGTTGGGTGGGGCCGGTGGGGTAGGTTGGTTTGGGCCTTCATCAACTCCTTCCGTTATGCCCTACTTTTCACTCCCGGTTCTTTTCCGCCGGCTCAGCTCAGCCGGCAAGGTGTTGCTGCTGTTGCTGGTTTCTTTCCCCACCGCCGCCCAGCATATCCGCAGCAACGAAGCGCCCATCGACAAGGCCTTCGTGCGCGAGGCCGTGCAGCGCGGCGCGGCCCTGTTCGAGCAGGAGTACATCTATCCGGCCGTGGCGCGCAAAACCAGTCAGCTGCTGCTGCGCAACCTGCAGAAGGGCCGCTACGACGCCATTACCGACATTCACGCGTTGGCTACCCGCCTCACGGCCGACATGCGCACCGTCTGCCCCGACCAGCACGTGGGCTGGCGGGTGCAGGCGCCGCGGCCTGCTACAGCCGCGCCCCGGCCAAGCGGTATCAACGTCAAGGGCTTTTACCGCGTCGATATTCTGCCCGGCAACGTGGGCTACCTGGAAGTGCGCGCCTTTCCCGACGAGAGCGTGGCTGCCCACCAAGTCGTCGGGGCCATGACCTACCTGAGTGGCTGCGACGCCGTGATTCTGGACTTTCGCCAGAACGGGGGCGGCAGTCTGCTCAAAGACCTGCTGCTGGGCTACTTCTTCCCCAAACCTGTGCACCTGAATGACATCGTAAGCCGCGACTACGTGGAGCACGAGTACAGCCAGCCCGTGCAAGTCCGGCTGCGGCGTCTGAAACTCGATTCGGCCAGCAACCAACTGCGTGCCGATACGCTGCTGCGCGTGCCAAGCAAGTTGCAGCAGGCTCCCGTGTACGTGCTGACCAGTTCCCGCACGTTTTCGGCGGCCGAGGCGGTGGCCTACGAGCTGAAAGCGTTGAAGCGCGGCCTTACGGTTGGCGAAACCACCCGGGGCGGGGCCAACCCGGTCGGGGGCAAGGCCGTCAACGAGCGGCTGCTGCTGCGCATTCCCTTTGCCCACGTCGAAAATGCGGTGACCAAGGCCAACTGGGAAGGCGTGGGTGTGCCGCCCGACATCCCCGTAAAAGCCACTCACGCCCTGGAAACCGCCCATTTGGAAGCCCTGAAGCGCCTGATCGAACAAGCTCCCACCCCCGAAGCTAAGCAGCGGCTAACCTGGGACCTGGAAACGGCGCGGGCCCTGTACCGCCCAGCCCCGCTCGACCCGGTTGCCGCTGAACGCTACGTGGGCAGCTTTGATTTCGAGCAGATCGTGCGGGAGCAGGGCCGCCTCTTCCGCCTCGACCGGGGCTACCCCGTGGCCCTGACGCCCCTGGGCCCGCACACCTTCGTGGTGGATGAAGAGCTGCGCTTCGAGTTTCAGCCCGACGCCAGCGGCGCCATTACCTCCCTGACCCTGCTCCGCAAAGACGGCAGCCTCGTCAGTTTGCCACGCCGCGCTACGGGCGAGAAGCCGGCCAGTGCCAGCCAGTAAAGGCTGTTGGCCGGGGCTCAGGGGCACAGTTGACGCGCCGCGAATAATCCCAGAAACAGAAGGAGGAATCCGTTTGGCGAAGGTCGGCGACGGTAGCGGCCGGTAATTTTGCTAGGCGCCAGAAGGGAGAACAAAGGAGCTGTCCTGCTGGCTGCTGGTGGGGCGCTGCGGCACCCCGGTTCGCCTATTTCTTCCCTTGCCCATTGTACCGTTATGAAATTCTCATTCGCTCTGCTAGCCGGTAGCCTGTTGCTTGCTACTTCCGCCCTGGCTCAAATTCCGACCAAGCAGTGGGATGTTACCGTCGGCGGCAGCGACGAGGAGCGCTTTGCCAATATGCAGCCCACGCCCGATGGCGGCTATATTCTGGTGGGTACTTCCGTTTCGCCAGCCTCGGGCGACAAAAGCCAGGACAACCAGGGAGGGGAAGATATCTGGGTGGTGAAACTTGATGCCAACCGGACCAAGCAGTGGGACCGGACCCTGGGCGGCACCAGCTACGACGGGGCCCAGCGCGTGCTGCCCACCGCCGACGGCGGCTACCTGATAGGCGGCTATTCCAATTCCCCGATATCAGGTGACAAAACCCAGCCCAGCCAGGGAGATACCGATTTCTGGCTCATCAAGCTCAATGCCCAGGGCCATAAACTCTGGGACCGGAGCTTCGGCGGAACCGGCGACGATAACCTGCTAAGTCTGGTGCCAACGCCCGACGGCGGGTTCTTGGCTGGAGGCAGTTCCAACTCGCCCGTGTCGGGGCAGAAAACCCAGGCCAGCCAGGGTGGCAACGACTTTTGGCTGGTGAAAGTCGATGCCCAGGGTACCAAGCAGTGGGACCAAACCTACGGGGGCAGCGCCGCCGAGGTGCTGGCCAGCGTGCAGGTGCTGGCCGACGGCAGCTACCTGCTCGGGGGCTCTTCCAAATCAGGCGTTTCGGGCCATAAAACGCAGGCGAGCCAAGGCAACTGGGATTACTGGCTGGTAAAAACCGATGCTCAGGGCCGTAAGCTCTGGGACCGGACCTTCGGCGGCGCTGGCAGCGACTACCTGTCTGATATGCGCCTAAGCGCCGATGGCAGTGTGCTGCTGGCCGGCCGTTGCGCCTCCGCGGCCGGCGGCGACAAAACCCAGCCCCAACTGGGCAGCTGGGACTACTGGGTTGTGAAAACCGATGGGCAGGGCACCAAGCTCTGGGACCGGACCGTGGGCACGCCCCAGGAAGACCTGCTCAACTGCCTGCTGCCTACCACTGACGGTGGCTGCCTGCTCGGGGGCAGTTTAGGAGCTGCTGCCATGTATGGCGTGGTGAAGCTGGATGCCCAGGGCACCCAGCAATGGACGCACCGCTGGGGTGGCGACGGGGACGCGCGACTGATGCAGATGCTACCCGCTGCCGACGGAAGCTACCTGCTCGGAGGCATGTCCACCTCCACCGCTACGGGCGACAAAACCCAGCCCAGCCGGGGCGGCCTGCTCTACGGCGACTACTGGGGCCTGAAGTTCGATATCAGCCAGCCTCTGCCGGTAGAGTCTGCTCAGGAGGCCTCCGGCCGCGCGCTGGCCGTATTTCCTAATCCCGCTGCCCGCTCCAAGCCGGTGCAGCTGCGGTACCGCCCGACGGCGGCCCCGGTAGGGCTGTTTACGTATCTGGGCCAACTCGTGCGGCAGTGGCCGGCCGGTACTACTCTCCTCGACGTGCAGCATGTGGCTCCGGGTCAGTATCTGGTGCGGGTCGGGACGCATACTACCCGCCTGATCGTGCAGTAAATGCTGGTTGGAAACTGAAGGAGGCGCAGCGCGAATTCGCGCGGCATAACGTATTTTTCCTGCTCAATTAAGGGCCGTTATGTCAATTTTCGCGCTGCAGATTCTATTGGTGGGGGGCGCCACGCAGGGGCTGTGCCTGGCCTTGCTGCTGGCCACCCGCCACGCCAATCCCTTGGCTAACCGGCTGTTGGCCCTGCTAATGCTACTCGTGTCGGCGCAGTCGGTGCTGGTGGCCTTCGACACCCGGGAGTTCTTTCTGGCCTTTCCGCACCTGAGCCGGATCGGCTGGCTGCTGCCCAGCTTGTTTGGGCCGTTGCTTTACTTGTTTACCCGCAAGCTCACCAGTCCCGCGCCCCGCTTGCGCCGCGCCGATGCCTGGCACCTGCTGCCCTTCGCCTTGGTGCTGGCTTATCTGCTGCCGTATTACCTGCAGCCGGCCGCCGCCAAAATAGCCTACCTCCGTGACTTCCAGGCCGCCTCGCGCGACGACTTTGGCTGGCTAAACCAATTGCTCAACCTGGAACATATCGGTTACCTGCTGGCCGCCCTACACGCGCTGCGACGCCACGGCCAGCGGATACGCGACGAGTTTTCGGACCTGACCCGCCTGCGTCTGCGCTGGCTGCGGCAGTTTCTGCTTTTCACCCTGGGCATCGTCTTGGTGGGGGTGGCCGCCTTTTACGGCCGCAAGTGGGGCCTGTCTTGGATCAGCAACGTCTACCATTTCCACTACCTGGGCGTCATTGGCCTCATTTATTGGATTGGCTACCGGGCCCTGGCGCAACCCGAGCTGTTTAGCTCCGCCCAGCAGGATATTCCGCCAGGTGCGGCCGCCGGGGGGCCAAACGTCGGTGCGGCTGCCTTGGTAGTGGCACTGGAGCCGACCCCCGCGGCCCTGCCCGCGCCTCCGGATACAACGGCAGCGCCAGCGGCCAAGTACCAGAAGTCGACCCTGACGCCGGAGCAGGCCCAGGAAGTAGCCGACGCCCTGCTCGCCTTTATGCGGGCGCACAAGCCCTACCGCCAGAATAGCCTTACTATCCAGGAGCTGGCCCGGCAGTTGGAGCTGCCCAAGCATCGTCTCTCGCAAGTGCTCAATGAGCAGCTCGGGAAAAACTTTTACGATTTCGTGAATGAGTACCGGGTGGAGGAGGTGAAGCACCTGCTCCGCGACCCGCGCTACGCCCACTACAGCACCCTGGGAATAGCCGAGGAAGCGGGCTTCAACTCCAAGGCTACCTTTAACGCCGTTTTCAAGAAAATAACGGGTGTGACTCCGTCGGAATACGCCAAACAGTCGGAAATAGGGGTCTGAATTCGCCGGGTCGGACGACGCGCCTGGTGTGGCTGCCTACGTTTGCAGCTTCAGACAACCACTTTCTCTTTCGTTATGAAAACGACTATTTGGCCCCTGCTGCTGGTTCTGTTGCTCGGGGCCCCGCGAATGGTATTCAGCCAAGATGAGCCCGCCCAGCGCCAGCTCACCGTCGAGCAGCAGCAGACCGACTTTCGCCTGTTCCGCGCCGCCCTGGAGCAGGTGCACCCGGGCGTGTACCGCTACACGCCCAAGGCCCGGTTCGATGCCCTCTTCGACAGCGTGTATGGCCGCCTCCAAGCCCCGCTGAGCGAGCAAGCCTACTACGCCATGCTCACCCCGCTGATGGTGCAGCTGCGGTGCGGCCACACCAAGTTCATTCCCGCCCAGCGCGACGATAAGTACCCGTACCACACCAGTCAGCTGTTTCCGCTGCGTCTGCACCTGCTCGGCGGCCGGGCTTACGCGCTGTATGCCTATGATGGTAGGAATATCGTGCCGCCCGGGGCCGAAATCCTGCAGATCAACGGCCGCCCGGTGGGGGATATCCTGACCGGCCTGCTGCCCTACGTGTCGTTTGCTGACGGGGCCACTACCACGGCCAAATGGCTGGAGCTCGATGCCTTCTTTGCCGGTTATTACGCGGCTTTCGGTCAGGCCGCCGACCGCTACACGGTGCAGTACCGGCAGCCCGACGGGCGCCTGGCCCAGGCCGAGCTGCCCGCCACCACGCTGGCCACGATTAAGGCCGTGGAAAAGCAGCGGGCCCCGGCTCCGCGCTACCCGGTGCGCCTGGAGTTCTTGCCCAACGACGTGGCTACGCTGACCATCGACCATTTCTGGGTAGGCGAGCAGGAAGAACCGTTCGAGAAGTTTCTGGCCTCGGCCTTCCGCCAGCTGCGGGCCCGCGGCACCAAGGCGCTGATCTTGGACGTGCGCAACAACGAGGGCGGCATGGACGGCTACGGCTCCCTGCTGTATTCCTACCTGGCCCGGCAGCCCTTCAGCTATTATAGCCGCATTACGACCCATCCGCGCCGGGTGGCTATTCAGGAGCAAGTCCACAGCGAATGGTTTTACGGGATATACCGGCACCTGCTGATTAGCCGGGCCAAAGACGGCACCTACGAATACCGGCACCGCCAGGGCCTGAAACGGCAGCAGCCCCAGAAAAAAGCCTTTGTCGGCGACGTGTACGTGCTGACCAACGGCTGGAGCTTCTCGGCCACGGCCGAGTTTGCCACCGCCGTCCGGGCTCAGGGTCGAGCCACGTTTATCGGGCAGGAAACCGGCGGGGCTGCCGGGGGCGACAACAGCGGCTTTTTTGCCTTTGTCAACCTGCCCCACAGCGGCATCACGATGGGCCTGCCGGTGTGGAGCTACTACATGGCCCAGCCCGGCAGCCACCCGGAGCGCGGCATCATTCCCGACTACGTAGTGGAGCCCACCGCCGCCGATGTCCTCAGCGGCACGGACCCCGAAATGCAGCTGGCCCAGGACCTGATCCGCAAAAAAGCGGAAGCAGCCGCCCGCCAGTAACCCGCTTCCTTCCTGTCTTTTCTCCTGCTTTTTTCAGAGCAGCTGCCACCGGCTTGCCCTGGTCATTCGTGCTTTTTCCTGTTGAACCTCTTATGAAAACCTATTGCCTTGCCCTGGCGCTGGCTGCGCTACCGGGCGTCCTCCTGGCCCAGGATGCGCCGGCGGGCTTCGCCACCCGAAACCAGCTGACCGTCGGGCCTACTTTGGGAAACCGGAAAGTGAAAGATCTGCAGGCCTCGCCGCTGATGTACGTGGCCAACCCCGCGGGCCTGCAGCTGACCTACGCCCACATTTCCGAGCGCAGCCGCTTTCGGGCCGAAGTGCAGGCCGGCACCAGCTCCTTTACTGCCCCGGCCCTGGGACCCCGCACCTACATCTTCACCGACGAAAAAATAACCGGCGAAACCACCCGCAGCACCCTGGTGCTGGCCCCCGACCTCTACCAGGGCTCCGTGCAGATTAGCTACTTGCGCCGGGTAAACACTGCCAACCCGGCCAACAAGTGGCGCAGCTTTGCCGGCCTGAGCCTGCACGACCAGGTGAGCTATGCCGACGGGGTAGCCATGACCACCTGGGCCCTGAACTCGGCCACGCTGAATCTGGCCCTGGCCGGCGAGTGGCACCTGCGGCCGGCCCACGTGCTGACTCTGCAGGGCGCTGTGCCGCTGGTCGGGCTGGTGTCGCGGCTGCCTTATAGCAACGTGCTGTCGTACCCGGAGCGCAGCTACGCGCACTTGTTTTTCAGCCAGGGAACCCGCCTGGCCACCTGGAACCGGCTGCAGCGCCTGCAGCTGCAGGTCGGCTACGAGGCCCAACTCAGCCCGCATTTCGGCCTGGGCCTGCAGTACCAGGTCGAGTGGTTTCACTATAGCCGGCCCCGCTCCATTACGAGCTTGTCGAACCAGGGCAACCTGCAGGTTATCTATCATTTCTAGGCCGACGTCCGGCATCTACTATGAAAGCAACGAAACAACTAGCTCGGGCAGTAGCCCTGGGCCTGCTGCTACTAACGGGGACCGGCTGCGAGAAAATGCTGGTGGGTCCTCAGGTCACGAATACGCCCGAGGAAAACTTCGACCTGCTCTGGCGCGAGTTCGATCAGCTTTACGGCAGCTTCGAGGTGCGGGGCGTCGACTGGAACGGCCTCTACGCCCAGTATCGTCCGCAGGTGACGCCCGCTACGTCCGAGGCCGAGCTGCTGGGCATCGTGGGCCACCTGCTCGACCACCTCAACGACGGCCACGTCTGGATTGCCACGCCCGGCGACCCGCCCCGGCGCTACGACAGTGGCAAGCACTACGCCAAAACGGACTTCGATCTGAGCGTGGTGAAAAGCCGCTACCTAAAGAATGCGCAGCAGATCGGGAACGACGTTACGTATGGCACGCTCGCCAACGGCCGCCTGGGCTACGTGCACTTGCTCAGCCTGGGCGCTTCCCCCAAATTCTACGAGGAAGCCATGGGGAAGGCCCTGGACGCGTTAAAGGACACCGAGGGTCTCATCGTGGATGCGCGGGAGCTGACCGGTGGGGATGACCGCAGCAGCCAGCTCGTGGCCAGCCGGTTTGCCTCGGCCCGCAAGCTCTTCATGACCAGCCGCTGGCGCAACGGGCCCGGCCACCAGGATTTCACGCCCCGGGTAGAGTGGTACGTGCAGCCCGGCGGCGCCTGGCAGTACCGCAAGCCCGTGGTGCTGCTTACCAACCGTTTTACGCAGAGCGCGGGCGAAACCTTCACGCTGGCCATGCGCCAAAACCCGAACGTGACGCAGCTGGGCGACTCCACCTACGGCATCTTCTCGGAGGCCACCCGGCGGGAGCTGCCCAACGGCTGGATCGTGAGCCTGAGCGTGGGCGACTACCGCGCCGCCGACGGGCAGAGCTACGAAGGCATCGGGCTGGCCCCGCAGGTGCTGGTGAAAAACCGCAAGCAAGACGTGCTGGCCGGCCGCGACGAAGCCCTGGAAAAGGCCATGCAGCGCCTCTAAACCGGGAGTGGGGTGGGGGCGGAGGAGGACATCGAACAAAAAATCCGGCTCAGAAAAGCGGGAATCCGGCTGGCAAAAGTCCCCGCGACCAGGGCCCGGTAGCTTTGTTCATGCTTCACGCAACCGTGCTGGCAGCTCACTTCTACTCCCTTTCCCGTGCTTGCCTTCTTCCTTTCGACCCGGTTTTGGGCCTTTCTTTATTCGTCGGGCTTGGCCTTACTTCTGCTTGGGGCCGGCTGCGAACTTTCGGCGCCCCAGTCGGCTGAGCAACCGTCCGCAACTTCTGGGCAGGGCTTGGGAACAAGCGCCCCGGCAGCTTCCGCTGACTCGGCTCCGGGTGTCCCGCTGCCGGTGGCGGCCAGCCTGACGGGAGCACCGCGCCCGGAAGTAGAAGCTTACGACACCGTGCCCCCGGCCAGTATTCGGATAAATGAGCACCCGCTGGTGCAGCGCCGGGTCGATGTGATACGCCGCCTGGGCGCGGCTGATTCCACCTTTGGCTTCACCGACGATATTGCCTCCTGCCTGCGGGCAGCTGATACGGCAGCCGTGTACGAGGTCTACGACCGGGCCGTGTATCTGCGCCGCGGAGGCCGGCTGCAGTTTATGCAAAGCTGGCCGGTAGGAGCCGAGTTCAGCGTGGAAGTTGGCAACAGGCGCATCCGGCGGGGCGACCCGCTAACGGCCCTGCAACGTCTTTTTCCCGTGAGCTACCAGCACCGTATCACCCTGGCCGACCCGCGTTACCAGAGCCTGGTGATTTGCCCGCCGGCTAAGGTGGCCGATGATGAGCAGTATGAATTCGTGTTGTTTGAGGGCCGCGTGGTGCAGTTCAAACGCACCCTGATTTGTGACTACCATGACTAAGCCGCGGTTAACTCGCCGCCAGTCCGGCGCGCCCCGCCAGTTGCGTTGGTGCCTGGCGCTTGCCGTACTACTGGGGTGTAGCCCGGAAAACACGCCCCAGGGAATTCTACCTTCGGCTTTAGCCGCGGCTGCCACTCCCACGAATCTGGTAGTTCCGCTGCCGCTCGAACCTTCACTGGCCAAACCCACCGCAACGCCGCAAGAGTGGGAGGGCAGCTGGCAGCTGAAGTCAACCTTTGCCGCCTCGAACCTAACGATAACGCCCGGCCGGGACGGTACCTTCAAATTTGCGCTGTCGGCCTACGATGGAGCCCATACCGGGGAGCTTTCGGGCTCGGCCACCATCTACCAGAACACGGCTACTTTCACCGGCAATGCCGAGGAAACCGCCGGTTGCCGCCTGCGCTTTGAGCTGGAAGGCAACATCATCCGGGTCGAGCAGCTGGCCGGTACCTGCGACGCTGGCGTGGGCGTTACCTACGCGGGCCGCTATACCAAAGCGGCTGAATTCCGCCAGCAGGCCGCTAGAGTAGCCACCATGCGCAGCCTGGGAATTCTGACTGAGCCCCAAGACGAGGCCTTACGCCGCCTGGTGGGGCCCGACTACGCCCTGTTTACCGGCTCCTCCCAGCTTAGCGACGAGGCTCCGGACAGCACCGGAACCGGCGCCACCGTGCATCATTCCTATGTGCGGGGCCTGGCCAGCATTCTGGAAAACGTGGTTCTGACCAAGCATGACGCGGTGCTTTGGGCCGCCGTGATTCAGGACGACAGTATCCTCTTTTACTCCACCCAGCCCCGGCAGGCCGCCCTTCCGCTAACCCGTATTCAAGAGCTGCTGGGCGACAAGACCGTGCGTGATAAAACGCCCCGCTGAGCTAGCCTCTGGTGGTTTTTGCCCCCGCGTTTCGCTTCCGCTGCCGGTTTGAATCCGGCAGGGACAAGTTGTAATCCGTTTGGCAAAAGTCCTTGGAAAAGCGGTGCTCTAGCTTTGCAGCATCGATAAACACTTCCGCCCAGGCCTGCTATTCCGGCGCGAGAGCCGACCCATCGGTGCTACCTCTTCAACTGCTTTTGCCATGAGTTCTTCCCCTCGGCCCCGGCTTGCCCAGGCAACCTTCCGGGCGGCCTTCTGCCTACTCTTGCTATTCGTAGGCTCTACCAGCGCCCAAGCCCAAATACCAACGGCCTGGCAAACCACTCACTCGTTTCCGTACGGGCCCAAAATGGGCCTGGCCGCTACCGGCGACTCGACGCTGATAACCGCCGTGGAGGCCGGAGTTTTGCGCACTGCCAATCGGGGCCGCACCTGGACGCTGGCGCTGCGGGCCCACTATGTGACCTCCATTTTTGCCACGCCCAGTGGGCTGCTGTTGGCTGGCGGCGTGGGTAAACTATACCGGAGCCGCAACGGCGGGCTCAACTGGGACTCAACCCGGCTGGCCACTGTTTACCCGGTCGTGGCTATGACCGCAGCGCCGCAGGGGGGCTTGCTCGTAGGCACTGGGGCCCTTGATGCTGCTGGCAACGAAGTCGGCAGCGGGGTGTTTTTCTCCGCCGACAACGGGCAAACCTGGAGTGCGCGCAACACCGGGCTGGGAGCCGGGCGCTTTGTGAATCACGTGGCCGCCGACAGTCAGGGCCGCCTCTACGCCACTGTTACGGATGAGGTAGTAAAAAACCAACCTGGGCTGTATATGTCCTTCGACGACGGCCTGCACTGGCAGTATTTGCCGATTCGCCTCGCGGGCCCCGGCTGGCCCGACCCGGTATCGGCCTTCGATGTAACGGCCCTGGCGGTAAGCCCCCAGGACTCCCTGCTGTGCAGCTTCACCGGCGCCTATCAGGGCATTGGGGTGATGGGCAACTTCGCCAAGAGCCTGAGCCAGATAACGGACCCAACCATCGGCTGGACCGTGCGTGGGGGCACCAGCGGCCAAAACTGGTGGTTTCGGGAGCCGCTGAATACCTTCTTTTTCGCCCGCAACGGTACCTGGTTCAACTCGCGGCAGGGCCTGCCGAATACCGGCGGTACTCTGATGTCCCGAAACCATGGCCGCTCGTGGACGCTGCTGCGCAATGGGCTGGGCGTGGGGGTGGGTGGGCTCCGCGAAGTACAGCAGTTCGCCGAGTTTGCCGACGGCAAAGTCTACATGGTGCAGAACACCGACCCGCTGGTATACTGGCTTGATGCGGGCACAGCGCTGGCCAGCGCCCCGCCCCAGCTAACGGCCTCGCTCCAGCTATTTCCTAATCCGGCTACCAGCGTGGTGCACCTGGCAAACCATACGGGCCAGGCCATCCGCAGCCTTACGCTCACCGACCTGAGCGGCCGCCTCGTGCGCCGCTTCGAGGTAGCCGCCGCCGACAATGCCCCGGCGCTGCCTCTCCACGACCAGGCTCCGGGCCTCTACCTGCTCAACGTCACGCTCGGTGATGCCCGCGTTGTGCGGCTGCACCTGATTCGGCAATAATACCGGGCCGCATGGCTCACTTCCTTACTTCTCGCTCCTCCAACCTTTTACCCGCTATGAAATCAACAAAAATCTTCACCCTCCTCTTACCCCTCGCCCTGCTGACCGGTGTGCTCGGCGGCTGCAAAGAAGACGGCGCCGCGCCGGCCAACCCGACGACGAACCCGCCGACTACCGACCCCGAGCCGCTGCCGAACACGCCGTTCACTACCATTCCCAATGAGCTGGTCGGTACCTGGTTTGCCGCTCACAACGCCGAGCCGCTGACGACCAACTGGGAAAAGGGGACCTTCCAGGGCGAGCAGGGTTACCGCGAATTCCGCACGATGGTCTTTACCAAAGACGGCAAAAATGCCCAGGAGTATACCTCGCAGGTGTACATCAACGGCGACGAAACCAAGCAGTACCTCTCCAAAGTTACCGGTACGCTGGAGTACAAAACCACGCCCGCGTCCCTGATTTTTCACGCCCAGGCCGGCACCGTACGGGTGTTCAGCAACAAGTATTCGGGCTATAAGGAGTCGCCCATCATCCGCAAGGACATTGACGCCTATATCAGCGTGCTCTACGGCCCCCAGGCCACAACCTTTCCGACTGCTACCAACTTCCTCGACGCGCAACGCGCAGATGGCACGAATCACTTTTCGGTGCGGTATCAGAAGGTGAGCGGGACGGACGCGCCTCCCACCAACCCGGACGGGCTCTACACCTCGCCGCCGGCCACGGGACCCTACGTCAAGGTTGGGAGCCTGTACTATCCCACCGTCGTCATTGGCACCCAGGAGTGGATGAGCGTCAACTACGCGGGCGACGGGGGCATCAAAGTCAACACCAAGCCCCACTACGGTACCTTCCTCAAATTCGCCGACCTGAACACGATTCCGGTGCCCGCCGGCTGGCGCATTCCGACCAAGGACGACTACGTGAAACTGCTGGCCTCCCAGGGCCTGGTTATGAGCAGCTGGGAATCGACGGACGGGTCGGACCTGGAATCGAAGCGGCGGCTGGGCAAGCTCATGGCCACCACCGGCTGGCTGAAGCAGGACGGCTACGCCACCAACAGCTCGGGCTTTACGGCGGTGCCGGCCAATATGCAGGCCGTCAACGGCACTCCCAACGGGGAAGGCGCGAACTGCCTGCTCTGGACGGCGGAGAGAAACGCCGAGGATAACCCGGTAGCCTTCAAGATTATCCAGCTGCCCAGCGACTCCTTCGCCGCCTTCGGTCCGTACCCGGTCGGCTACAATCCCGCGCATTTGCCCGTACGCCTGGTGCGGGATAAATAAGGCCCTACGGTCGGCCGTGCTAGCTGCTTGCAGCTGGCCCGGCCGGCTTTTCTTTTTTATACTTCTGCTTCCGACTTGAACCAACCGCTACTACTTGCTTACTGCCATGATTGATAAACTAGCCTGGATACGCGTTGAGAACGGCAAGATCCTGACGGCCCGCAGCCGCAACCGCGACATCTACTACATTCCCGGCGGCAAGCGGGAAGCCGGGGAAACGGACGAGCAGGCCCTGCGCCGCGAAATCAGCGAGGAGCTCACCGTCGACCTGATTCCTGAGTCGGTGCAGCTGCTCGGCGAGTTTGAGGCCCCGGCTCACGGTCAGCCGGCGGGCACCCTGGTGCGGCTGCGCTGCTACTCGGCCGAGTATGCGGGCGTTTTGCACCCCTCGGCCGAAATCGAGGAAATGCAGTGGCTCAGCTACGCCGACCGGCACCGCGTCTCGGAAGTGGCCCGGCTCGTGTTCGACTTTCTGCACCAGCGCGGCCTACTGACCGGCAGCCTGGTGGCCGCAGCCGGCTTATAGCAGTACTGCAGCGGCAGTGACCCCCAGGGCTCTGCCCAATACAGGTGCTAACCCCGCCTGGCCGTCGGTGGCGGCCGAGCGGGGCGTACTATTTTTTCCGCCTGCTTTTTGGGGCCCGCCGATTACACAAGCTACGGGCTCCGCAACCCAGCCTCAACCGATGACTACTTTCTTCGAAAAGCTATTCGACTACAACTACCAGAGCAACCTGCGGGTGATAGAAGCGCTGTTGATCCAGGAGACGAAAAGCTCCTCCAAAGCCCTGGAGCTGCTCGGCCACATTCAGCAGGTGCATGCCGTGTGGAACCGCCGGGCCGCTACCCCAGGGCAGCTTGAGGAAGCAAACCTGGCGGCCGGGCTCCAGGACACGGAAACCGTGAATTATCAGAATACCCTGTGGCTTATTCGTCACGCGAGCCTGTCGGAGCTGGTGCACTACCAGACTACCACCGGTCTGGCCCGGGCCGATTCGCGGCAGGATCTACTGTTTCACATCCTTAATCATTCCACCTACCACCGGGCCCAGATTGCCACCGAGTGTCGGCACCAAGGAACAGAGCCCGTAGCCACGGACTATCTACTGTACGCCTGGAAAAGCAAGCCCTATCAGTAGGCCATCCGCTAATAAAAAGGCTGTTGGAGGCTGGTATTCTCGAGGAGAAGTGGTTTGTCACCCCTTGTCCTGCTGCCTGGCACCCTTGACATAAGAGTTCATTTAAATCAGTTAAACCAAAAGAATGGAGAAACTACTTCCCCACGTATTGTCTACCCCGCGGCTGCTGTTGCGGCAGTGGCGTCCGCAAGACCTCGACGCGTTTGCCGCCCTGAATGCCGATACGGAGGTAATGGAGCATTTTCCGGCCGTGCTAAGCTGGGAAGAAAGCGCCGCGCTGCAGGCCCGGCTTTCGGCGCACATAGCGGCTACGGGCTGGGGCTTATGGGCCGTAGAAATACCCGGCCTGGCGCACTGCATCGGTTATTGTGGTCTAAAACACGTGCCGTTCGAGTCGTTCTTCACGCCGGCCGTCGAAGTGGCGTGGCGGCTGGCCCGCCCGTACTGGGGCCAGGGCTACGCCTGGGAGGCGGCTACGGCCGCCCTGGCGTTTGGCTTTCAGGAGCTGGGCCTGCCCGAAATCGTGGCCTACACCATTCCCAGAAACTACCGCTCGGAGCGGCTTATGCAGCGCCTGGGTATGGTAAAACAAGGCCCGGAAACCTTTGAGCACCCACTTCTGTCGCCGGGCCACCCAATGCGCCCGCACGTGCTTTACCGCAAAAGTCAACTTGATGCAACCCATTGAAATCGTAGACTATAATCCGGCCTGGCCTTCCTGGTTTGAGGAGCTGAAAAACGTGTATGCAACTGAAGTAGGGCCGTGGGTACGGGCCATTGAGCACGTCGGCAGCACTTCCGTGCCCGGCCTGGCCGCCAAACCGATTCTGGACATTGACCTGATAATTGAGTCGCCCGGGCGACTGGCCTTGTTGGTTGAGAAGCTGGCCGGGCTGGGCTATCAGCACGCGGGCGACCAGGGCATTCCGGAGCGGGAGGCATTTAAACGGCTTGATGAAACTGTGCCCTATATTTCTCCCCGTCGCAGCTGGCCCGCGCACCACCTCTACGTGTGCATTGCCGGCAGCGCCAGCCTGACCAACCATCTGACCCTGCGCAACTACTTACGAACTCACCCGGCTCAAGCCCAGGCATATGCCGCGCTTAAGCGCAAATTAGCCCGGCAGCATCCTTATGCTATAGAGAGTTACGTTGAAGGCAAAACAGCGTTTATCCTCGATATTATCGGCCGAAGTTCCGCTCAGCCCGCGGCCAAGTAGGAGTGTTCGTGGTAAGTGCGGGCTGAGTTCTCCACCTGACTCATACTTCTTCCACCGGCTAGACTGTTGAACTTGCTACAATAAAGCCCGCAAAGCAAAAGCCCCGTGCTGGGCGGACAACAAATCTGTTATCTGCCCGGCACGGGGCTTTTGCTTTGTAAACAAAAACGGTACGCAGCAACACGTCCCGCCCACGAACCTCCGGCCAGAGGAGCGCGAGCGAAACGGAAGCCGGGGCCAGCCGCTGCTAGGCTACTAGCTCGGGCTGTAGCTGCTGCACTAGCTCTTGCAGGGCCTGGTGCTGGGGCAGGCGGGCGGCCAGCATCTGCAGTTGCTGCAGGTGCTGCGGCGTTAGGGGCATGGGCTGGCCATCCGTGAAGTAGCGCACGTTGCGCTCGAACCGGGCACGGGCGTCGGGCTGACTGCCGTGGCCTTCCATGCGGAATTGGGCCGGGGCCAGCATACCGAAAAATAGCTCCTGGGCCAGCTCTGGGTAGCGGGACAGGGCAGGGGCCACGCCCAGGTTGCCGGCAAACAGCTCAGCGGCTTCCTGACAGGTAAACATGCGCCGATATTGGCGAAAATGCTGGAAATCAGCCACGCCGCCGACCATTTCTTCGGCCGTGGGCGGCATGCAGGCCCCACTCCAGCAGCCGGCAATCCAGCGGGCCTGCAGCTCGGCCGACACGAAGTAGGAGCCAATCTGCTCGAACATCCCCATAAAGGCCATGTTGGGCAGGGCGGGGTGAAAGGTGAAGTCGTGCAGGTCAATGAACTTGTCGTCGAGGTTGGTTTCCCGCCGCAGCTCTTCACTCAAATAGGGCAGGTTCAAATCGTAGCCCGTGGCCAGAATAATGGCATCGATGGGCAGCTCCCGTCCGTCGGTGAGCACCACGCTGGTGGTGGTGAAAGACTCCACGCCTGGCACGGCCTGGATGCGGCCTGCGGCCACGTGGTCGAGGTAGTCTTGGCACTGCGACACGCCGGCTTCGAGCAGGCTCTCGGCCGGACGTGGGGCCCCGTAGTCGGCCGGGTTGCCCACGGCGCTCAGGATAATCTGCCGGAGGCCTTCGGCGGCTTCGGCCGGGGGCAGGGCCTGGTTGGCATAAGCGCCGAAGCGGGTGAAGGCTAGCTGGTCGGTGGGCACGCCGTGCATGATTTTGCGGGCAATGTAGCGGGGCTTGCGGCAGGAGGAAATCACCTGCGTGCCCTCGGCGCTGGCCACGTCGCTGGCAATTTCCAGCCCGCTGATGCTGTTGCCCACTACTAAGACGCGTTTTCCCCGGAACTCCTCCCGGCCCCGGTAGTCGAAGGAGTGCAGCACCCGGCCCCAGAACTGGTCGAGGCCCGGCGTGGCGGGGTAGTAGGGCTTGTTGTAGCGGCCCGAGGCCACGATGACGTGTGAGAAAAGCTCCGTGCGTCGCTCCCCGGCCTCATTTACGGTCTGAAGCAGATACTGGCCCTGCGGCCCGCGGCTAAGCTGCTCCACGCGGGTATTGAAGCGCACGTGGGCATTCACGCCAAACCGCTCGGCATAGGAGCGCAGGTAAGCCAGCACCTGCTCAGTGGGCGGATACATGGGCGTGCCGGCGGGGTAATCGGCATCGGAAAACGACATTTTGATGTGGCAGGAGTTGGCCGGCATTCCCGGCCACTGCCCGCTGTGGGCGGCGCCCTGGTTCCACTGGCCGCCCAGCCCGTTGCTTTGCTCAAAGAGTACCGGCGTGAGGCCGTCTTCGAGCAATGATTTGGCCGCCACGATACCGGCCGGCCCCCCGCCGATAATGGCCACTTTGGGGGAGAAAAGAGAGGAAGTTGTGTTCATAGCTGTAGAAAGAGAGTGGAAAAGCGTGATTTCAGAGAGCAGAAAATTGCACCGGCAGCGGTAGAAATTCCGGCTGCCGAATGGCGCACTAGGGCGCTACGACGGAGAATTCGCCGCTAAACGACTTGCCGGCCTTCGAGCACTCGTCCTCTGCATTCTGGTCGAGCAGTTCGCCGGAAAAGGTGCCTTTGGCGCGCTTGCCAGCCACGTACTCCGTCAGCTGCACCTGGCCGGTGGTAGAGTAGTAGTCTGACGTGGTGGGGCACAGCAGGGCCTTGTAGTTGTTGAATTTCGTGTCGTGAATCTGGTACTCTACCTGGCTGACCTGCTCGTAGATGTTGAGGTCGGTGCGGTAGGGGTAGTTGCCCGGGGTGGAGCCGAATACGGAGATGGTCAGGTAGTCCTTGCTCGTCGAGCCGGCAGTAATTGTCAGGCTCTTGATAGAGCCCATCTGCCCAACACTGATGCGGGCATCGGAGTACACCTTGGTCTGGCCGTCGAAGTTTACTTTCAGATACCCTTGCGCGGCCGTGGGCGTGGGGTCCTGATCTTTGGAAGAGGAATTGGATTGGCACGAAGCCAGCAGACTCACCAGCACGCTGGCAGCGGTAATTGTGGTCAGCAGACGCATGACGAACAACGGTTAGATGGAAAAGAGAAGGGTGGAAGCAGGCTGGCAAGGCTGCCACTCGCCGCTTGGCGAAATGGTGCGCCAGGTACACTCGCGAGGTTGGCTAACTTGCTGATACAAAGCTACCGGGCGTAGCTGCTGCGGGCTTTTTCCAAACGGACTTTTCCTTTTCTCTACCGGATTCTAACGGCGCGGCTTTGCCTGAGTACTTACCAAAAGGGTGTGGAATTAGCTCTGTAGAGCGAGTTTCGAAGTAATTTTATCTATCACCTGGTCGGTGGTCAGAACGGTGGCAAATTCGCCGTGCAGGCTGGCCAGGGCGGTGTGGTGAACCAGCTCGGCGGGGTAGAGCTGCCCGTCGAAGCCCTGTTTGTCAAACGTGGCTGAAGCATCGGCAACCAGGTAGGTTTCGAAGCCCAGGTTGCCCGCCATGCGGGTCGTGGTCGACACGCAGTGGTCGGTAGTAAGGCCGGCAATGACGAGGGTGTGAATCTGCTGTTCTTCCAGGTAAGCTTGCAAATTGGTGCCAATGAAAGCACTGTTCACCGACTTGGCGAAAACCGGCTCTTCTGCAATTGGCTTCATCTCGTCCTTGAACTCGTTGCCCGGCTGGCCTAGGCGCAAGGGCGAAGTCGGGCTGCTGGAGTCATGCTTTACGTGGATGACCGGCCAGCCCTGCGTCCGCCAGTGCGTAAGCAGCCGCCCGGCATTGGCTTCGGCCTGCATATTATTTCTATTTCCACCCCAATAGGCCTGGTCGTCAAACGCCTTTTGAATGTCGATAAGTAGCAGTGCGGGTGTAGTCTTCATGGCCTAAATCAGGTGAAATATAGCTAGGGATAAATGTCGATGGGAGGTCGGGAAAGAACTCCGGCCCCGACATTCGAATAGGCAAAGCAGCTGGGAATCCGCTTACCGCATGCTTACCAGGTCGGCGTAGTGGGCGTGGGGCACGCGGCGTACCTGGGAAGGCGTTTGCCCAAACTTGCGGCGGAAAGCGGTGGCAAAGTGGGCGGCATTGACGAAGCCGACGCTTTCGGCGACTTCCTGCACGGGCTGGTCGGTGAGGGTGAGCAGCTGCCAGGCCACGGTGAGGCGACGCTCGGCAATGTAGCCAAAGACGGTGGTGCCGAACAGTTCGCGGAAGCCTTTTTTGAGCTTGAAGTCGTTGGTGCCGAACAGGCGGGCCAGCTCGAGCAGGCTCGGCGGCTCGGCGTAGTGGGTGTCGAGAAAGTCGCGGATGGCATGCAGCGTGTCCCGGTCGCGCGAGGAGGAGCGGGTTTTCATCTGGGTGAGCAGGGTTTGCTGCTCGATAAACAAGTCCAGGAAGCGGGCTTCCAGAAACAGCTTTTTCAGGGCCCCGCTATACGGGCACTCTATAATCTGCTGGATGATGGCGCGCTGCTTAGGCGAAATACCGATGCCCGGGGGCAGTAGCACGAAGGGGTCGATGCGGTCCAGGCGGGCCCGGTGAATGGTGAGCCACTCCTCGTTGCCAACGACCAGCTGGGTAAAAAACTCGGGCTCCACGTGCACCGAGAAGCTGGCGTAGTCCTGTCCCTGAAAGGTGTAGTGGTTTTTCGTCGTCTCGTCGCCCATTACGTTCTGGTGGCCGTGCCCGATATGGAGCGGGCGCATAGCGCAGGACTTGGAGTTGATCTGTCCGTCGAGCTGGTAGAGCATGGCCGTCCAGGGGCGCTCCACGTCCAGCTCCAGCTTCAGGGGCTGCTTCAGGTTGCCGCGCATGGTGGTGAGCTGCACGCCACCGAGCAGGAAATGGTCCGTGAACTGCAACTGCCCATTGTCGCTTTGCCACGTCGAATCGGCCTGTAGCAGGCCCGCCTGCTGGTGCAGCGTGGTCTGGCAGTTGTCGGTAAATTCGGCCGTGCGAAATTGGAAGAAGGGTTGCATAAGCATTCCTGGTAAGTACCGTGTAAGAATAAGTAGCGTGGGCACCGCAAAATTGGCCTTTCCCCGTACGCGTGGCAATCGCACAAACATGTTACGCCCCAAAGTCGGGAAAGCGTTGCCGATATTGCCCACCAGGCCCGTCCGGCTCTGATACGGTAGATTCCGGCTTGGAATTGATATGGGGAAGCTGCAAATGCGGGAGCGGCAATGGTTAGCAGCGACCTGCCAAAGCCAACTTCGCCGGTCCACACAAAGATGTTAGCCTGGGCTTAGCAGAGTCCGGCCTGAAGCTCTTTGCCGGGGCGGTAGTGGCAGTTGTCGGGGCCCGTTTTGGTTAGTCCGGCCGGAGCAGTCTGGGCAGGCTCCGAAGGGCGAAGCTGCTTTTTGTTTTGGGTGTTTAAGCAGGCCATACCATTCAGAAAGGCGTGTACAAAATGAGGATTCATTACGGGTGCCAGATAAGAGTTAGGCGAAAATTTTACGTGGTGGCAGTTCCGGTGCTGGTCGGCTAGGACGGCGGTTGCAGGCCGTTAGGCCAGCCCCGGAAGTGAATGCAAAACTAAGCGGCCCTTTCCTGGCTGGCTTTCGCGAAACGGAGTCATACTTTCCTCTGCAGGACTTTCGGACCCGCCCGGCAAGCCTATTAGCGGGCAGCTAAGTGGCTAAGGGCGACATAGAATTGGGTGGGTGAGCTGCCCAGCGCCGGCCAAAAATCCGGGAGGCACAAATGGGAATCCGTTTGAGGAAACTCCGCCGCAAAAGGGGGCTGTAATTTTACACTACCAGTAAGCTGCCTGCTCCCGCCCCGCGCCTACATGCGAAGTGCCGCCGTGCCAGACAGCTTCGGGAATACGCCGCGCTTTTTTCTATTAGACACTATGTCAGAGTCATCGGAGCCACTACCGCTCCAGGAGGAGGGTCCCATGCCCATCTCATTCCGGGCTACCCCTTATGACGCTGCCGGCCCCGCTCCGGTAGTGGCCATGGGGTATTACTTCTATTTTCCGGTCCCGGGCCGCTGCCAGAGCCAGATTCATCACACCCCCCACAATACGGGGCGGGCTAGGCTGGGTCAGCAATATCTGCGGCTGCAGTTCTCGTCTCTGCTCGACGCCGTTCATTTCCGCATCGACCGGACCGAGCTGCTACCGGGCTGGATCGGTACGTACCAGCTGCGCTGCCCCACGGTACCCGCCGCGCCCGGCCGCGTTACGTATTGCTATACCTGCCAGGAAAAGCCCGGCAGCGGCGTCAGCCGCCTGCGCTTCCGTGGCGTGGGCTCCCGGCTCACGGGCGGAGTTACTATCACGGCGTATGATCCGCAGCGCCAGTTGCTTAGCGGCTACTACGAGGTTCGGGCCAGCAACCAGCCAGCTCCCGCGCATCGGGGCCTGGCAGAGCACCGGTGCACGATTGTGCTGGCCGGCGACTTCAACGACCTTTGCGTGGGAGCCAAACCAGCACCCGATACACTGCCGGTGCCGACTACGGGCGGCATTTGAACGTGCTATATGTACAAAAGCAACAAGGGCTCGGCATTGCCGGGCCCTTGTTGCTTTTGCAGGGTTCAGAGCTTATAACACGCCTGGTCGCCACGAACGCCGGCCTGCGAAATGCCTAAGTGGTTGAAAAGTTGTAATAATCGGTTGATTATAAGGCAAAAGCGAGGCGCTTGAAAGTGTCTGGTTTTCATGTAGCTTAACTACTGCAGTTGCCAACTGTCCCATTCATCGAACAGCAGCACGTAGCGGTACTCATCGCCCCAGGCTCCCTTCAGCCAGGTGTTTTTTCGCAAATGGACCTCTTGCCGCATGCCTACCCGCTCCAGTAGTCGGGCGGCAGCCAGGTTCAGCGAGTCCGTAATGGCTACCACCCGCTGAAGCTTTAGCTCCGCGAAACAGTAGTGCAGCAAGCCGTGCAGGGCTTCCTGGGCATAGCCGCGGCCCTGCACGGCCGGCGCCAGCGTAATCCCGATTTCAGCAGTGCCCGGATCGTGAGCATACAGTTGCAGGGCACAGTTGCCTAAAAGCATATTCGTGCGGCGCCCGGCAATGCCAATCGGGGCCCAGGTGCCGGGCGCGGCGGGCACGCCGGTTTGCCCGTGCTGCCCCAGAAATTCGGCGGCCTGAGTTCGGAAAAAGGACTCCCAGCTCGGGTAGCGGGCCTCTTCCGGACCGCCCTGGCAGGCACTGAAAGCAACCAGGTCGGTTGGCTGCAGGGGGCGCAGAATCAGGCGCGAGGTCGCCAGGGTAAAGGGAACGGTAGGGTTCATTGGTAAAAAAGCAAAAGCCAGAAAAGATTGGGGAAGCCACCACCATTGTTTGGGCGGCTTCCCCAATCTTTTTGGGTATTCGGCCCGCTACGCGAGGGGCGTAGCGGGCCGGAAGAAACAAGAGGGGAGCCTGGCTACGAGAGTTAAGCCGGGCCTGAGCGGGGCTAGTGGCTGTCGTAGTGAATAGTGGCCCAGGTTTGCCAGGTGCCGGCATACACGCCCTTCCAGTCGTTGTTGGCCGGGCTGTCGGCGCTGCCATTACCATTGGAGTCGCCGCCGCGTGTGTCGTCTTTGTAGGACGTGAAGGCAACGCCGGTGCCGGCCGCATTCTGGAGCTGCTCGGCCTTTTCGCGCAGGAAGACCTCCGTGCCGGGCAGGAACTTAAGCGTCACGCTATTGCCCAGGCGCAGGGTTTTGCCGGCCACCAGGTCAATGCTTTGCGAATTAACGTAGGCCACTTCCGTTTCCTCCCAGTTCACGCTCTGTTTGGTAGCGTTGACGTCCCAGTACACGACAATGCCCTGAAACTGATTTTTTTCGTTGGTGTTCTGTGGGTTATGAAATGAGTTGGAGTTGTCCAGATCAAAGCTGGAGGCAATAGAGAGCGGGCGGACGTTGTCGTAGAATACGTTGTCCTGAATAACGGTGCCGGCCTTGGCCCGCGAGGCATCCACGGTGCCTTCCGTTATCTGGTCGTCCTGCCCGTTGTGGGCGAAAGTGCAGTGCGTAATGCGGACCGTGCAGGCAAACAGGTTGATGGTGCTGCCCCCGTTGCCGCCGTACATGAACTGGCAATGGTCAAACTCCGAGTCGGCGCTGCTGCCGGCGATGATATTGCGCCAGTCTTTCTTGGCCGGGGCCGAGGCGCTGCCGTCGTGGTTGGTGTCGCCGCCGTGGGCATCGTCCTTGTAGGAGGTAAAGATAACCGGCTGTGCGGCCGTGCCGCGGGCCGTGAGGTAGCCACCGCTGCCAAACTGCATGGCCGCGTTGGGCAGCAGCTTCAGCGTCACGCCCGGGCCCAGGGTCAGCTGGGACTGCCAGTAGGTGTTGTCCAGCACGAAGGGCACTTCCGTCTCGTTCCAGCTCAGGGGCAGGGAGCTTGCCGAGGGGTCCTCCACCCAAATGCCGTTGTAATCGTTTTTCTGGCTGGCATTCTGAGGGTTATGAAACGAGTTAGAGTTGTCCAGGCTAAAGAGCGTACTCACGCGCAAAGGCATCTCGTTGTCGTAGAACGTGTTGTTGTCGATAACCACGTTGGCCGAGGCTTCGCCCGCGTTCAGGGCGCCGCGCATGCTGGCGCCGCCCCCGGCGTTGTGGGCAAAGGTGGAGTTGCGGATGGTAGCCTCGCCGCCGCTCAGGCCCAGGGCGTAGCTGTAGGTACCCCCACCGCCGGCGTACAGAAACTCGCAGTACTCCAGGCGGGAGCCATTTTTACCGTTCAGGTTGACGTGGTCCCAGTCTTTGCGGGCCGGCACCGAGGCGCCATCGGCGTTGGTGCCGCCACCGTGGGCGTCGTCTTTCACCGAGGTAAAGACAATCGGTGCGTTGGCCGTGCCGACAGCTTCGATGCGGCCCGCGCCGTTCAGCGTAAGGCCGCTGCCGGGCTTAAACTTGACGACCGTACCGGGCTGCAGCGTCAGGATGTTGCTGATGCCCACGTCGCCATCCACCACGTACACGTTGCACGATTCCCAGGTCGTAGCCGTGGTAATGGCATTCGTGACGGGAATAATTTGGCGGATGCAGCCAGTAGGCACGCCCACAGTAATGCGCTGGCTGGTGGTATCGGCGCCCCCGGCGCCAGTGGCCGTCAGCTTCACGCGGTACACGCCGGCCTGAGCATAGGCGTGGTTGAAAGTGGCGTCGGTGCTGGTGCTGGTGGTATTGTCGCCGAAGTTCCAGGTGTAGCTGCTCGCGTTCTGCGACGTATTCTGGAACGACACCGGGCATACACTCTGGCAGGCGCTGGCCGTGTAGGCGAAGGCCGCTTTGGGTTTGGGCGAGCTGGCTACCGGGTCGTCCTTTTTACAGGCGCCCAGGGCCAGGGCTGACAAGACGACGCACTGGGGCAGTCGGGGAAAGGAAAGCTGCATGACAATGAAGGAAATGAAGTGAGAAATCGATTAGAATCTGATGGTGCATAGAGGAGGCCGGCCCAAAAGGCAGCCCGTGCCGGGTGCCGGCCAGGGTAGTGGGGGTAGGGCGGCCCGGTATGCCGACTGCGGCAGAAACAGGGGCAGCTACTGGGCCGCTAGTGAGGGCTTAGCGCGGTTGCGGAGCCGCGTGCCGGTCCGGCTTCTCGGTAAGAGGAGCTAGTTATAATCTGAAAAAGCTGAGCCTCCGAAGCGGGGCTGCCAGACTTATTCCGCTAGTTGCGCACCACTTTCAGCGTGGTGTGCTGCTGGACCTGGATTAAGCGCAATTGGTACACTCCCTGGGGCCACTGAGCAGCTTCGGGCAGCGTAAGAGTGGTACTACCAGCGGGCAAGCTCAGGCGGCGCTGCAGCAGGGCTCGGCCCAGGGCATCGACGACAACCAAGTCGGCCGCGCCGGCCTGCCCGGTCAGCACGCGCAGCTGCAGCTGTTGCCCAGCGGGCAAGGGCACCGGGAAAGCTTCGGCTACGAGCTTGGTAGGAGCGGGCACCTGCAGGGTCCGGACGGGCGAAAGGGTTTCCGCGCCATCCGCATCTACCTGGCGCAGGCGGTAATACACGATGCTGGCCGCGTAGCGGGCCAGGTTTGCATCAACGAACTGGTAGTCGCTGCGCCGGGTAGTGCTGCCTTGGCCCGCTACCCGCCCAAGAGCGTGGAAGAGGCGGGCATCGGTGCTGCTTTCTACCACGAAGTAGGCGCTGTTTTTCTCCGAAGCCGTAGCCCAGCGCAGCAGGCCGTCGGTGTTGCGACGCTCGGCCGAGAAGCTCACCAGTTCCACGGGCAGGGGAGCCTGCGTATTGCCCACTGTAAAGCGGCCCAGGCTGGTGGTGGTAAAGCTGATGCGGCGCGAGGAAGCATCGGCCCGGGGGCCAGTTGGCGCCCAGGCAGTAGAACTGCCGGCTTGCTGCCACACCTGGGCGGCGCTTCGGTTGGTAAACCCGTTGTCGTCGGCAGCGGGCCAGGTTACTTCAACCGCAACGGGCGCAACGGGGGCATTGGCGCTCGTAATCCTCCAGATCCGGTCGATGCCGGGGCCGGTGCTGCCCAGAGTGGCGTAGCTGCTGCCGTCCTGGTGCAAGCCAGAGGTGCGCGTTACGGAGATTAGGCCCAGGTTCTGACCCTGGGGGTCGAGCGTGAAGCCGTGGCCAAAGTCGGTGCTGCCGCTGGCGGTTCGGCTAATGCGCAGATTGCCCTGCACGGTGCGCCCGGCCGTTTCGCCCACCAGCACGGCCCCGGCGGGCAGGCTGATGGTGCTCGTAGCCGTCGTCCGAATCAGGCCGGTGGTGAGGCGCAGCTCCTGATCCACGGTCAGGCTATTGGCTACGAGCAGCAAACTTTGTGGCGCATTGCCGGTATTGTCAGCTTCCAGCTTCGCAATGCCGAAGCCGTTGTGAGCCAGTCGCTGCTGGTCGGAGCCGCTGAAGCGCAGCAGACCGGGGGAAGTCATCGTGCCCGTATTGCGCAGGGTGCGGCCCACTTGCAGGGTACCCGCGTTGTAGACCTGACCCACCGGCAGGTTCAGGAGCGAATCAGCTACGGCCAAGAAAGTGCCGGGCTGCACCGAGATGCGGCTGCCGTGGTTGGTCAGGGTCTGAGCGGCCAAGGGTGAGAAACTCAGGGTGAGCAGCGCCAGCGCCAGGGGCCGGGGTAGGGAAGGGAGAGGATGTTGCACGGCCGGCTCTAGTTACGGCTGGTGACAATCCATTTGGCTCCGTCACTCTGCACGGTAATCCGCTGGTTGGTCGGCAACGAGGTAATGGCGGCGTTCAGCACGTCATCCTGAATAGGAGCGTTGCCACCCGAGTACAGGTAAAGGGTCGTGCTGCCCCCTTGCGAAGAGTTAATCAGCGTGTAGATACGGCCTTTACAGGTGCTGGGCGTCGGCAAGGTGATGTTATTGCAGATGCCGGTGCGGCGCACCGTCTGGTGGGCGCTGGTCAGGATCATGCTGCTGCTTACGCTGCTGGTTTCCGTGTAGGGCGCTACGTTCGTGGCCGCCGCCGTATTCTGGGCGGTGCCGTCGGGGAAGATCAGGGCACTGCCCGCGCTGCTGATCAAGACGCTGCCGGCTACTTCCAGGCGCTGCTTGGGGGCAGTGGTGCCGATGCCCACGTTGACGGCGTCGATATCGGTGCCGCCCAGCACCAGCGAGTTGCTCTGGCTGACCTTGGCCCGGTAGCCGATAGCCCCGGCGTTGGTGAGCCCATCTACGCTCGGGCCGGCCCGGTAGCCAAGGCCCAGGTTGTTGCCACCGACAACGTTATTTTCTCCGCTTTCAGCGCCAAGAAACACGTTGTAGCTGCCGGTGGTAGTCCGCCAGCCGCTGTTGGCGCCGCTGAAGGTATTGTTCTCCCCGGTCGTGTTGCTCGAGCCGCTACTTCTGCCGGTAAACGCGTTGTAGGAGCCGGTCGTGTTAAAGTAGCCGCTCATGTAGCCGCTGAACAGGTTGTGGGCTCCAGTGGTATTTTTCCACCCGCTGCTATAGCCGCTGAACACGTTGGCTTCCCCGGAGATGTTGCTGTAGCCGCTCTCATTTCCCACGAACACGTTGTAGTTTCCTATCGTGTTCTTCAGGCCGCTGCCACTGCCAAGAAATACGTTCTTTTCCCCGCTCGTATTGTAGTGGCCGCTCCCGTCGCCGACGAACACATTTCGGCTGCCTGAGATGTTATAGTAGCCGCTCACGTTCCCGGTGAATACATTTGAATTCCCTGTCGTGTTATAGTGGCCGCTGGCATAGCCGGTAAACACGTTGTCAGATCCAGTTGTATTAGACTCGCCAGTGAAGGTGCCAGTAAACACGTTGTTACCACCGGTCGTGTTAACTTCTCCACTGGCGTAGCCGAGGAACACGTTGTTGGAGCCGGTCGTGTTGACGGTGCCGGTGCGGTTGCCCAAAAAGACGTTGTCCCGGCCAATGTTTTGCTTGCCGCTGCTGTAGCCCACAAACACGTTGTCGTAGCCGGAACCCGAATAAGGAGCACCGGTCTTGTAACCCAGGTACACGTTGTTATTGGGGGCGTTGCCAATATCGAGGCCGCCCAGGGCACTCACGCCGATGCCCAGCGTGCCGGTACCCAGCAGCTGAAAGTTTTGCAGGCTCACATTCTGGGTAGCCGTATGGTTGCCCAGGTCGTCGTCGCCCACCCGCTGCCAGCTGGGAGTTGTGGCCGTGCCCTTGTTCTGCCAGAGCCCGGCTTCGGCGCCGTCCGTTTGGTACACGAGCAGGCCCTGGGCCGGGTTCTTGAGGGTAGCGCGCTCGGTGCCGCTCATGCGCGGCGGCAGCAGACCCTGAGTGGTAGAGCGCATTTCCAGCAGGGCGCTGGGGTCGGGGGTAAAGATGCTGGCCCCGATGCTGACGCCCGTGCTCTGGGCCAGGCTGGTAGTAGAAAGGGTGCCGGAAAGGCCCAGCAGGCAAAGCAGGCCAAACTGACGTGGACGAGTCGAAAAGTGCATGGTATTATGAAAAGGAGTTCTGTTAAGTAGCCGGCCGAATTCGGCCTCGGTAGCCGTTGCCAGGCTGCACCCCGGCGGGGCCGGCAGGGCGGGCTAAACCAGGGCCGGAGCGCCAGGACTTCCGGTGGCGCGTCCCGGTTGCGCTTGTCGGACTACTAGGTGGAGGGGCGGCTGCAGCCTTCGTTCGGCTCGTTGCGCCGCGGGTGAGAGCCAGGCTACCAGATGGTTATAAATGTTTATGCAAAACTACCGGCGCCCTGCTCCGCAAGCTTTTGCCAAACGGATAAGAGGTTTTCAAAAGCGGATTTTGTCGGGCGCCTCTGTCAAAGAGGCGGCTATCCGAAGGCTGGATATAGGCACACAGGTGCTGTATCCGGCCCGGTAGAGTTACCGGGCCCGGAAAAAAGCTGGATGCAATGGGTATGCGCAGGTGTTCTGCCGGAGCTTACTCTTTGCTGAAATGGCCCGTGCGTACTTCTTCACCGGCTGTGAGGCGCACGTGGTAGAGGCCCCGGGGCCAGGACTGCACTGCCAGTTGCACCGATTGGCGGCCAAGTACCTGCTCCTGGTGCAGCAGGCGGCCGGCCGTGTCGTACACGGTCAGGGCGTAGCGGGGCAGGTCGGCGCGCACTTCCACCGTCGCGGAGGCCGGGTTGGGCACCATGGTCAGGGCCAGCTTGGTTTCGGGAGCTCGTTGCGCCGTCACGACGGTTTCGTACACGGCCAGGCCCTGGTCGGCGGTGCCTACCCAGACCTTGAGCCGGCCCCCGGTTTGCTGCAAAGCCACCGAGGAAAGCAGGTTGGTGGGCAAGGCCGAGTTAGCCATGTTGAACTGCTGCACCACGGTGTTGCTGTTGGAATCGTACACCAGCAGGCCCCTGGGGGCAGTTCCGGCCGTGCCGAAGCTTTCGGTGGCTACCCACACGCGGGCCGGGTTGCTGGGGTCGGGGGCCATGCCGCCCAGGGCCACGCAGCTGCTAGGCGTGGGGGTGCTCAGCCAGCCGTTATCCAGGGTCAGCAGCATGCTGGTGTTGCAGGTGCCTATTACCACGGCGCCCAGGTTGTTGACGGCCACGCCGTGCACGCAGTTGTTACCGGTCAGTTTATGGTAGCGGAAGGAGAAATTGAGCGTGTTTAGCCCATACAAGCCGCTGTTGGTGCTGTTGCAGTTGGTGCCAATCCAGAGCATGTTCACGGTTTCGTCCAGGGCCAGGGAGGTTACGGCCTCTTCCTTCAGGCTGGAGTTTGAGCTGTTGAATTTGGTCCAGGTAATGCCGTCGAAGCGGGCTATGCCCCGGCTGCCGGCCATCCACACCGTGCCCGTGCTGCTGATTACCAGCTCGGTAATAGTCAGGTCATTGCCTCCGAACCGGCCCACGGGTAGCTTGGTCGGGTCGTTGAAGTAGGTCCAGGTGGTGCCGTCGAAGCGGCTCAGGCCCTTGTCGGTACCCACCCACACGATGCCGTTGCGCACGGCCAGGCTCACCACGTTGCTGGAGGGCAGCCCGTTGGCGGCCGTAAAAGTCGTCCAGGTGGTGCCGCTCAGGTGTTGCAGGGCGCGCTGGGTGGCAATCCACTGGCTGCCGTCGGAATCAATGGCTACTTCCCGCACCACGTTGCTGTGCAGGGGCGAGTTAGTCACGTTCAGGGTTTGCCACTGGGCCAGGGCCGCCGTGCCGGTCAGCAGCCAGGCGCAAAGAAGGGTAACCATGGATTTCATATGCGGATTCTAAGTTGCGGTGCCACCGACTCCAGCTGGAGGTAGTTCAGGCACCTGGTGGAGAATAAAGACCTTTGGGAATCAGACTACAGGCGCAAGGACACTGGTAATCAGGCTTACTTTTGCGCCCGGCCAGCCGAGCTTCGGCGGCCGACTTAGAGCCGGAACTGGGCGCCGACTTTGATGCCGAAGTTGTCGGCATTCGGATGGTGGCGGTAGGTGAGGCGATGCATAAAGTCGACCCGGACAAACTTGCAGATGTTCTCGATGCCGTAGCCGGCTTCCAGGTAGGGCTGCCGGTCCAGGGTCGGCACCCCGGGCAGGGCGTGGCCCTCCTGGTCGTAGCGGGGCTGCACGCGGTTGTTGGCCGAGAGGCCCCCATAGAGCACGTTGGCCGTGCCCACCAGCCGCCAGTTCAGGGCCCGGATACCAGGCAGGCTGTTGAGCAGCAAACCCTGGAAGTGATGATCCAGCCGCAAGGACACGCTACGGTCAGTGACGAACTCGAAGTAGTTCATCAGGTTGAAGGCGTTGGCGTTATAGAAGGGCGTCTGGTTGCCAAGCGGGGTTTTCAGCACCAGGTAAGGTACTGCGTCGGGAATGTAGCTGCCCTCCAGGCGGTAGTTGAGGCGCCCCAGCTGCCCAGCCGACACGCTATGGGTCAGCAGCAGGTTGAACTTCTGGTAGGCCGGCGGCGTGCGTGGGGTGAATATATTGCGGAAGCCCAGCGTGTAGCGAAACGTCACTATTGGCCAGCGCTTTAGCCCGATGGAGCGGCGGCGGTTGTCGCTCTGCACCAGGTTTTCGTCCCGGGCGTAGCGCGATTCTAACACCAGTTCCGACAAGGTCAGATGGTGGCCCAGCGGGGCGGCGGGGCCGTGGTCGTCGGTGGCGTAGTAGGCAAAGTCGTGCAGGGGCTTGATGTCCTGGTGGCGCAGGGTCAGGGTTTGGGTAAAGCCCCGGAACAGGTCGCGCTGCCCGGACACGGCGTAGAGGTTGCGCAGAATGGGCCGGCCCTGGGCGAAGCGGCCCCAGCGGGCGGCGGCCAGAAACAGGTTGTTGTCGGGCAGAAAGTCGTTGTCGAGCAAGGCCACCTGCTCCACGTCGTGGCGGTATTCGGCGCTGAGCACCGACCAGTGACGGCGCTCGGCTATAAAGCTGGTTTTCAGCCCGTACTTCAGGCGCTCGTCCAGGGTACCGTAGGCCAGGTAGCCCTGCGTCACCCAGTCGCGGCTGATATCGGACGTGGTGCGGAAGCCCACCCGGATGCGGCTGCCTTCATAGTCATTGTGGGCGTAGGTGTTCAAAATCGGGCCCAACTCCCAGCGGCCCACGCGCTTGTAGCCGTTCACGAGCAGCTCCACCCAGTCCAGCACATTGCGCACCGAGGGCAGCTGCCGGGCCGAGTCGAGCACGGCAAAGGTCTGCTGCTCGGCCAGACTGAGCGTGTCGGGCCGGTGCTGGTCGAAGTAGCCCGGCACGCCGGCCGGGTTGGCGTCTGTTTCGGTTGATTCAAGAGAAGCCGCGACGATGGACTGGTCGTAGAAATCCGGCTCGGCGTGCACCCGGTTGCGCACGAAGTGGCTATTTACGGTGGTAAAGCGCAGCTGCGTGGCTACCTGCTTGCGGGCCGGCCGCACGCTCACGACCAGCTTGGTGCGCACCGGCAGCCCGGGGCCGTCGGTAGGCGAGGTCAGTTCCTGAAAAATGCGCAGGTCGCTGACAAAATTCAGGTTGGCCTCGGGGCTGGCTACCAGGTCGGCGCGGCGCAGGGCGTAGCTTTCGGCCGTAATCCAGACGGTGCCTTTAAAGGCCAAATCGTGGGCGCGCTTGGGTGTTACGGCAATTCGGTAGCACCAGTCCGGGCCCACAAAGACCGAATCCTGTAGCTCGTAGTCGTAGGTCAGGCGGCTACCCTCGGCCAGGGGCGAAATGAAGTCCTTGCCCAGGATATTCTGCCAGTTGGGGTAGAAGTCGAAGTTCTGAAAGTTGGCGCCCAGCAGCTCCGAGGCCACCGAGCCTTCCCGGGGGGCAGCCCCGCGCATCTGCCGGTGCAACAAATCTTCCCGGCGGCGCAGGGGCGAGTAGGTCTGGTACACCCGCGAGCTGACTTCCGACGCAAAAATGGGCAGGGGTGCGTCGGGGTCGGCAGCGGCCGTGGCACCCTGGCGCACGGCCAGCTGGCGGATGTCCTGGATGACCTTGCGCTTAGCCAGGCGCTGGGGCAATTCGATCAGGCTGGTTTCGATGCGGTTGTAGGAGTCGTACTCGGCAGCCTGCAACGCCGTGCGAGCGTTTTGGGGCTTGTGTTTCTGCACTTCGCGCAGAATGCGGAAGGCCGGGTTTTCGGGCTGACGGGCGTGCACCACTACTTCGGCCAGCACCCGGCTGTCGGTTTTGAGGCGGAACAGCACGGTTTGCTCGGCGGCCGAACTGAGCTTCAGGCGCTGGGTAGCGAAGCCCAAAGCCGAAGCGGCAATGGAATCGGGGGCGGCAGCTACGGCCAGTTTGAAGCGGCCCTCGGCGTCGGCGGTAGCGCCGGTCGTAGTTCTTGGAACGAAGACGGAGGCAAACGGTACGGGCTCCCCGGTACTAGCTTCGACCACTTGCCCGCTCACGACGAGGCGTTGGGCAGCAGTTGGCAATACACGCAGATTCAGGAGTAATACTAGTAAAGCAAGAAATTTCATAAAAATTCTACTTGAAGCAGTTAGTCATTTAGGCCGCCGGACTACTAGAGCGCAGCAACGGAGTAGGGGTGAGGACCTGACTCGGGCGTTGCTGCCGGTTCTGGCATAGCCAGGGCGCTGCTGCGCGGGCGTTGCCGGGTCTACCCCATTGTGCCTGCGTTTCTATGGGCCTATTTTCAATAGGTTGCGCAGTTAGGAAGCGTTGCCGGGTACAAAAGTAGAGTGGGCTTCAGGGCCGGACTTTGGTCAAACGGATTCCGTTCTTTCTGTCGCGGATTCTGTGGGCGGCACTTCCGAAAGCTGCGTTTTGGCGCCGGTTTATGGCTCGGATGTTACCAGTGCCTGGTTGGCAGGCTGAATTTTCAGCTCCGAGTATGCGCCCTGACTCGGCAGCCCGTCAGGTTTGAGAGCAAAATGCGGCGGGCTACAACTAATCCGGCCCGGGCCTGTATAGCATACCTCACCTCTTTTTATCATTTCCCGCAATACAAAATGAGTGCATTAACCACCATCGGCTGGATTGGGCTAGGAAACATGGGCACCCCCATGTCGCAGCGGCTGCTGAGTGCCGGCTACCCGGTTTTCGTCTATAATCGAAGCCCGGAAAAGACAACCGCCCTGCGCGACCTGGGCGCTACCGTGGCCACTTCTCCGGCGGCCCTGCTAGCCGAAACGGACGTCGTGTTCCTGATGGTTTCCGATGACCAGGCCGTGCGGGAGCTGTTTACTGGTTCCGAGGGACTGTTGCAGGCTCGGGCCACTGGTAAGCTGCTGATTAACATGAGCACCGTGTCGCCGGGCGTAAGTCGGGAAGTAGCCGCGCTGTGCCAGGCCCAGGGCCACACTTACCTTGATGCCCCGGTATCGGGCAGCGTTAAGCAGGCCGAGTCGGGCCAACTGGTAATTATGGTGGGCGGCGAGGAAAGCGGCTTTACCCAGGCCCAGCCCCTGTTTCAGCACCTGGGCAAGCTGGCCCGCCACCTGGGTCCTACCGGCAACGGCAACCTGGCTAAGCTGGCTATGAACACCCTGCTGGGTTTTCAGGCCCAGGGTCTGGCCGAGGCCCTGCTGTTTGCCCAGCAGCACCAGCTCAAAACTGACGACCTAATGGAGCTGATTAACAACAGCGCCCTGAGCAGCGTCTTTATCAAGCTCAAAGGCGAGGCCGTGCAGGCCGATAATTACGCGGCGGCCTTTGCCCTGAAGCTGCTGGCCAAGGACTTACGCCTGGCTCAGGCCGAAGGCTTGGCTACGCCCCTGGCCGAAACCGTCGTTCAGACCTTCCAGCAAGCCGAACCCGCCCTGGGCGACGAGGATGTAATAGCTATCCTCAAGCACCTGAAGCGTCGGTAAGCATTTGGTTAGCTATTGGTTGCTATAATCAACGAGCCGCAGAGCGGAAACGCCCCGCAGCCTGGAAGTCATTAGAGAATGTCCTGTTGAGCAGACCGCTCGGCAGGACATTCTTTCTTTTGGTGGCTCATCTTCTAACTTACGGCTCTGTTCCAACTCTCTCTCCCGCCCATGAAACAACATTTTTTACAGCTGCTGCTAGCCGCCGCACTGCTGCCCTTGGGCGCCACGGCCCAGTCGATTACCCGCGTAAACCCAACCAACTGGTGGACGGGCATGAAAAACGGCAACGTGCAGCTGCTCATCTACGGGCCCCAGGCCGGCACGCTGAGCTATACCATCAGTTATCCGGGCGTCAAGCTACTGAAGGCCAGTACGGTGGAAAACCCGAACTACGCTTTTCTCGACCTGGCTATTGCCGCCTCCGCCAAGCCTGGTACGGTCAGCATCATCGGCAAAAAGGGCACCCAGACCGTAACCCAGAAGTGGGAGCTGCTGGCCCGCGACAACCGCCCCAAGGGCCAGGGAGTGACGCAGGCCGACCTGATTTACCTGGCCATGCCTGACCGGTTTGCCAACGGGGACCCCTCAAACGACAAGTTTGCCGATATGGCCGACCCCAACTCGGACCGCGCCAACCCGTTCTTCCGCCACGGCGGCGACCTGCAGGGTGCGGCCCAGCGCATCGGCTACCTCAAGGACCTGGGCGTGACGGCCGTGTGGTTTACGCCCGTGCTGGAAAACAACCAGGGCCTGACCAACGAGGGCGGCACCATGCGCTCGGCTTACCACGGCTACGGTTTCACCGACCATTACAATGTGGACCGGCGCCTGGGCGGCAACGCGGCGTACAAGGCCTACGTGGAGCAGGCCCACGCTGCGGGCCTCAAGGTGGTGCAGGACGCGGTGTACAACCACGTGGGCAACAACCACTGGTTTATCAAGGACTTGCCCATGAAAAACTGGGTTCACCAGTGGCCCACTTACACCAACACCAGCTACCGGCAGCAGCCCATCACCGACCCCCACGCCGCCCAGATTGACCGGGCCGTGACGCTCAACGGCTGGTTTGTACCCTTCCTGCCCGACCTCGACCAGCAGAATCCTTACGTGGCCAACTTTCTGATTCAGCACGCCATCTGGTCGGTGGAGACCTTCGGGGTGGATGCCTGGCGCATTGATACCTACATGTACAACGACCAGCCCTTCATGAACCGCTGCAATGCGGCGTTGCTAGCCGAGTACCCCAAGATTCACATCTTCGGTGAGTCGTCGGTGACCAGCACCGTGGACCAGGCCTACTACGTCAAGAACAAGATTGACTTTCCGTTCAAGTCCAACCAGCCCGGCGGGTTGGATTTCGTGCTGGAAGGCTCCATGCTGGCCGGCCTCAAGGAAGTGGGCACGCCCGCTGCTACCGGTTGGGACAACGGGCCCCAGCGCGTGTACCAGGCCCTGGCCCAGGACGCCGTGTACCAGGACCCGACCAAGCTCGTCACCTTTATCGATAACCATGACCACAACCGGTTTTTGTCGGAAGTAGGCGAGGACTTCGACCGGTACAAAATCGGGCTGACCTGGCTGCTGACTACCCGCGGCATTCCGAGCCTATACTACGGCACCGAAATCCTGATGAAAAAATTCAAGGACCCCACCGATGCCGAGGTCCGCAAGGACTTTCCCGGCGGCTGGCCCGGCGACAAGGAAGACAAGTTCACCGCCGCTGGCCGCTCGGCCAAGGAGAACGAGGCCTTCCAGTTTGTGAAAACCCTGGCTACCTACCGCAAAACTCACCCCGCGCTGCACAGCGGCCAGCTGATGCAATACCTGCCCGAAAACGGCCTTTACGTATACTTCCGCTACGATGCTACCGGCACCGTGATGGTCGCCACCAACACCACCGACAAGCCAGCCACGCTGCCCACGGCCCGCTTCTCGGAGCGCCTTAGCGGCTTCAGTAAGGCCCGCAACGTGCTGACTGACGAGCCCATTGCCAGCCTGACGACGCTGCAGCTGCCGGCTAAAACCGCTCTGGTCCTGGAGCTCGGAAAGTAGTGCCGGAGCCGTTGCCGGACGCTCAACGGCTGCCCGTCCGGCAACGGCCTCTATTGGTTAAGCAAAACAGCGGCGGCTTCCTGAGTAACAGGAAGCCGCCGCTGTTTTGCCAAGAAAGTTTACCCGGCACTACTCGACTACCAACGGCCGGGCGGCGCGCAGCTTCCCGAGCTGCACCTGCACGTAATACAGGCCGGCCCGCAGTCCGGTCAGGGGCACTTCCACCACCCCGTTGGCCGTGGGCGTCACCAAGCTGCTGCGCACGATTCGGCCGGTGGCATCAAGCAGGGTGGCAGTGGCCGCGGCTCCTGAGCCGGCCGGCAGCTGTAGCATCACGCGGTGGTGGGCCGGGTTGGGGTAGAGGCTCAGGCCAGCCAGCTCTGCTGCCTCGGCCTGGGCCGTAATGACGTTGGTATCCAGCAGTGTAGCCAGGAAAGAGGTAGTGGTGCCGGCCGTGCCCGAAAGCTGTTGGCTGCCGAAGCGGGCCGGCAACGTGACACTCCCGACCATATACACCCGCGCCCCCGATACAGCCAGGCCCTTGGCATAATCGTGCTGCGGACTGCCAGCCTGTTGGGCCCAGGTAAAGTTATTGCTCGGACCCAGGTCGTTGATTTTAGCCACCAGAATATCGAAGAAGCCGCTCTGGCTGTTCGACAGCGCCGCGGCGGTGCCAAAGCCAACCAGCGGGCTGTTGAACTGCCCGGCTACATAGAGGCTGCTGCCATTCAGGGCCAGCGCCGTGGCCTGCTCGAAGCCAGTCCCCCCGGCCCGCTGGGCCCAGCTAAAGACCGGTGCCGTGGTGCCTATATCGTTGAGCTTCGCCACGAATAAGTCGGCATTGCCGTTGTTGGCCAGAATAACACCGGTGAAATTGGCGGCAATACTGGCGAAACTGCCGGCCACGTATACCCCGCTGCCCCGCACGGCCAGGCAGGTGGCCAGGTCGTCGTTGGCGCCGCCCGCACGCTGCACCCAGGCGAAGCTGCTGGTGCTGCCCGCATCGGTCAGGCGCGTTACAAACAGGTCCTGGTTGCCGGCGCTGAATACCAGGTTGGTACCGAAGCTGCCGGTGTTGCTGAAGCTGCCGGCCACGTACACGTTGGCCCCGCTGACGCCCACAGCCGTAGCGGCATCGGGGCCGGGGCCGCCCGCGCTTTGGGTCCAAACGAAGCCGCCTGCGCTGCCGGTAGTTGTAAGCTTGGTGATGAATATATCGGGGCTGGTGCTTACGGAGCTGGTTAGAAATGCGTTGCCGAAGCGGGCGGAGCCCACAAATGAGCCCACGGCGTATACATCGGCGGCTGTAGCGGCCACGGCGTTCAGCTCGTCGTTGGCGGTTCCGCCGGCCTGCTGGGCCCAGTTAAGATTGGCGGCCGAACCCGCGTCGGTATAGCGGGCCACGAAAATATCGGTGGTTGGCGCGGTGCCGGCATTGGTGAGCGTGGTGCTGCCAAACGCCGCCGTGGCTCCGGCAAACGTGCCGCCTACGTACACACTGCCGCTGTGAGTGGCTACGGCCGTGGCTGCGTCGTCGCCCACGCCCCCGGCCCGTTGGGCCCACACAAAGCCGCTGGTATTCCATTTGGCTAGGAAGACATCTGTGCCGCCCACGCTGGTAAGGGTCTGGCTGCCCAGGGTTACAGTCCCGGAGAAGGCCCCCGCCAAGTACACGTTACCAGCTTCATCGGTGGTAGTAGCCCGCACATCGGAGATGTTACCGCCGAGGTTGGCTACCGACTGCCAGTCGCCCTGAGCGTAGCCTGGGGAACCGGCTAGTGATAGTCCCACGAAGAGCAGCCACCGACGGTGCGAGAAAGTGGACAGGAAAGATGTTTTCATAGAAGAGCGACAAGGTGAACAGAATAACGCGGTCCGACAGCAGAAACCTGCTGAAGGCTTCTGCTGTCGGGCCTCGGCAGATACGGGAGCAAAAAAACGGAGTTGCGTTCAAAGCATTCTGCAATTATTCAAAATGCAGATTATTATTTGGTATTATATTTACAATATATTGATTATTTCTAATAAACTAAGTGTACCTAATTCGGGCGCTGGTCGCAAGTAGGGCAGGGACTAGGATGGGGAGCAGTGCTCTATTGCTGGTTTGGTCCTGGCCAGTGGCAGTAATTGGGTAGCTACCCCAGGGCCCGGCCGCGGCTATCCGAAGCTTAGCGCCTGTTGGTAGCCTTCTTACTGCTTCTGCCCGCGGTGAACTCTGTGGGCAAGCTCGGGGAAGAAAAAAGCAGCCTATTTTGGGCCTTCGAAGAAGAAAGTATCCTTGCTCAGCACCATGGCTCTGAAAATACTCTATATCGTGGGCAGCATAGTCGTAGCCGTCGTGGCCGGCGGCGTGCTGGTCTTTTCCCTGGGCCAACGGTCCGTGGCCTACGAGCTCCGGCTCAGAGTGCTCGACGCCGCTGGCCGGCCGCTGCCGGCGCAACGGTTGCTGCTCTGGGACCGGAGCAGCGGGCAGCACGAGTTTCGCCTCGACGAGAACGGACACTTTAGCCGGGAGCTTTCCGAGTCGTTTGGCTCCAGCGCCCTGGGGCCGTTGCGGCCGGAGTCGTTCGGCGTGCGGCTGGTGTTTCCCGACCTAGCGCCGCTGTATTACTGGTTTGCTGTCCGCCGCAGTGGCCCGGTTTCTTCCTACGAGGTGTATAATGACTACTACAGTTCGGGCACCAGTCAGTGGGTTGGCGACTTCAACGCCCAGGGCTTTACCCGCCGCCAAACCAAACCCGACGCTACAGGCGCGGTAGCCACGGCCGTGCCGCCCCGGGGCGGGCAGGTACCGCGCTGGCAGGCCACGGCTACGCTGCAGCGGGCTGGCAACACGCCCGACGGCCGCCGCAAATACACCCTCGACCTGACCCTGCAACAAAGTGGGACGGAGCTTGTGCAGCCCGATTAAACAAGCGCCCGGTCTGCTACGAAAAGCAAACCGGGCGCGGAAATTCGATGCTTACTTTCCGCGGCAGCGGCTACGGTTGCAGCATCAACTCACTTTCGGTGAAGCAGGTGTAAGGACAGGGCATGGAGATGTCGTAGAGCAGGCCCTTGGTCATGTCGGCGCCTTCCTTATCTACGCCGACCAGTACGAAGCATTCCTGCTTGTCTTCCTTGATGCCCCGGTAGATGCGGATGCCAATACAGCCGGGCTGGGCCAGCAGATTCGTATAGACATAGGCGCTGTAGTAACCGGCCCACAAGGCGGCAGGGTGCTGCTTCTGGTAGAGCTTGGTCATGGCCGCCGCCTGGTCTAGCTCAATCATGCCGCCCGCGGGCAACGTGGGCGGCAGGAGCTGTTCGGCGGGCTTCGCGAGCAAAATACTATTATAATGGCCTGGTGGGCAGGGAGTGGCCATATCGGCTACCAGCTTGGTCATATCGGCCCCGGCATCATTGACCCCCACCATCACGATGGTGTTCTTGCCCTGCGGGGTAGTGGCGTGGTAGAGTCGGATACCCTGGCATTTCTCCTGGGCCAGCAGTTGCTTATACACGCTGGCCTCCGTGAATACCGCCCACACTTCGTCGGGGTACGCCTCTTGGTAGCTCGTCGTCCAGCTCACGGCCTGAGCCGAGGAAATGATTTCCCCCGTCAGCGGCACGACACTGGCATTTTGCACGACTAATTCCTGCTTCTGGGCTTGCTTTTCCGCGCAGCCCGCAGCTCCCAGCAGCAGTATTGCTGCTGCCAGCATCCAGGTAACGTGTTTTTTCATAAAGAGAATTAGTTGAAAGTGAATAAGTAAGGAATGTAAATTATTTACCTGGAATATAAATAATATTGAATGTTAAGGATTATGGTGCTAGCCTGGCCGGTGGCGAAGGGAAAAGGGCAAACCAGACGTTCCGAAGCTCTACGGGAAGCTAGCTGCCGGGACGGTGTAGGATTCTGCCAAACCCGCGCACTATTTCCCCACCGCCGCGGTTTATTTACGTCTGTCAAGTCCTGGTTTAGCCGTATTTTTACCGCATGTTATTTGCCCCCGAACCCCTCGCGCCCACGCTGGCTTCTGCCCGGCGCGTCCTGAAGCAGTATTATGGTTACGATACGTTCCGGCCTATGCAGGAAAGTATCATTTCCAACATCATGAGCGGCAAGGATACCGTGGTGCTCATGCCCACCGGGGGCGGCAAATCGGTGTGCTTCCAGGTGCCGGCCGTGGTGCAGGAAGGCGTCTGCGTGGTCGTCTCGCCACTGATTGCGCTGATGAAGGACCAGGTCGAAGCCCTGAAAGCCAACGGTATACCGGCCGAATACATCAACAGCAGCGTGGGCCAGAGCGAGCAAACCAGCATTGCCTCCGACTGCCTCAACGGCTACCTCAAGCTGCTCTACGTAAGCCCCGAGAAGCTGGTCTCCCCGGGCTTTATCCAGTTTCTGCAGCGCCTGCGCATCAGCATGTTTGCCATCGACGAGGCCCACTGCATCTCGTCCTGGGGGCACGACTTCCGCCCCGAGTACACCCAGCTGCGGGTCTTGCGGGAGCAGTTTCCGCGGGTGCCCATCATTGCCCTCACCGCCACCGCCGACCGCCTCACCCAGCGCGACATCCAGCAGCAGCTGCGCATGCACGAGCCCCAGGTGTTTTTGTCGAGCTTCGACCGGCCCAACCTCAACCTGATTGTGCGGCCCGGCCAAAACCGGGTGGGCAGCATCGTGGAGTTTGTCACGGGCCGACCTTCGGAAGCGGGCATCGTGTACTGCCTCTCGCGCAAGCAGTGCGAAACGTTGGCCCAGAAGCTCAAGGAGAAAGGCGTGCGCGCCGGCCATTACCACGCCGGCATGACGCCCAACCAGCGCGGGGCCGTGCAGGAAGCCTTTCTGCGCGACGATTTGCAGGTCATCGTGGCTACCATTGCCTTCGGCATGGGCATCGATAAAAGCAACGTGCGCTGGGTAATCCACTACAACCTGCCCAAGAACATCGAAGGCTACTACCAGGAAATCGGGCGGGCCGGGCGCGACGGAGCCCCGTCCACGGCGGTGCTCTTCTACAGCTACGCCGACGTGATGAGCCTGCGCGACATGCTCACCAAGGACGCCGACCCGCGCCTGGCCCAACTCAGCCTGACCAAGCTGGAGCGCATGCAGCAGTTTGCCGAAGCCGCCAGCTGCCGGCGCAAAATTCTGCTCAACTACTTCGGTGAAACCCTGGCTACCGACTGCGGCAACTGTGACATCTGCCGCAACCCGCCCACAACGTTTGACGGCACCGAACTAGCTCAGAAAGCCTTGTCGGCGGTGGTGCGTATGCGCGAAAAAGCCCCCATCGGCCTACTCATCGACGTGCTGCGGGGCATGCGCAACCAGGCCATCCTGCAGGGCGGCTACGAGCAGATCAAAACCTACGGCGCGGGCCGCGACCTGCCGTATCTGGACTGGTACAGCTACATCCACCAGATGCTCAACGACGGCCTGCTCTACATTGCCTACGAGGAAGGCTACGCGCTGAAAATCACCGACCTGGGCAAGCAGGTGCTGCAGGGCCAGCGCCAGCTGCCGATGAAGAAGTTTCAGCCCGCCGAAAAAGCCGAAAAGCAGCCCCGGGGCAAGAAAGCTGCCAGCGCCGCCGCTACGCCTACCGATGCCACGACCCAGCTCTTCGAGCGGCTGCGGCAGCTGCGCAAGCGCATTGCCGACGAGCAGAACGTGCCCCCGTACGTCATCTTCACCGATACTACGCTCCAGGAAATGGCGGCCGAGCGGCCCATGTCGCGTACGGCCATGCTGGCCATTGGCGGCGTAGGCATGAAAAAGTTCGAGAACTACGGCGAGGTCTTTATCAAAGCCATTCTGGAGCACGGCGGCGCACCCAACCCCGCCGATACGGAGGACAACGATGAAGACGAGGACCTGCCCAGCACCCGCAAGCCTCGCCGCCCCCGCGAGGCCGGCGACACCCACGAAAACACCCTGCAGCTGCACCGCGCCGGCCTGAGCGTAGAAGCCATTGCCGAGCGCCGCAGCCTGAGCCCCAGCACCATCCGGGCCCATATCGAAACGCTCTATGCCAAGGGCCAGCCCATCCGCCTGGAGGAGTTTCTGAGCATGGACGAATTCGCCAAGATCCAGACCGCCATCGGGCAGCTCGGCGGCGACCCGCCCCTGCGCGACCTGTTCGACCACCTGCGCGAACAGTATGACTACTTTAAGCTTCGCCTGGCCGTGATGTACCAAAAGCGCCTGCGGGGAAACAAGTGAGATAGTGAAGTGGTGTCATTGCGAGGCCAAAGGCCGTGACAATCCGTCCGCTGCAATGTGCTGAGCTTTCTAAAGTGAAAAGCCCTGACGTCTGTTCTGGCGTTAGGGCTTTCTGGTAAAAGAGCGTTTGTCACCAGCAGCGGACGGATTGCTTCTCGCTGCGTCCTCGCAAGGACAAGGCAAAGACACCCCGCTGGAAGCTGGGTCTTCGGTTGTATTTTGCGGGTTGAACAGTCTGGGAAAAATACTTTTCCGGCGGTATCATAAGAATATGCCAGCCGCGTTATATTGCCCTAGTGCTTCGCCCGCCTGCCCATGTTTTCCTCTTTGTCTTTTCCGAGCCTGCTGCAGTGGCTGGCGGGTGCGGCCGTTGCCGCCTTTACCATTCTGATGGGCACCAAAGTGTGGCCCTACCTGTCATTCGAGCCCGGTATACATTTTCTGACTACCAAGTCAGAAGCGACGAATAGCAGTGGGCTGTTTCGGTTGGGTTTCTACGTGCACATCACTAGCAGCCTGTGGGTACTGGCGACCGGGCTGGCCCAGTTTTTTCCGCGCCTGTTCCGAGGCCGGGCGGCGCTGCACCACCGCCTGGGTAAGCTCTACGTCGTGTCTGTTCTGGCCCTGGCCGCACCCTCGGGGCTGATTCTGGCCGGCTTTGCCAACGGTGGGCTGGTGGCCAAAGTGGGCTTTTCCCTGCAGTGCGTGGTATGGTGGCTCAGCACCTGGCAGGCCTACCGCCTGGCCCGGCAGCGCCGCTGGGAACCCCACACCGAGTGGATGATCCGCAGCTTTGCCGTCACGCTGGCGGCCATGAGTCTGCGCACCGAAAGCTACGTGCTCTACTACGTGTTCGGCACCAAGCCTATCGAAACCTACCTGACCGTGACCTGGCTTTCCTGGACTGGCAATCTGGTGCTGGCCGAGGTGCTCATTCAGCTGGGCGCGGCCCGGCGCCTGCTGCGGCAGGCGCGCTTTACCCCGGCCCGGGAAACGGCGGTAGTTGCCCAGTAATTCCTTGCCTCGTTTTCGTCCTGCTTTTATGACCAAATTCCTACTGCTTACTGGGCTTCAGAGCGCTGCGTGTAGCGCTGGCTTGCCAACGCCAGGGCCAAGTGCAAACTGGCACGGGGGTGGCGGCCCTGGAATGCGATGAGGTTCCAGACCCCACCAGCCTGCCTTTGCCGCCCGGTGACACCACCCCGACCCGCCACCGGTACTCCCGGGGCCTGCGCCAGTTGGTATCTGTGGAGGCCCACCCGGTGGCGGGCATCGATACACTGCTGCCCCAATGAAACTATTGCTGCTCCCCTTGGTATTGCTCACGCTGCTGGCCGATCCGCCCTCAGGCCGGCCCGCGCCCAAGTCGGCCCCGGCAGCTGGCGTGGCCACGTCGTTCCGCCGTTTTAACCTGGCACCGTTGTGGGTGCTTTACCCCCGGGAAGCCGAGGCTCAGACGATGCTGGGCTGCATGGGCCCGCAGTACCGACCTTTCAACCTAGTGTTTGAGAAAGTGCAGCGCGACGCAAAAAAACCGGCCCTGTACCATGTGCGGGGCAAAAGCCGGGAGCAGGAGCGGATCCTGCCATTTAGCGGCACCATCACGCTGACTTCCCTGAAAAAGGTGCGGATACCGGATTATGCCAACAATGACCAGTTTAAGTCGCTGGGACACTACCAGGCCAATGGGCGCTTCCGCTTCGTGGAAAGCGCCACCGAGGAGGGCGCGGGTACCTTCACGGGGCAGCTTACCATCACTTTTTCCCGAACCGCCAGCGGCTTGGCTTATATGCCCAGGCTGGCATCTTGGTGGGACGAGGGCAGCGCCAGCGAGGGTAGCAAGTTTACCAGTACCTGGACCAGTCCGGCCCACCCCGCAGCCGTTAAGCTGGTATGGGCCAGTAACTTCATGGAAATTGCCGGCAGCGTCATGGAGCGTTTCAACGTGGGTGACCGGGGCCGCACATCAACCGCAAGTACCGGCAGGTGGGTTGGCAAAGCTTCTGGGAAAATGAGGAATGGTGGGTCGAAGACGAGAAGCCAGTTTTGTAAACCTGAAAGCAGTATTTTACCGGCTCAACTTCTATTTATACTACTCTTACGCCTTATGCGCACGTCACTGGTTATTTCCTTCCTTGCTATGCTCGCCAGCTCGGGTTGTCAGCAGCAAACCGCTTCTACGGCCACGGAGGTTGCCCCTGTAGCCCCCGAGGTTACGGCTGCCTCTTCCGCAGCCACTACTGCCGCACCGCTGGCTCCTGTTGCCTCGGCATCTTCCCTCACCAAGCTGCTGCCCGAAAAGCGAGCCTTCCTGCAGCAGAATAACATAGCCCCTTTGTGGCAGAACGATACGGAGGAGCGCCGGCAGTATCCTGCTTTCTCGGGTTTTTACGGTGCCGACCACTACCGCATCAGCTTCGTTTTCACCCGCGTAACCCAGGACCAGCAGCGCCCCGAGCTGTTTCACGTGCAGGGGAAAAGTCAGTTTAAAAAGGCTGTTACCCCCTTTGCCGGTACGCTGACGGTGAGCCAGATAGCCGAGTTGGATACCTTCCTCGACCTGGATTCGGCCAGCAGTGCTACGGCGAAGGCCTACACGGTCACGGCCGGCTTTGAACTCCGGGAAAACTCGGCCGCAAAAGGGGCCGGAGTGTTTCGGGGAACCGGCTACCTGGATCTGTACCGCACCGCCGACGGCAAGCTTCACCAATGCAGCAGTATGCCCAGCTCGGCCGACAAAGACCCGACCCGGGGCTCAGGCTTGTTATTTTCCGGCGAATGGGTGAGCAATACCACTGGCCAGCACAAGCCCCTGCTGTTGGCCAACGACCCCTTCGTTATAGCTCCCGATGTGCTCAAAGACTTCGGAATCGGGGAAAGAAGTGGCGAAATCAACCCGAAATACGCCAAGCTGGGCTGGACGGAGGTGTGGGAAAATGAGGAATGGTGGGCCGATAAGCCCGTATCATCTTTATAAGAGCCTTTGAACCTGAAGGCTGCTATTCCGCTGAAAAAGCTCTTTTACCCGCTGCGAAGCCCGTTGTACTGTGTTAGCCAAGCAGGCTTGGGCGGTGGCCGAAAGTCTCTAATAAGTAGAACGGGGCTATAAAGCATGCCCGGAACTTTTTTCTAAAAAATTAAAGCTAATTGAATTAGTAAAGCTGCGGGTTTGTTGCTAATTTCACGAGCCGATAACCCTTTGATGTCGAAGCCTTTCCCGGCTCCCTACCCGCGATGATAAATACTAACCTGAAATTCTGGCGGCGCGAACTGGCCCTGACTCAGGCTCAGATGGCCGAAAAACTAGGTATCAAACGCTCACTAGTAGGTGCTTACGAGGAGGGCCGCGCCGAGCCCAAGCTCAGCACCCTGGTGAATATGGCCCGCCTTTTCGGCATCAGCCTCGATTCCCTGGTCACGACTGACTTCACCAAGAAGAGCGCCCAGAAGGCCGCTTTGCGCCAGCTAGAGCCCGCTTCCACCTCGCCCGAGCCGCCCACGCCGCGCCCGGCCAACGGCCTGCGCATCCTGGCCCTGACCGTCGATAAAGAGCAAAACGAGAACATCGAGCTCGTGCCGCTTAAAGCCAGTGCCGGCTACCTCAATGGCTACGCCGACCCCGAATTTATTGAGGAGCTGCCCAAGTTCCGCCTGCCCATGCTCAGCACCGGTGGCACGTATCGAGCCTTCGAAATTGCCGGCGACTCGATGCTGCCCATTGCTTCGGGTACCGTCATCGTAGGCAAATACGTGGAGGATTGGATGACTATCAAGGACGGCACGCCCTGCGTGGTGGTCAGCAACAAGGAAGGCATCGTTTTCAAGCGGATCTTCAACAAGCTCAAGGACGGCGCCACGCTTTCCCTGCACTCCGACAACCCTGTGTACTCGCCCTACGAAATCGGGGTGGAGGACGTGGTGGAAATCTGGGAAGCCAAGTCTTACATCAGCAGCACGTTCCCCATTGCGGACCTGTCGCTCTCGCGCCTGGCCAGCATCGTGCTGGACCTGCAACAGCAGATGAGCACGCTCAAAAAGGCTTAGTCTGCGCTTCGCCGCTGAGCAGCTACTCGTATAGTGAGGCTCACTCGTATTTGACGGGTGAGCCTTGCTGTTTGGGGGTGGTTTCTAACTTAGCCCAGCTTTAGCGCGTATGCTTTAGGCAATTTGCTACCACACCAACCCCTGAACCTGCCATGCTGAAGTATATTCCCGCCACCGACCGCCACCACGCTGCGCCCGTGAGCTGGCTGAGCAGCTACTTCCTGTTTTCCTTCGCCGACTATTACGACCCCAACAACGTGCAGTTTGGGCCGCTACGGGTGTTCAACGACGACAGCATTGCGCCCAATTCGGGCTTCCCGCAGCATCCGCATTCCGAAATGGAAATCGTGACTATCGTGCTGGATGGGGAAGTGACCCACGAAGACACGATGGGCAACAAAACGACTATTCCCAAGGGCGAGGTGCAGCGCATGACAGCTGGCACCGGCCTGGCCCACTCCGAGTTCAACCACTCCGATAAGCCCCTGCACATCTACCAGCTGTGGTTTGTACCCAATCAGAAAGGGCTGGCGCCCAGCTACGAGCAGAAAGACCTCGATTTGCTTGATAGCAAAAACGAACTGATGCCGCTCGTGTCGGGGCAGAAAGTGCTGGAAGACGTGGTGTATATGAACTCTAACAGCACGATCTACTGGTCGAATCTGAAAGAAGGCAAGGAAATCGAGTTCAAGACCTTCCCGATTCGCAACACCTTTATCTACGTCAAAGAGGGCACAATTTACGTGAACGGCACCGAGCTGGGCCCCAACGACCAGGCCCGCATGACCGACGAGCACGTCGTCCAGATTCGGGCCACCAAGGATTCGCAGTTTATCCTGATTGATTTGCCCGCCGCCGAGGCCAACTTCTAGGCCCTACAAAAGAGCGACGAAAAAGGCCCGGAGATTCTCCGGGCCTTTTTTGTTAGAGCTGCTGAATAAGTACCCTAGTTTGCCTCAATACCCAGTATGAGAAGAATAAGGGGAAACTGTAGAGTATCGTTTGTGGCAGGAAATAGACCACGCGCTGCGGATAGGTTTTGCCCGCAACGGGAAGGAGCCCAACCAGAACGGTCGTTGCTAATCCAATGGCCAGTTGGAACCCAAAACTATAGCGTACTCCGTCCCAGGTAGTACGGTACAGGCTCCGGAGGTTGCCTAACACCGTGCTGGCCCCGTGCAATGCAAGGATGAGGAGCATCAGGAGCTTGGGGCGGTTGAGAGTGTAGTGCATACGCAGGTAGGAACTCTACTTCGTCGCGCTTTCTGGGGCAGGCTTAAATACGTACCGGAAGCCCCGCAGCGCCGAGGGGTGGTAAATGGTGCCGTGGGTTTCAGTAGGCATCGACTCGTAGTGCCAGGTAAGGGCGGGGTTGGGCGTGTCCTGCAGAATCTTGGCCAGGCGGGCCGAGGCGGCGGCAATAACCGGCTCGTCGCTCGAAGTCATGAACAGGGTTTTAGCCGGGCCCTTGTAAGCCTTGATGGTTGCGGCGGCTTGGCTAACGAGCTGCTCGTTGTTCCACCACAAGCTGGGGTCGAAGGCCAAGTAATGGTCGAACAGGTCGGGCTCCAGCAGCAGGGTTTCGACCACAAACAGGCCCGCCAGAGACTCGCCGACAATGGCTTTTTCCGGGGTGGTGCGGTAGCGGTGCTGCACCTGGGGCATCAGTTCCTGGCGGATAAACTTGCGAAACGCCACCGACTCGCCCACTTTGGGCGCAATCTTCTTATCCTCGGCCACCGTCGTGGGGCCGGTCAGGTCGCGGCGACGCTGGGTGTTTTCGATGCCGACCAGGATAAAGGGCCGCATGGTGTTGTTGCCGACCCCTACCTGCACCAAACCCGCCACGTGCAGAAAGTCTTCGGCTAGGCCACCGTCGGGCATGTAGAGCACCGGCAGCCGGAGCGTCGGGGTTTCGGCGTAGCCGGCGGGCAGGTACACGTTGATGCGCCGCGTTTCACCCAGGATTTTGGAAGCAATGGTGAAGGTTTCACCGATGACCAGGGGGGCAGCTTTGGTTTGGGCCGTGGCCTGGGAGGCAACAGTGGCCAGCAGGAGTAATAAGAAACCGCAGAAAAGATGCTTGGTATTCATGTTGGAGGATGGATGCTAGAGTTCTGCTACTTGAATGTCCTCATTCGTAGTAAGCATGAATTCGCATAGTTGCTTGAAGATGAGAGCCGCTTCCTGGGCGGCACAAAGATTGTCGCAGAAGTAGAATCCGGTGGCTTCCACGCTTACGAACACTGGAGGCCACGTTTCAGGGCTACTGAGCCGAGCCGACGTGGCTTCTGGAGTCAGCATAAAAAGACCCATTAGCGAGGTGCCGTGTTGCTCTACACGAAAACGGCGCTGCACGAACTGTAGCGCCGCTTCGGGATTGAAATTCTGGCCACTAAGCCGAAGCTCTTTGCCCATTACAGGATGTACTTTGTGATTCGACTGCTAAAGCAGGGTTTTCCAAACGTCAAGATAGTAGACAGAACTATCATCAGCCGTTTCATTGGCAGCTGAGGTAGCAGCCGCCAACTCATCCCAGGTAATTCCATCGTGGTATTTGGAGCTCAGGAAGGCGGACAAGATACTGTTGAGGTCAGCCGTAAGCCGAACCGGACAGCCAAAGGGCAAAGCCGCCGCGCTGGCCGAAATAAGGCTAAACCGCAATTGCGCAGCCTGCTCATCATGCCAGCAATAGAACTGCATGGGGTAACTCTGGCCGCGCTGAGCGAGTAGCTGCTGCCGCTTTGCTCCCATAATACCCAGCATCATCCGGTGTAGGTTTTCGGTGGTCAGTTGCCCGGCCTGTTCTGCCGTCAGAGACATAGAATGCTGATTGCTCAGCGCTTCCTTATTCACATCTTCAAACCCTGAACCAAGAAACAAGGGCGTCACCGAAAAGTCCCGCTCTACTTCAGCCACAAACTCCAGCGCATCACGCATACCTGACTACATCGTGTACTTGCGGCCCTTGTTCTGCTCCTTAAGGTAGGCCATCAGGGGCTGGAAGTAATCCACCATGGCGCGGGCCGAGAGGTCTTCGCCGGTTTTCTCCTTCAGCACCTGCCGCCAGTCCTTGCTGGCCCCGGGCCGCATGATGTCGGCCAGGAACGTGCCCACTTCCTTGCTGCCGTAGTAGTTGGTAGCGTGCGGGTCCTGCTTCAGGATTTTCTTGCTGATATGGTCGTGGAGCTGGAACAGGATGACGTAGCTCAGGGCATAGTCGTAGTACTGGGCTGGGTCGTCGTTGATGTGGGTTTTGGTGGCCGGGTCGAGGAAATTCTCCCCGCGCGTGGTGGGCGGCACGATGCCCTGGTACTTTTTCACCAGCTCCCACCACTTGGCGTTGAGCTGGTCGGCGGGCAGGTTGTCGGCGTAGAAGCTGTTTTCCCACTCGCTCATCACGCCCGAGGAGAAGGGAATGAAGGTCACGTAGTTCAGGGCTTCCTTAAGCAACGTTTGGGTCTGGTCGGTTTTGGCCTTGGCATCCTGCAAGCCCAGGCCCACCAGGAAGGGCTTCTGGGTGGCGGCCAGGCCCATCAGGCTGCCCATGGCCTCGTGGTAGGCACGGTTGGCCCCGGCCCGCAGCAGCACCGGCACCTCGGGGTTGGTGTAGGTCAGGTAGTAGTAGATGTGGCCCAGCTCGTGGTGGGTCGTTTCGTACCACTCGGTATTGGGCTCCACGCTCATCAGGCTCCGGACGTCGTTGTTGAGGTCCAGGTGCCAGGCCGAAGCGTGGTTATTCTTCTTGTAGGTCGCGGTTTTAGGTAGCGGATACAGACTGCTTTTCTCCCAGAACACCGGCGGCAGGGCCTGAAAGCCCAGGCTCTGGTAAAACCGCTCGGCCTGCTTCACTTGCCACTCGGCGCCTTTCTTAGCCAGTGTCCCGTCCAGGTTCACACCTTTCACATCGACCATGGCACTCCAGTCCTGGCCCCAACGGTTGGGCAGCCAGGAGGCGGGCAGGTAGTCGGGCACTTGCTTCTGCCCGTACTTTTTGGCCAGCTCGTAGCGGGCGTAGGTATGCAGTTCGCGGTACAAAGGCCGCAGCTCCTCGTTGATTTTGCGCACCAGCTGCATCATTTCCTCCCGGCTCATGCCGTAGTCGGAGGCCTGGTAGGTGAAGTAGTCGGGGTAGCCCAGGGCCTGCACGGTCTGGTTGCGCAGCCCGCGCAGGTTCAGCAGGCCGTCCTTGAGGGTGGGGCCAATGGCCTTGCTGGCTTCCCAGATGGCCTGGCGCTTTTTGGGGTCTTTTTCCTTGCGCAGCAGCTCGTCCAGGTCGTTGGTCGTGACGGACTTGCCGTTGTATTTATAGTCAAAGCCGTAGAGCTTTTCCGTCTGTTGGGTTTCGGCCTTGATGCGGCGCTTTACCACGTCGGCAATGGTCTGGGGGGAGTTGGCGGCGTTATAGAGGGCCGTTTGCAGCTGCTTGACCTGGATTTCGGTGAGCTGGTCTTTGTGCTCGAGCAGCTGGCGCAAATCGGCAATGTTCTGGCTGCTGCCCGTGAAGGCGGCCATGGCCTCGTTAGCCCGGGCTGTAGCGGCCGAGTTGGTCGTGTCGCCAGCTACAATGCGGGTGTTGGAGCGCCACTCCGCCTCCGCCGACTGGGTGTAGAGCTGCTGGTATTGAGCCGAGTAGTTGGCCAGAAACTCATCGGCCTGCCGGCCCCAGTCGATGGGGGCGGGTGGGGTAGAGGACTGAGCAGGAGCCGCGTCGGCAGCCGGGGCGGTGGCCGTAGCCGTCTTGGCCGTAGCCGTCTTGGCCGTAGGTGCGCAGGCCCAGAGCGCCGAGCCCAGCGTAGCCAGGGCCAGGCCCGAAATCAAAGGTTTTTTCATTGGAAGGGAAGTGGAGCGGAAAGGGCAAAGGGGTATTTCACGGGCTAAAATAGCCACTTGCCGGCAAAAGAAACCGAAGAGGCCACAAGGAGCCTCTATTTGCTTTTGGTTGAGAGCAGTCGGCAAACAACTGCCCGCTGCTTGCTTTACTTTTTAACCGGCTTCTAAAAAAAGTAAAGCAAACCGGTAGCGCTGCGCAACCCGGGAAAGTGCCGTTTAATGAGCGTGTCCTTGCCCGGCACAGCGTGGTAATCCGTCCTCTGAAATGGGCTGGGTGTTCTAAGGCGCAAAGCCCCTTCCTGCGGGGTGTAGGAAGGGGCTTTCTGGTAACAAAACGTTTATCACGAGCCGAGGACGGATGGCTTCGTTCCTCGCCATGACGGCGGAAAATCTAGGCGGCTTGTGCCTCCTGTTGCAGCAAATGACAGTCCTTGTACTTCTTGCCGCTACCGCAGGGGCAAGGGTCGTTGCGGCCGAATTTGCGCTTGGAGCGCAGGGTCTTGAGCCATTCCCGTGGGTCGACGCTGAAGCGCAGAAATCGTTTCTTGGGGTTTTGGCGCAAAGCCCGGCTTAGGAGCTGATACAGTTCGGGGTGGTTTTCCTGGAGCTTCTCGGGCTTTTCAAAGAAGTACTCCGTCACGACGGCGAAGAACTCGGCCTCGTTGGTGCCGCCGTAGGAATTGATTTCCGACTTGCCTTCCCGGATGGCTGCAATTTCGCGCTCCATCACCTCGGCCCAGGGCTTGAGCAGCTCGGGCGGCAAGGCCAGCTTGGGCACCCCGTCGATAACGCCGTCGGCCTCGTCGAGCATGTGGGCAAACTCGTGAATGCCCACGTTCTGCTTGTCCATGCCATCCTGAAAGCCTTTCTCCAGCGAGGCTTTCGACAGGTGCATGTAGTGCTGATTCTGGAAGTTGCGGACTGAGCCCAGTAGCTGCCCTTGCAGTGGGGCCAGCTCCCGGTTTGGGTCCCGGGCCTCCCGCCAGGCGTCGGGCACGATGAGCACCTCACCCAGGTTGCCGTACTCCCAGTCGCGGAAGCCGAAGATGGGAATGATGGCCGAAGCCGCCACCAGCACCCGCGTCACGTCGTCGACCTCGGTTTGCAGGCCCGTAATGCGGGTTTGGGCCAGAAACACCTGCACTTCCCGCTCGAAGCGCTTCTTCTCATCGACGGTGAGCGAGAGGTAAAAGGCCACGCGGGTAGCCAGAATCTGTCGCCATTCCTCGGGAAAATCGGCGGCCAGGGCGGCGGCTTTCACGCGGCTGTCCCGGGTTGCGTAGCGGTAAAAGAGGAAGATAATCCCGGCCAGTACGGCCAGGTAAATGATGTAATTCATGGCCCGCTAAACGGGTGGAAGCGGTTTAGGTTGGCCTGCGCCTTATTTTGCGCGGAAGGTCTTATCGGGGTTACGCCCCAGCCGGTAAGCCAGGCCCAGGCGCGCCACATAGTTGTTGCCCACAAAGGCCTGGATAATGTAGGAGTCGGAACCGGTGCTGCTGGCATAGAGCTGCCCGTCGAGGGTAGCGGTCAGGCGCTGGGCCCGCCAGCCCAGGCTTATGTTGGGCAGCAAGGTGGTGGCGCCAAATTTCAATTCCCGGGTATCCGGCGCTACCAGCAGCGGAGTAGAGGCACTGACCTCGGGCGAGAAGACCTTATTCAATTCATAGCCAAAGCCGATGAGCCACTGTTGCTCGCTGTGCGCCAGCGGGAACACAAAGCGAATCCCGAGGCGGGCCGTACCCAGCAGGGCCCGGTAGGTGAAGGGAGTGTAGCCGAGGCCAGCGGGGGTAAACTGGGTATACTGGCTGCCGCGGCTTTGGAACGGGCTCAGACTCAGCTCCCCGTAGACGGCCGCAATTCGGCCCGGCTGAAACAGTTCGGCATACAGACCGCCAAAGGGGCGGGGCTTGCAATCCGAGCAGCTGCCGTCGGTGCGGCCATACACCGACTCGATGCGGTTGTAGCGGACGCCGCCCAGCAGGCCCCCGCGAAAGGCCACGCGCCGCCGCAGCGTAGACTGCGACAACCAGCTGCGGCTAGGCTGCCTTTCGGGCGCGCACTCTGCTGAATACGCCTGAGCTACCGCCGCCAGCCCTTCGGCCGTGAATGGAGCAGAATCCACTACGGTTAAGGCCGCCGGACAATCGCCAAAAAGCAGGCCCAGCTGGCTGCGGTAGTTGTTGCCCTCAACTATGACCAGCTTACCCTGGCTGTCTATGCTCAGGTATTTTCGCTCACTCAAATCGAGGACGGGCTGGCCCGGGCGGTCCAGAAAGTAGTGCGTCGTGCTGATGGTAACCACCCGCAGGAGCCTGACCGGACCCTCCAGTAACACCTCCGCCAGGACTGAGTCGAGGCGCACATCGGGATAGAAGCCCTTGGGAAGCCGGTCAAGGCGGGTTTCGGCGGCGTGGTCGAGGGGCAGGGCCTCGTAGCGGAAGTACCGCCCGCCGGTAAAGCTGACGGTCCGGAGCTGCCGGGGTCTAAACAGCTCACTCGGACCTTGGGGAGTAGCCCGAAAGCGGATGTAGGTCGGCGGCTCCGTCCAGAAGCTGTTCTCTACTTCGCCCCGGAGTGTGTCCCCGTTGCTGCGTACCAGCAGGCCCGGCTCAAAGGTCTGGGCCTGGGCGGCAAGGCAATGAAGGAGAATATAGGTTAGTAACAGTAAACGTTTACGCATACGCTGGAATAATGCGGTTCAGTGCTTTAGAAATAAGGCTCTAAAGGTATAGCGTTTGGGGGCCGGCCAGCTCTATTTTTTACCGTTGTCGGCGAGGCCTGGCGCCGGCTGGCTGCCAGCTGGTGGCGGCGGTCAGGTAGAAAGCCGGCGCCGTCCCTTGCAGCTGCTGCCAGGGCTCCTGGGCCGTGTTTCGGGTCAGGTACTGCTGGGCCCGGCCGGGTGTGGAGGCCACCACAAAGCTGTTGCGGTGTACCGCTACCGTATCGTGCCTGATCCACTGCAGACTAGCCACCAGCTCTTCGCCCGCCGCCAGCTCTACATTCAGCTCCCGCAGGTCTACCTGTATCCAGCCGCGCTTTTGGGCTACGGCTACCGGTACGCTGTAAGTTGGCAGGGCCGGCGTAGGCTGTCCGGCGCGGGTGCGGTACAGATTTAACCGGACCGGAATCGTGCGAAAGGTGTTGAAGGCAACCCCGAAGTTAAAATACTGCAGCGTGCAGGCCTGGGGCATGGTCAGCCGGGCCGCTATTTCGTGGGCCGGCGCCGTGCTGATCAGGTTATGGGCGTTGTAGGCGTCGGTGGTCAACTCCTTGGCGCTTCGCCGGGTTCCTACCGTAGTGGTCGTTTCCAGGCGGGGCCGAATCGTGACCTCCTGCAGCGTCTGGGTCGTGACGGCAAGTCGCACGAGCTGCGGACCGGCCGAAAAAGCTGTGGCCGCCAGCCGCTGCGGCTCGTAGCCCAGGCACGAAATAAGGAGCTGAGCTTCCGGCGCCAGGGGCGAGGGTAGCGGAAGTTCAAATTTGCCCTGACCGTCGGCGGTGGTTCCGAGCGAGGTGCCCACCAGGCTGATGGTGGCGAAAGGAACACTGGTCAACGTCCGCGCCTCCAGCACCTGGCCCTGCGCCAAGAGCGTTTGCCCAAGAGTTGCCGGAATCGAAAGAAAAGAAAAGGCCCAGGACAGGAGCCACGCAAACAAGCCTTTCATTGGTGCGGTTAGCAAGAGCAGTGCGGGCAGGGAAAGCTAGAACGGCTGAGTCAGGTGCCCTTGCAGCCGCTCGCGCAGCAACTCAACCAGCAGCGGCGCCAGAAACTGGAATTTATCAGGAATGCGCAGATTGACAACGCGCTTGCCCGCCAGCTCCTCCCCAAACTTGTCGCGCAGAATATCGGCGTGGCGGCGCTCCATTACGAAAATAACGTCGGCCCACCCAATATGCCCGGCCTGCACGCGCACCCGGGCGCCCGGCTCGGTGCCGGCCGAGCGGGCCTCGTAGTGCGGGTGCCCGTCGAAGAGCCGCTCGGCCGTGAGGCTGCGCCAGCGGTTCTGGCTACAGATAAACAGGAGTTGGCGCAGGGCGGGGGCTGTAGTCGGATCGTTAATGGTAGAAGCTATTTTTTGAGCGTGAGCTTTTCGATAGAAGCCAGTAAAGCTGTCCGGTTTTTAGCTGATTTGATAAACGACGGCAGCCGTTCAACCATCGGTGAGTACGTAAGGGTCTGACGTTGGCGCAGCTTTGCTTGAATGTACTCCTTCAGATGCTGCAGGTGCTCGTAGTTATATGCCCATAAGATATCCGCCCCAAAGGAGGTTTGCAGCCAGAGCGTGGTTCCAAAGTAGGGTTCCGTTTCCGCACTCTGCGTTTTAACCGGGGCAAGATCTTCGTAAGTAGGGGTAAACTTGCTGGTCTGTAAGCAGGCTGGGCATTTGAGCCGCACAAAGCTTGTTTTTTGCTTTACCTTCTGCTGACTAGACGTAACCCGGTACCCGCATTCAGGACAGTATTGATGGACGGAGAGCTTATACAGCGGCCGGTGCGCAATAGCCCGGTGGCAGGCATAGCAGTGAAATTCGTGGTGCCCGGAGCTGGTTCTTTTGCTGACTTCAGCCCGTTGCCCGCAATGTGGGCACTCGACTACAAATGAATTGGTAAAGCTGTAAATGGTGTGGGGGCCGCCGGTGAACCGTTCAGAACCTTCGTCCTTCATTATGCTGACCCCCACATCAAAGGTTGTCTTTATTCGACGACCGATACCCGAATTTTCCGGCCCTTAATCTTGGCGCCCGTCACGCGGTTGGCTACTTCCTGGGCCTGCTCTCGGGGCACGGCCACGTAGCTGTAGTGGTCGAATACCTCGATGTGGCCTACCGCGTCGCGCTCCAGGCCACCGTGGGCGACGAAGGTACCTACCAGGTCGTGGGCACTGACTTTGTCGCGGCGGCCGGCCGATACGTGCAGCGTCGTGCTGGTGGGGCGAGGAGCCTTGGGCGCGGCGGGCGGCAGCTTGGGCGCGTGCATGTCCTGCCACTGGATGGTTTCGGCCACCGGCCACTTCTGCACGTGCTTCTGCTCGTGGGGCGTGGTCAGGATGTGGGCCACGCCCTCGGCGCCGGCGCGGGCCGTGCGACCCGCCCGGTGCTGGAAGGAGTCGGCCTTGTCGGGCGCATCGTACTGAATGACCGTATCGAGGGCCGTAACGTCGAGGCCGCGGGCGGCTACGTCGGTGGCTACTACCACTTGGCTGGAGCCGTTGCGCAGCTTCATCAGGGCCTTGTCGCGCTCGGGCTGGGGCATCTTGCCGTGCAGCACTTCAGCTGCTACGCCCCGGCCCTGCAGGAAGCGGGCCAGCTCGGCGCACTTTTCGCGGGTGTTGCAGAAAATCAGGGCCCGGCCGGTTTCGGGCTGGTGCAGCAGGTGCAACAGGGCAGCCGGCTTCTTCTCGATGGGGCCCACGTGGCCGCGCAGGGTCAGGTTTTCGGGCAGCGTGCCTTCGTCTTCACCGGCATTTACCACCCGGGGCCGGGTCAGATTCTTGCGAATCAAGTCCAGCACCTTATCCGACATCGTGGCCGAGAACAGCAACGTCTGGCGGCGGCGGGGCAGGCGCTTGATGATTTCGACCAGCTCGTCCTGAAAGCCCAGTTCCAGCAGCTTGTCGGCCTCGTCCAGAATCAGGACTTTGAGCTGGTTGGGAATAATGGTGCGGCGCTCGAAGTGGTCGAGCAAACGACCGGGCGTGGCCACCACAATGTGGGGCGCCTGCTTGAGCGAGGCGGTTTCGTCGCGGAAGGCGTGGCCCCCGTAGAAGGCCGCTACCCGCAGGTTGGGAATGTATTTGCCGAGCTTTTTGAGGGCATCACGCACCTGCAGGGCCAGCTCCCGGGCCGGCACCAGCACGATAATCTGCACCGCGTCGAGCTTCACATCCACCTGATGCAGGATAGACAAACCGTAGGCAGCGGTTTTACCCGAGCCGGTCGGTGCCTGTCCCACCACGTCCTGGGCGGCCAGCGCCATCGGAATAACTTGTTCCTGCACAGGCGTGGGAACGGTAAAATTCAGTTCTTCCAGGGCTTGTAACAGGGAAGGCGCGAGGCCAAGGTCGGCAAAAGAGGGCATGCGAATCGAAATAGTAGAAAGACAAAGGTACGCCGGATTTCGGCGGGAGTGGTAACCGTGCGCCTAACCGTGTAGTAAGGGGCACCCCGACCTGGCTGGGCTAGTTGTTTATTATTGGCTTTCTGAGAATAAACAACTAGCACGGTCGAGGCCAGCCGGGGGAGCGGGCAAGTCCTTACCAGGGTGGAAACTTCGGGTCGGCTATACACTCCTGCTTAGATACCTACCGGCGACTAAATGCCGGAAGCTTCGCGAAACTAGGGCAGAGGTGTGCGGGATAGAGAATGTTTTCCTTGCATCAGCCGGGGTATAGATGCTGCAGGACCTGGCTCAGAATCCGGATACTTTGGGCCAGCTCCTCGCTGTTCAGGGCGGCAAATCCCAGCCGCACGTGAAAGGGGCTGGCTTCGACGGCCGTCTGGTAGAGTTTACCGTCGCTTATTCCCAATCCTTGCCGCTGGCACTGCCGGGCAACTTCAGGCAGGTCCACGCAGTCGGCAAACCGGCCCCAAACGGCCAGCCCTCCCGTGGGCGCTTCGAACGTAAACCAGGCCGGCAGCTGTTCGCCCAGCAACTGGCAGAACACGTCCCGCCGCTGGTGATAGGCCAGGCGGGCCCGCTTTAAGTGAGTACCCATTTCGCCCTCGGCAAACAACTCGGCAATACCCTGCTCCAGTACCGTGTCGCCTTGCCGGTCGATGCGCCGCTGCCAGTGGCCCAGCTCCTCCACGACATCAGCGGGAGCCACTATATAGCCCACGCGGAAAGCCGGCGCCAGTACCTTGCTGAGTGAGCCCATATAAAGCACCCGACCGGTGCGGTCGGTGCTGGCCAGCGGCAGAATAGGGGCCCCGTCGTAGTGGAAGTCGAAGTCGTAGTCGTCTTCCAGAATAATAAAGTCGTGCTGCGTGGCGAGCTGCAACAGGCGCACCCGGCGCTCCGCGGACAGGGTGACGGTCGTCGGGTAATGATGATGGGGCGTCACGTACACAAGGCGCACAGCCTGCTGCTTACAAAGGGCCGCCAGTTCCTCGATACACAAGCCCTGGGCATCAACTCCCACACGGTGGAGGCGGGCGCCCTGGACAAGGAAGGCCCGGTCGGCGCCGTGGTAGCTGCGCTGCCCCACCACGACGGCGTCGCCGGGTTGCAGGAGCAGTTGGGCCAGCAAAAACAGCGACATCGTGCCGCCGCGGGTGATGGCCACGTTCTCCGGCTGAGCCGGCAGGCCCCGGGTAGCACGCAGATGCTCGGCCAGCTGCTGGCGCAAAGCCAGACTGCCGTTGGCCCCGGCATAGCCCAACAAATGGCGGCGGGCTGGCTGCAGGCACAAGGCGCGGTACTTGCGGGCCAGCGCCGCCAGCGGGGCCAGGCGGCTGTCGGGCGTGCTGCTCAGGGTCAGGGGGAGCGGCGCAGCAGGCCGCGGTGCGGCAGCCGGTCGGGACTTCGGGTACGAAAAAGCGGCCCGGGGCGCAATGTGGCGGGCCGCTTCCGATTGAAACGGCTGGGGTGCCACCGTCGGCAGGCGGGAGCTGACTACGGCTGCCCGGCAGGACCGCTGCTCAATCCAGCCCTGGGCTTCGAGCTCGTCGAAGGCCACCACGACGGTTTGGCGGTGCACGGCCAGCAGGCGGGCCAGGGTGCGCGTGCCCGGGAGCGGGTCGCGGGCGGCCAGCAGGCCCTGCTGCATCAGGTGAATCAGGCCGGTGGTCAGCTGCTGACTCAGGGAGGTGGCCGCGTGACGGTTTAGGGGAAGCAGCGTGGCGTAGGGAAGCATAACTGGCCCACTAGCTATCTGCAAACCGGACTACGCCACTGGGCCGGCAAGCTACTACGTTTGGGGGTGCTTGCGAAATAGCCCCGCCGGCAGCGGCTGCTTGCCATCCGTTTACTAGCTACCCTTTCCCGAGTCTATGTACCCCGAACCCACTACCATTCAGCTCCTAGGCCACGCCACGTTCAAAATAACCACGCCCGAAAAGAAGGTTATTCTGGTCGACCCCTGGCTGTTCGACAACCCCTATATCCCCCGGGGCCTGGAGCAGCAGCCGGTGGTGGACCTGATGCTGGTAACGCATGGGCACGAAGACCACATGGATATTCGGCTGAAAGAGCTCATCGACCAGACTTCGCCGACTATTATTGCCAACAACATCTGCCGGCGCTTTCTCATCGAGCAAGCCGTGGAGGAGGGCTTGTTTGAGCCCATGAACCTGGGCGGCAGCCTGCAGGTGCACGGCGTGACCGTGACCATGGTCAACGCCTTTCATCACGCGCACGTCTACCTCACCGAGAAGACCGTAACCTTTCCGCACGCCGCCAATGGCTTTGTGGTGTGCCTCTCGGACGGCACGACCGTGTATTTTGCGGGCGACACCTGCGTCTTCGGCGATATGCAGCTGATTCGGGAGCTTTACCAGCCCACGATTGCCGTGTTGCCCATCGGGGGCCGCTCCATGATGGGCGCCCTGGAGGCGGCCCACGCGGTAAAGCTGCTCCAGGTCGACCATGTGATTCCCTTCCATTACGGCACGGCCCCCGAACACACCCAAACCCCGGACGAGTTTGTGGCCCGCACCCGGCAGTATCCTAATACCCACATTCATCTGCTACAGGCCGGACAGGTATTGGATTGCTCGTCCATGACCGTGGGTGCTATGGCAAACCCCGAGTCTGCTTTGTAATCTTGCCAAACGTCCTTACGGCTTGGTCTTGGGCCGGCAGCTGGCTGGGCCGCCTATTCCGCCGCCTGTGCCTTCCCCCAAATAACCACCTATCCTTTTCTTTCTCTCCTTTCTGATGCTTCACCTTCAGCGGACCACTGGCACTCATCCTGATTTTCAGACCCTGGTTGCCCTCTTGGATCAGGACCTAGCCTTACGTGACGGGACCGAGCACACCTTCTACGCGGCGTTTAACAGCAGCACCTCGCTCCAGCACGTCGTCGTGGCCTATGAGCAGGGTTTTCCGGTCGGCTGCGGGGCGTTTAAAGAGTATGCCCCCGACCTGGTGGAAATCAAGCGCATGTTCGTGCGGGCCAGTAGCCGAAGAAAGGGGGTGGCCGCTAAAATTCTGCGCGAGCTAGAGGTCTGGGCCCAGGAGCTGCACTACGCGGGCAGCGTGCTGGAGACGGGCAAAAGACAACCGGAAGCCATTCGCCTGTATCAGCAGAGCGGCTACCGCTTCGTGCCTAACTACGGGCCCTACGTCGGGGTTGAAAACAGCGTGTGCCTGCAAAAAGCCCTGGACATTTCCCCAGCGGCAGATAGGGAAGCCCGCTAAGAAAAGGCCCGCCGCTGTGTTAGGAGCCTGGTTTCCGGCCCCGGTAGAATTTCAGGCTTGCTCCCTTGCCGCCTTACCAGCTGCCCGAGGCGCCGCGGTGCCGGGGCTCGTCGGGCAGGTCGACGAGGCGGTAGCGCACCGCGTTTTTCTTGGGCCGGATATCCAGGCCCACGTAGTGCGCATAGACTTTGGTAAAGCAGGCCCCGAAGTAGAAAATCATGGCCGAGTAAAACACGAACAACAGCACGAGCACGATGCTGGAGGCGTGGCCGTAAATCGGACCCAGGTTGCGGGGCACCAGCAAATGACCCAGGGCAAATTCCCCTAAATCGATGAGTACGGCCGTAACCAGGGCCCCGCGCAGCACGGCCTTCCAGGGCACGTGGGCGTAGCTCAGGTTGCGAAACGTGACGCCAAACCACACGGCCAGAATCAGCAGGGACACCAGCTGGTTGAGCGCCTGTACCACAAAGTAGCCGAAATTAGGGTCGAAGTCGCGGATGTAGTCGGCAAAGAAGGCCAGCCCGGCGTCGCTTCCAAAGGCCACCAACGAGAGCAGGCCCGTAGTGAGCAGCAACCCCAGGGAGCGGGTACGTTCCTTGAGCATCTTGCTGAAGCGGCCGGTTGTGCGGTTGGAACGCACCTGCCAGAGCTGGTTCAGGGAGTTCTGGATGACCACGAACAGCGTAGTGGCAATGAAGAGCAGGAAGCCGAATCCCAGCCAGGTAAGCAGGCGGCTGCGCTCAATGTTGCCTACGTTGAGCAAAATCTGCTCGACCAGCTCGGCGGCCGAGGTACCCAGCAGGGCCGAGAGCTTATCGAGCAGCCGCTGGCGCACTCCCGAGGTCGAATACACCGAACCCAGCACCTGAATCAGGATAATCAGGATGGGAGGGAGGGCAAACGTGGTGAAAAAAGCGGTGGCCGCGCCCAGCCGTAGCGGGTCGTTGAGGGCAAACTCCTTGGCGGCGCGGCGCAGCAGCAAAAAGAAATCTGTCCAGACTTTTCGGCGGGGCTGCCCCGGCTGGCGTACCTTTGTCATCGGCTTCACGTACGAACTTCGGGGTAAAGCCGTTTGGTGCGAACAACGAAGGTAAGGTGCCAGCGTCGTACTGTCTAGTCTCTTTTTTCCTGCTGTCCGTGTCTGCTCCCGTCCCCTCCGTGCTGCCCGCCGCCCCGCCCCCGCGCCCCGAGAACTGGTGGCGCCGTCGGGTGCTGGGCCCGTTGCGCAATATTCTGAAGCAGGGCCTGACCCCGCCCCAGCTGGCCCTGACCGTCGCTTTGGCCGTGCCGCTGGGCTTGGTGCCGATACTGGGCATCACCACGCTGCTGGCCTCATTTGCCGCCGTGCGCCTGCGTCTGAACGTGGCCGCCACACTGATTGTGAGTCACTTGATGAGCCCGCTGCAACTGGTGGTCCTGATTCCGCTGCTGCGCTTTGGGGCCCGTCTGCTCGGCAACGGGCAGGGGCCGGAGCTTAGCCTCAGCCAGTTGCAACACCTGTTTGCCACCGACTGGACCAGCGCCCTGTCGTTGTTGTGGCGGGCCGGGGCCGGGGCCGTGCTGCTCTGGGCCCTGGTATCGGTGCCGGTGGGGCTGGGGCTGTACTTTGGCCTACGGCCCGTGTTTCGGCGCCTGCTGGCCCGGCAAGTGGCGCCGGCCCAGGTGCAAGCGTAAAAACTACCAGAATCAGGGCGCAGCTTGGCTTAGTTTAGTGCAGTCTTCTATCTGCTGTGGCTCAGACAAAAGCAGGCTGCTTCTGAGAAGCTACTCTGAATCCACCCCGAAGAACCCACAGCGGGAAAATACGAAAGGCCGCCCCAGTTTCCGGGGCGGCCTTTGGCTTGGTGCGTAGCACGAATGCGGACTAGGTGGTTAGACCTCGGTGCGCGTATATACCGGAATGGCCTGCAGGAAGTACTGGTTGAGGGGCTCGTCGGAGTTCTTGTCGAGCACCATCACGTCTACCAGGTCGTCTTCCTTGAGCTTGCCCTGCACTACGGGGCCCATTTCCTCCAGGAAAGCGGGGTCGTTGTCGTCGGTGTAGAAAGCCAGCAGCAGGCGCGGCGGCGTGGTTTCGTCCTGGAAGCGTACCAGCGCTACGTGGGCCGTTTCAATCTGGGGCTTGCTCTGGGCAAAGCCCTGAATGGCCTCAATCAGGGGCATGTGGGCTTCGGTGGCGGGGCCCAGCGTGACCTGCATGTTGCCGCCGGGAGGGCCCTGCATGATGCTGCTGCTGAGCAGTTCGGCAATTTCATTGGCCGGCAGCATTTTGCCCACCGTCGAGAAGGGGTTCAGGGCGCAGTCGGCTCCTTGCACCATCTGGAAGAAATCGAGGCCGCGCAGGCGCATGTAGGGCAGGGAGTCTTGCTCGGTGCCACTTTCGAAAATCCGCTCCTTGGAGGTAAACACCGGAATTTTACCGTCGTTGAGCACCTGGAGCTGGATTTCCATGCCTTCCACCGGCGTTACTTCGCCCAGCGGCTCGCCTTCCTTCGGAATGGTCACCACGAATACTTCCTCATTGAGCAAAGCCTGGTAGAAACCGGGGCGGAACTCGGGCATGGTCGCGGCGTTGAAGAGCAACTGCTCCAGTACGTTGACGGGCTCGAAATGAGGCATGCTGGGCAGTTCCGGAATCGGCATCTGCGGCATGGGCATCGGCGGCATTTGCGGTATGGGAGCCGGGCTGGCCGGTGTGGGCGAGGTATAGCTGGAGCCCTTGTAGCGCGGGCCGCCCGGAGCCGGGGTTTCAGCGGGGGCGGAAGAAGCGGCGCCGGGAGTGGCGGGAGCCGGAGTTTCCGGCGTCTGGGGGGCCGGTTTGTTGGATTTCAGAAAGTCGAAGAGACCCATAAGACGTAGTGGATTGGATACGCAAGCTAAGGAGGTTTGCGGAAGAATGCCGCCAAAAATGCTCCTTCGTATGACTTTTATGGTAGCAATTTGGTTCCCAGCGGGTTTGAGAAGGCCTTAGCGCCCGTCGCTCGCCCCGCAGCCCCGCAACTGCTCGGAGACCTCCCGAATCGTGAAAATCTCGCCCTGATTGCCCCAGGACGTCTGCACGAAGTTCAGAATGTTGGTAATCTGCGAATCGGTCAGGTGAGTGTCGGCTGGGGGCATCACCTGATTGAACTCCACGCCATTTACCAGCAGTGGCCCTTTCAGGCCCTTGCGCACTAGGCAGGCCAGGCCCTGGCGGTTTTTGGTCAGGTAATCGGAGCCGGCCAGGGGCGGAATCAGGCGCTTGAGTCCTTCGCCCTTCGCGCCGTGGCAGTTGGAGCAGTGGGTTTCGTACAGCTTGGCGCCCTCGTTCTGCCGGTTGGAAAAGCAGCCCATAACGCTGGCGCCCCCGGCCAGTACGGCCAGGGCACGCAACATCCATACGGGCTGCTGGAGCATTTTCATTACTGCGCTTTTTTCTGCTTGGCGGCCTCTTCCTGTAGCAGCACGGGCAGGTCCTTAATAAGCTGGTCGACTTTCTCTTTCACCATGCCGTCGTACACGCCCCGGATGTGGCGGTCGGAGTCGACCAGGGCGAAGGCGCCGCTGTGGGCGTAGCCGCCGGCCACGGTGCTGTCTTTCTGGGCCGCGGCAAAGTAGCGCGGGGCCAGGCGAAAAATCGTGTCGTGGGGGGCCGTAGCGAAGTGCCAGCGGCTGGCGTCCTTGATGCCCAGGCGCTCGGCGTAGTCGCGCAGCACCGGGATGGAGTCGTGGGCCGGGTCGATGGTGTGCGACAGAAACACCACCTGCGGGTTGTCCTTGAATTGCTCGTACACCCGCAGCATTTCGCTCTGCATCTTGGGGCAGATGCTGGGGCAGGAGGCAAAGAAGAAGTCGGCAATGTAGACCTTGCCGGCAAAGGTCTGGTTGGTAATGGTCTTGCCTTCCTGGTTGGTCAGCGTGAAGGTGGGAATGGCGGCGAAAATCGTGTCGGCCGGGCCACCATCGGCGCGGGGGCGCACGTCCCGCTCCCCGTAGTAGGGCAGGGTTTGGGCGGTGTCGGCTTTATCGGAGCAGGAGGCAAAAGCCAGGGCACTGCCCACGGTCAGCAAAGAGACCTGGCAAGCGCGGCGGAAGGACAAGGAAATCATTGAGCGGAAGAGTTAGCGGCCGGAGTAGCCAGTTGTAAAACCAGCTTGGCCGAGTCAAGGTTCTGGCGCATGAGCTGGCCCACCGAATCTATTTTCTGCTGCTGGACGGCGAAGTAGCGCAGCTTAGCGGCGGTGGCTACCGTGTCGGCGGGCTTGCGGTACTGGTGCATCCAGCCCATCATGGCCGCATCGGCCCGGAGCAGGTTGTGACGCTGCCGGCCGGCCAGCACGGTGTCGGGCCCGGGAGCCTTTTGCAACTGCTGGCGTAGGTCGTAGAGCTGGCCCATCTGGGCCATGAGGGTATCGTGGCTGGCCAGCACGGCTTTTTCGGCAGCCTCCACTTGCTGCTGCTCATCGGGGCCGGCGCTGCAGGCAGCTACCAGGGCTGCGCAGCCCACGGCCAGCAGCAGGGAAGGACGGAATGTAAACACGCGGCAAAGGTAAGCCACGCGGCCCGGACTAGGAGGCGTGGCGGTGGTTAGTTGTCAGTTGCTGGTTGTCAGGCAAAGAATGTCACGTCCGGCAACGCGAGACATTCCGCGTGCTGTCGTTGCTATAGCGCCTGTCTGCCTGAGCTTTACGAAGAACTGTGTAGAATAGAAACGACCAGCAGAACAACAACTCGTGCTGATGTGCTAAGGCTCTTCGTACGTGGAATGCTCAGGATGACGGCCAGTTTCCAACAACGTCAGCACGCGCAATTCCTCGGCAAGCTCGGAATGACGTTCTGATTGCTCACCACTACTTCCTTTACCGCACTTTACCGCAGCGGGGCCGTGGTCAGCGGGGTGACGGGCGTTTCACGGGGCACCCGGCCCTGGAAGTGGGGCATGGAGACGTTTGGCAGGCGGGGCAGCACGTAGCGGGCAAAGTAGTCGGCCTCGCCCAGCAGGGGGTAGCCCGAGAAGATAAAGGCCCGGAAGCCCATGTCCATGTAGCGGTTGAGCTTCTCGACAATCTGGTCAGGGTTGCCAACCAAGGCCCCACCGGCCCCGGAGCGGGCCTTGCCGATATCGGTCCAGAGCAGGGGCTCCACGAAGCCTTCCATGTCGGCGTGCTCGCGCAGCTGGTTCTGGCGGTGCACGCCCAAGGACCACGAATCCTGGGCCCGGCTCTTGATTTCGGCGCCTTTCACGGGGTCAAACTTGGACATGAGCTTTTTAGCGTAGGCCCGGGCCTCGTCCTCAGTTTCGCGCACGATGACGTGAATGCGCAGCCCAAAGTCAATCTGCCGGCCGTGGGCGGCAGCCCGGGCGCTGAGGTCCTGCATCGTGTCGTAGAGCATTTCCTCGGTTTCGGGCCACATCAAAAACATGTCGCAGTACTGGGCGCACACCGCCCGGGCGCCTTCCGAGGTGCCACCGAAGTAGAGCAGGGGTCCGCCGTTTTGCTGGTAGGGCTTGGCCGGGTCGGCGGGCATGTCAAACTGGTACAACTCGCCTTGGTGCACGATACGCTCCTGGGTCCAGGCCTGGCGCAGGATTTCGATGGTTTCGGCGCAGCGCTGGTAGCGCAGCTCGGGCACCTCGCGCAGGCCGGGCAAGTCGGAGTTGATGATGTTGATGGTCAGCCGGCCCTCCAGCATGTGGTCGAGCGAGGCCAGGGCCCGGGCCAGCATGGGCGGGTGAATTTCCCCGGTCCGGATGGCGGTCAGTAGGTTGATGCGCGAGGTCTGGGGGGCAATGCCGGCGGCAAAGGTCATGACGTCCTGACCTACGGTGTAGGAGGTCGGCAGCAGGATGTTGGAATAGCCCAGCTCCTCGGACTTGAGCACGATGTCGCGGCAATGGGCCCAGGAACTGCGGTAGGCCCCGTCGAGCACGCTCAAATACTGGGTGTCGCCGCCGCAGAGGTCGTCGAACCAGGAGACTTCGGCCACCCGCTGCGGGGTGCGAATGGCAACGGAGGAAATGGGAGTGGAGAGCATCGGTAACGAGTCAGGAGTAGGATCGGCAGTAAGTAGTTGAGGCGTAACGGGCAAGTTGCGCTTACGAGGGAGAAGCCTGCCGCCGGTTAGAAACAAAGTAGAGCACCAGGCCCGCTACGGCTACGATGGCCACGTCGCGGGCCTCGTGGGCCGCGCTGTTCGACAACAGCCACAGACAGAGCCCTACGCACAACGCCGCCACCGCCACCCCACCCCACACCCGAAACGGCGCGGGCCGCTCGGGGTGGCGCCGCCGCAACACCGGCAGCGCGGCGCAGGTCAGGGCAAAGTAGGTCAGGCGAATAATGGTGCTCAGCGTCAGGGCGTAGATAAACGTGCCGGAAATGGCCAGTGCCAGCTTCAATACGGCCGACACCAGAATAGCCACGTAGGGCGTGCGAAACCGCGGGTGAGTCGCGCCGAAAAAGGCCGGAATCTGACCCTGCTCGGCCAAGGCAAACAGCAGACGGGGGCCAGTCAGCATCAGGGCGTTGAGCGTGCCCAGGGCCGTGAGCATGGCCGCTGCCGCCACGAAAGCCGCCCCAATGGGACCCAGAAACTGCTGGGTGGCACTGGCCAGGGGCCGCTCGGCCGAAGCCAGGTCGGGCAGGGTGCCGATGCACACCACCTGGACCAGCAGAAACAACACGGCCACGGTGGCAATGGCCGTGAATAGGGCGAAGGGCACGTTGCGCTGGGGCTGCTGGATTTCGGCGGCCGGAATAGCGGCCACATCGAAGCCCGAGAAGGTGAAAATCAGCAGGAGCACGGCGCTGGAAAAGCCGGTGTAGGTGGGCACCACGGCAAAGGAAAACGCCTGCCAGTCGACGAAAAACAAGCCCACCACCGTGAACAGGATAAGTAGCAGGACCTTGCTGACCGTAAACACGTTATTGGCCAGCGAAGCCCGCCGCACACCCACCAGGTTCAGCAGCGTCAGGGTTACAATCAAGGCGGCCATGAGCAAGCCACGGCCCAGGCCCGCGCCCATGCTGGGCCAGAAGTAGGCGGCGTAGTCGACAAACAGGTTGCAGAGGGCCGCGAAGCTGGCCAGGCGCGACACCCACAACAGCCAGCCGACTTCAAAACCGACCAGCGGCCCGAAGGCTTCCCGGGCGTAGAGGTAGGGCCCGCCCGCCCCGCTGAAGCGGCTGCTGACCTCGGCAAAGCAGAGAATAATCAGGGTTACAAGAGCGGCTGCGGCCCCGTAGGCCACCAGGCTGTAGGCGCCTACCAGGGCATAAATCTTGGCCGGCAAACCCAGGATACCGGCCCCGATGGTGATGTTGACAATAAGGGCCACGAAGTCCCAGCGGCGGATGCCACGCACGAGGTCGGGCCGCGGGGCGGCGACGGAAGGGGAGGACATGCAAAAAGCGAAAAGCAACGGAAAACGGGCGGCGCACTCGGCCCCCACGACGCGGAAGTCAGGTAGTTGCGGGGCAACAACAACAGCGGTTTTCGAACAACTTAACGGCAGGCATGCGGGTAAAAAACAGGAAAGGCGGGCAGCAGAATCACCCGATTTTTAGGAGCCATGACCGGCTGCGAGTGGCGGCAAATATAGACAGCGCGGCTCGCAGTGCAAGTTTTTAGCCGGGACGACCTGGGCGGTGAGAACTCAGGATTTTACCCGGATGAAAAATAATATTTGCGTTTCTGAAATCCGCTGCTTTACCTTTGGAGCACCAATTCTTTTACCCATCAAAGGATTGTTTTTATACAGAGGCGTGGAGAGACAGGCTCTATGAAACGCCGACAACCCCCGGAACATCCGGAACGGTGCCAAGTCCTGACCATATAAAAACAACAACGCCGTGAAAGCCTTTACCAGCTCCTCCGCCTTCCTCGCACCCCGCGCTGCCCAATCGTTTGGCTGTTGTGGGATGATGTGTTGCGCGGTCTGTATGCCCACGCTGGGCTAGAGCTGCTAAGGATCAGGTACTTCCTCGTTTTCCTTCTTGTTTGCTCACGTAGTCGGCTGACCTAGCACGTTGGCTTGCTGCACCCCCGCCGGGCCGCGTCTGCGCCGGGCGGGTCAGGCCGCGGCCGTTTCCGTCGGCCTGAATGACCAGATTTTCTTTCTGGCCACTCCGCTTTTTCTGCTCATAATCCTATTTTGGCTGCCCTATCGCAGTTGGAAGCAGTCCGGCTGTGCACAAGTCGGACTGGAGCGAAGAAGCCCCATGTTTTCTGATTTTACCCCCTCCCGTTTGGCGCCGCTGGTACCGTTACGCTGGGCAAGCTGCGACCTTTCTGGTATGCGTGATTTGTCGGGTAACTGCTTGGTATAGTGGCGATAAATGGCGGGTAGAATCGGAGTGGGGCAGGGTTGGCCGGGAGCTTTTGCTTCCCAGATAGCCACTTCCTTTTTATGAAATCCTCTACTCTTCTGGCGGTGCCGGCCGCCTTAGCGGGCATCGTGTGCATCGCCAGTCCGGCCTGGGCCCAAACTGCACCGTCGGCTCAAACCGCCGCGCAACCCATTACGGGCACTATCACCGACGCGGCCGACGGCAGCCCCCTTCCAGGCGTTACCGTCGTGGTGAAAGGCACCACCGTCGGCGCCTCCACTGACCCCAGCGGACAATTCACGCTGAGTTTGCCGGCGGGTAGTAATGCGTTGGTCATTAGCGCCGTAGGTTACGAAAGTCAGACGGTAACAGCCTCCGGCGGCCTGGTGCGCGTCCGGTTGAAAGCCGACATCAAGCAGCTCTCCGAAGTAGTCGTGACCGGCTACAGTGAGCAAAACCGCAAGACGCTGACCAGCGCCATCAGCTCGGTGAAGGGCGACGCGCTAAAGGACATACCGGCCGCCAGCCCCGACCAGCTCCTGCAGGGCAAGGCGCCGGGCGTGCAGGTATCGGCCAATTCGGGCGTGCCCGGGGGCGGTATTTTCATCCGCATCCGCGGGAGCAACTCGGTGAATGCCAGCAACGACCCGCTCTACGTGGTCGACGGTGTATTTATCAACAATACCAACCTTATTGCTACCGGCCTAGGCAACCAGGTGTCGTCGAACCCGCTGGCCGATCTGAATCCGCAGGACATCGAAAGCATCGAAATCCTCAAGGATGCCAACGCCACGGCCATTTATGGCTCCCGCGGGGCCAACGGGGTGGTGCTGATTCAAACCAAGCGCGGCAAGGCCGGCGACAAAACCCGCATTACCTTCAACACCTACCACGGTTGGTCGAGGGCGGCCAAGCAGTACGATTTGGTAACTGGGCCCGAGCTAGCCGAATTGGAAAATGAGCGGTTTCTGAACGACGGGGGCAACCCGGCGCAATTGCCCTACCGCTCGGTAGCCTCGGGCGGGCGGGGTCTGCCCGAGGAGCAGCCCACTTACGACCGGCTTTCCGACGTGTTTCGCACGGCCCAGACCCAGAGCTACGAATTGTCGGCGGCCGGGGGCTCGGACAAAACCCAGTTCTACATCGGGGCGGGCTATTTCCAGCAGGAATCCATTGCGAGGCCCAGCGCCTTCGACCGGTTTTCGCTGCGCGTAAACCTCGACAACTCCGTGACTGACAAGCTGCGCATCGGCACCAGCACGGCCCTGGCCCGCACCCACCGCAACGTGAGCAGCAACGACAACAACCCGGTGGGCGTCATCAACTCGGCCTTGTTTCCGCGCACGAATTTGCCGGTGTATAACCCTGACGGTACCTACGCCAAGTACGGCTCCTTCGACAACCACCAGGCCCTGATTGACCACCTCAACAACGACGCGGTAGGCACCCGTATCATTTCTAACGTCTACGGCGAGTACCGCCTGCGGAAAAACCTGACGTTGCGCAGCAGTTGGAGCATCGACTTCAACGACATGTACGAAAACAACTTCAACAACACCCTGATTCTGGCCGGTCAGCCCCGGGGCACAGCCTCGTCCTACCTCTCGCGCGACATAACGTTGCTCAACGAGCAGACCCTGAACTACAACGTTGATTTGGGTGAAAACCACTCCCTGCAGGCCCTGGTGGGCAATACCCTGCAACGCAACACCTTCCAGCGCACTAGCCTGCTGGGCCAGCAGTTTCCCGGCAACGACCTGACCACCATTGCCTCCGCCGCTACCCAAACAGGCTCTTCATCCCGCTCCCAGGCCGGGTTGGTATCGTTCTTCGGCAAGGCCACTTACTCCTATAAGAGCCGCTACACCGCCGACGTGAGCGTGCGAGCCGACGCCTCGTCACGCTTCGGGCGCGACAACCGCTGGGGCTATTTCCCGGCCGTGGGCCTGGGCTGGCGCCTGGGTGAGGAAGCCTTTATCCAGAACCTCAACGTGTTCCAGGAGCTTAAGCTACGGGCTAGCGTGGGCAAAACCGGCAACCAGGCCGGCATCAGCGACTTTGCCGCCCTGGGCCTGGTGCAAGGCGGGGCCAACTACCTCGACTTGCCCGGCACGGCTCCGCTGCAGCTGGCCAACCCCAACTTGAGCTGGGAAAGCACCCGGCAGTGGAACGTGGGCCTGGATGCTGCCGTGCTCGACAACCGCCTGCAGCTGGAGCTCAACTACTACGATAAGTACACCTCGGGCCTGCTGCTCAACGTGCCGGTGCCGCGCAAGACCGGCTTTGCCTCGGTCGTGGAAAACTACGGGGCCGTCAGCAACAAGGGCTTTGAGGCCCAGGCCACCGTGAACTGGCTGGCCAAAGGGCCGCTGCAGTGGAGCACCACGGTGAACCTGGCCCGCAACGTGAACAAGATTCAAAAGCTGGCCGCGCCCATTACCACCGGCTCGCGCGACATTTTCCGCCTCGAAGAAGGCGCCCCGCTCTACTCGTTCTGGCTCTACCGCCAAACGGGCGTGAACCCCGAAAGCGGGGACGCGCAGTACGAGGACGTGAACGGCGACGGGCAGATTACGGTGGCCGACCGGCAGCTGGTCGGCAACGCCTGGCCCGACTACTTCGGCGGCCTCACCAACTCGGTGACGTATAAAGGAGTGGACTTTGGCTTTTCGCTCAACTTTGAGCAGGGTGCCAAAATCATGAACATGAACCGCTTCTTCCTTGTGCACGGCGGTACCCAGAGCAACATCGGCTACCTGCGCGAGCAGCTCGACCGGTGGCAAAACCCCGGCGACCAGACCGACATTCCGCGCCTGACCACTAACCCGTCCAGCAACAACTACGGCGGGGTGGTGCAAAACCTCAGTGACCGGTACCTCGAAGACGGCTCCTTTCTGCGCCTGCGCACTCTCACGCTGGGCTACACCATCCCGAAGGAAACCCTGGACAAGGCCCGCCTGAACTCGGTGCGCGTGTATGTGCAGGCGGCTAACCTGTTCACCCTCACGCCTTACTCCGGCCTCGATCCCGAGGTGAACTCCCAGAGCGGGGTGAGCAACACCAAAAACTTCGACTGGGCCACGGTGCCCCAGCCCCGCACTTTCCAGGTGGGCGTCACGGTCGGACTCTAAAACGGACAACGCAAGATGAAATCCACGATACACCACCTGTTTTTTGCGGCTTTGCTCGGCGCTACTACGCTCAGCATCACGGCCTGCAATGATTTGCTGGAGCCCACGCCGGTGCAGCAGCTGGCCGACGACAAGGCCATTACCGACGCCGGCAGTGCCCGCTCGGCTACCATTGGCGTGTACGACCGGGTGCAGGCTTACTACCAGCTCAACTGGCCGGTGCTGGGCTTTCTGCCCGGCGACAATGTGCGCTTCAACGGCACGCTCAACCAGTTCCTGCAAATCGACCAGAACCAACTCAGCGCCGACAACGTGCTGATTACCGAGGCCTGGACCCAGATGTACCAGGCCGTGAACGGGGCCAACAATGTGCTGGCCGCCCTGCCCGCCATCAACGACCCGCTGCTGCCGGCGGCCGAGAAAAACCAGCTGCTCGGCGAAGCTTACTTCCTGCGGGCCCTGGTCTATTTTGACTTAGGCCGGGGGTGGGGTGGGGTACCACTGGTGCTCACGCCCACCCGTTCCAAGGAAAATGGGGCTGGCCTGCGCCGCAGCACCCTGGCCCAGACCTACGACCAGGTGCTGGCCGACCTGACCCAGGCCGAGACGCTGCTGCCCGAAACCGCCACCCGCAACCGCGCCGTGAAGGCCGCGGCCCGGGCCCTGCGGGCCCGCCTGCACCTCTACCGCCAGCAGTGGAGCGAGGCCGAAGCCTACGCCACCCAGGTGATTGGCAGCAGCAACTACCGCCTCGTAACGCCCTACCGCGCCATTTCCACGGCTCCGTTTCTAAGCCAGGAATCCGTGTTTGAGTTGACTTTCAGCAACTCCGACGCCAACAGCATGTGGAACAACTGGTTTCCCAGCGCCCTGGGCGGACAGTTCAACTTCCAGCCCCTGCCCGCCGCCATTACCCTGCTCAATGACCCGGCCGTTGGCGGCAGCCGCTCGGCGTTGCTGGCTTCCACGACCATCAACGGCAGCAGCGTAACCTACGGCAACCTCTACAGCCGCTCGGCCCAGCGCGACGACCCGAGCTACGTGCTACGCCTGGCCGAGCAGTACCTCATCCGGGCCGAAGCCCGCGCCAAGCAAAACAAGCTGACCGACGCCCTGAGTGACCTGAACGCCGTGCGGGCCCGCGCCGGGGTAGAGCCCAGCAAGGCCGCCACCGCCGAAGCCCTGCTGCTGGCCATTGAAAACGAGCGGCGGGTGGAATTCGCCTTCGAAGCCGACCGGTGGTTTGACCTCGTCCGCACCGGCCGCGCCGCCACCGTGCTCGGCGTGACCGACCAGCGCCGCTGGCTGTTCCCGATTCCTTTTAACGACCTGGTAGCCGACCCCAGCCTGGAGCAGAATCCGGGCTACTAGGCTCTTACTGACAACTTAACTGGCTTTTACAGCCCGCTATACCCATGGTGAAATCATCCTTTTCCGCTGCCTTGCTTTCCCTTGGCTTGGCACTAGCCCAACCCGCCGCGGCCCAGAACAGCTACTTTTTCCCCGCGGCCCAGGCCAGCACTTTCGACTCCAAAATCCCGACGCCGGAGCAGTTTCTGGGGTACGCCATTGGCACGCACTACACCCGCACCGACCAGATTGTAGCCTACCTGCGGGAATTGGACAGGGTGTCGGACCGGGTGAGTCTGCGCACGATTGGGACGACGTTTGAGGAGCGGCCCCAGGTGGTGGCCACCATCACCGCGCCCCAGAACCAGCAGAACCTGGCCGGCTTGCAGCAGGCCCGCCAGGCCCTGGTCGACCCCGCGCAGCCGGCGCCTGACTACCGCAAGCTGCCGGTGGTCGTCAGCCTCAACTTCGGGGTGCATGGCAACGAAAGCTCCTCGTCGGAAGCGGCGTTGCTGCTGGCCTATTACCTGACGGCTTCCACCAGCCCCGAAACCCAGCAATGGCTCGAGCAGTCGGTTATTACCATTGACCCGCTGGAAAACCCCGACGGGCGCGACCGGGCCTCGCACTGGTTTGACCAGAATAAGTCGTGGCCCAACCCCACGGACCCGCTCGATAGGGAACACACCGAGGCCTGGCCGGGTGGCCGCACCAACCATTTCTACACCGATTTGAACCGCGACTGGCTGGCCCTGACCCAACCGGAAAGCCGGGCCCGGATGGCGTTTTTCCACGAGTGGTACCCCAACGTGATGATCGACTTTCACGAAATGGGCACCAACGGTACGTACTATTTCGAACCGTCCAAGCCCTTCAGCACCGAAAATGACCTGATTCCGCGGGCTACCTACGAAGTGCTCAACGTGCACCTGGCTAAGTACTTTGCCAAGGCTCTCGACAACCTGGGCTCCCTGTACTGGACCAAGGAGCAGTTCGACAACCTCTCGCCCATCTACGGCTCGACCTACCCCGATTTCCAGGGGGGCGTGGGCATCACCTTCGAAGTGGGCAGCTCCCGCGGCCTGGCCCAGGAAGGCACCAACGGCGTGGTCACGTTTCCCTTCACCATCCGCAACCACGTGGCTACCGGCCTGGCTACGGTACGGGGTGCAGTCGAGGAAAAAGAGCTGTACCTGAAGCATCAGCGCGAGTTTTTTGCCTCGGCCCTGACTGACGCCCGCAAGTTTCCGACCAAAGCCTACGTCTTTGGCAATGCCCAGGACGAGACGTTGACCAACAAGTTTCTGAATCTGCTGCTCCAGCACAAAATCGAGGTGCACGAGCTGGGCAAAACAGTGACGCTCGACAAGCAGCAATTTGAAAAGGGCAAGGCCTACGTGGTGCCCACCGCCCAGCCCCAGTACCGCATCGTCAACTCCCTGTTCGAGGAGCTGACCGCCTTTCACGACAGTGTATTCTACGACGTAACCGGCTGGAGTCAGGCCCACGCCTACGGCTTGGCGGTGGCCAAGCAAAAGAATACCAGCCTGGTACAGGGCGCTCCGGTGCAGGCCGTCAAAACCCTCAGCGGCACCGTGCGCGGCGGCCAAAGCGCCTACGCCTACCTGCTGCCCTGGTCCGACTACAACGCGCCCCGCACCCTTACGGCCCTGCAGCGGGCCGGCCTGACCGCCAAAATCAGCTTTAAGCCCTTCAGCGCCGGCACCACCGAAAGCTCCACCGACTTTGGTTACGGCACCCTGGTCTTACCCGTAGCGGCTCAGAAGCTGCCGGCCGACTCGGTGTTTCAGATTGTAAGCCGCATCAGCCGCCAAAACCAAGTCACCTTTACCAGCGTCGGCACGGGTTTCAGCGCCAAGGGCATAGACCTGGGTTCCAACAACGTACGCACCGCGCCCGAAACCAAGGCGGCCATTCTGGTGGGGCAGGGGACTAACGCCTCGGAAGTGGGTGAGGCCTGGTTTGTGGCCAGTCAGCAGTTGGGTGTGCCCCTGAGCCGGATTGAAGTCGGCAACTTCGGCCGGGCCCCGCTGGGGCGCTACTCCAGCTTGGTGCTGGTGGGCGGCACCTACGCCAGCCTCGACAAGGCCGCCGTGGCCCGGCTGCGGCAGTGGGTGCAGGACGGGGGCACACTCATCACCCTGAAAAACGCCTCGGAATGGGCCATTAAGCAGGGCATCGTGAAAGAAAAGCTGCTGATTCCGGCCAATGGCGGCTGGTCCGATACCACGGCGTCCACTGCTAAAGGCAAAGCCGCCCTAGCCCGCCGCGCCGACTTCGTGCAGCAGGAGCAGGAAGGCACCCGCGCCATTGCCGGCTCTATCTACTCCGCCGACATCGATATTTCCAACCCCATTGGCTTTGGCCTGACCAACCGCCGCCTCTACGTATTCCGCAACGGCACGACCTTCCTCAAACCCAGCCGCAACCCCTACGCCACCGTGGCCCAGTACACGGCCAAACCCCTGGTCAGTGGTTATGTGTCGCAGGCCAACCTGCAGCAAATCAGCAACTCGGCTGCCGTGGTGGTAAGCAAAGTAGGTGCGGGCCGCGTCGTGCTCTTCGCCGACGACCCCAACTTCCGCCACTACTGGCACGGCACGTCCCGCTTGTTTGCCAACGCCCTGCTGCTGGGTCCGCTGCTGAATCTGCCCGAAGGCCCGGCCGCTATTTCAGCCGAGGAAGAACAGGAGTAGGGGCGTAGCTTAGCTCTGTGTTCTATTACGGCAAGCAAACCGGCATAAAAAGAACGTCATGCTGAGCGCAGTCGACGCATCTTTCCCGCAGGAGTAAGTAAACTACTTTGGCGGGAGAGATGCCTCAACTGCGCTCAGCATGATGCGTTTCAGGGGCCTAAAAAGCGTTTACCACCAGTTTTGGCTACCGTACTGCCAGAACCAGGCCGTTAGCGTCCAGAGGCCCCAGATCAGAGCCGCCAGGAAGATGAAAAAGCCGATGAGCACTACCGTAAGCAGGCCTCGGCCACTGCCCTGGTGCTTGCCCTCGGCGTAGTGGGCCCGCAGCAAAGCCACGTTTCGGTCATTGCTTTTGTAGGCGAAGTCGAAGATGTTGCCCAGGATGGGAATGGCGCCTATGATGGTGTCAAGCAGAATGTTGAGCACCATGCGCACCACTAGCGCCCCGCTGGCTCCGTGCCGCATCATGGTCATTACCAGCACCCCCGATACGGCTAAGGTTGGCAGCCCACCCACCACCGGCAACAGGCCCAGGATGGGGTCCAGGCCGAAGCGGAAGTTGGTGCCCGGAAGCTTAAACTGACTGTCGAGCAGATGAGCCACGCGCTCCACCCAGCGCAGCCGCTCGTCCTGGTCGAAGGTGGCGGAAGAAGTCGGAATCGTCGGGCGGGTCGGGGTAGCCATAGTCGGAAGGGTTTCTGCCTTTAACGCACAACCCGCCAAAATGGCGAAACCAGTGTTGTTACGTAGCCAATCAAATCGGCGGCTCGTAGGTTATACCTGCTCGAACCTATTTCACCACAACCACACACTACATGGAAACTCGCAATTTGGGCCAGCAGGGCCTGCGCGTCTCGGCCCTGGGCCTGGGCTGCATGGGCATGTCCGACTTCTACGGCCAGCGCGACGACGCTGAAAGCACCCGCACCCTGCACCGGGCCCAGGAACTGGGCGTCACCTTTTTCGACACGGCCGATATGTACGGCCCCTACCTAAACGAGGAGCTGGTGGGTCGGGCCTTCCAGGGCCGGCGCCAGCAACTTGTGCTGGCTACCAAGTTTGGCATTCAGCGCGACCCGAACGACCCGGCCAAGCGCGGCGTCAACGGCCGCCCTGAGTACGTGCGCCAGGCCTGCGAAGGCAGCCTCAAGCGCCTGGGCACCGACTACATTGACCTCTACTACCAGCACCGCGTTGACCCCAACACGCCCATCGAGGAAACCGTGGGGGCCATGAGCCGCCTGGTAGAAGAGGGCAAGGTGCGCTTCCTGGGCCTTTCCGAAGCCGCCGCCGATACCGTGCGCCGGGCCAACAGTGTCCACCCTATTTCGGCCTTGCAAACCGAGTATTCGCTCTGGAGCCGGGAGCCGGAAGACGAGATTCTGCCTACAATACGCGAATTAGGTGTTGGTTTTGTGCCCTACAGTCCGCTGGGCCGTGGCTTCCTTACGGGCCAGATTCAGAAGTTCGAGGACCTCGACCAGGACGACTACCGCCGCCACACGCCCCGCTTTCAGGGTGGGAATTTCCAGAAAAACCTGGACCTAGTGGCCCGGATCAAGGACCTGGCCGGCCAGAAAGGCTGCTCGGCTAGTCAACTGGCCCTGGCCTGGGTACTGGCCCAAGGCTCGGATATTGCCCCAATTCCTGGAACCAAGCGCATCAGCTACCTCGAGGAGAATCTAGGTGCCCTGGAAGTACAGCTCAGTCAGGATGAGCTCCGCCAACTCGATGAAATTGCCCCCAAAGGCGTAGCTGCCGGCCAGCGCTACCCCGAGCAGATGATGCGCAGCGTGAATGGATAAAGGGTTAATGGGCTAATGCTCCATGTGTCCTGGCGAGGCACAGCCCTGGTAATCCGTCCTCTGAACTGTGCGGAGTATGCTTAACTGAAAAGCCCCTTTCTACGGCGTGTAGGAAGGGGCTTTCTGGTAAAAGAGCGTTAGTCACGAGCAGAGGACGGATGGCCGTGATTCGCTCGCAGGGACACGAAAAATTAGCATATTACCCACATTCGCACGTTAACGCCTACCGTTTCAGTGGGGGCAGCAAGTCAATCAGGCCGTCTTCGCTGACGACGATGGCCAGGCAAGGGTAGCGGCTGCTTTCCACGTAGCGCACGGCCGAATTGTAGCGGGAGCCGCGGGAGGAGTCGCCTTTTTCGGTGGCCAAGCCGTCGAGGATGGCCCCGATGGCGTAGCACACGCCGGTGGGGTCGATGAAGACGGCCCCGTCAATGTTGGTTACCAGGCGCAAAACCGAGGGCGTCATGATGCGGGGCGTCACGCGGAAGCACTGCCGGGTAAGGCGCACCGCCTCCTGGGCCGCGCCCTCGGAAATGACCAGGATGGTGCCGTTGGTTTGCTTGGTAGCGTTTTGGGTCAGTTCCCAGAGGTAGGCAATGCCGGGCTCATCCACTTGGGGAAAGACCCGCTCCACGGCCCGGGCAAAGTTGTCGGCATCGACGCGGCCCTGGGGCAGGCGGGGCGTATTCGACACCACCTTCATCATCACGTGCCCGGCGTGACTAAGCTCCCAGCTGTAGTGCTTGGTGAAGTGCACCGTAAACAGGGGCTCGTAGTGCGGGTCGCTGGGCTCCACCACGTGGCCTAGGCCAAAGACGTCGGAGGCGTCGGTAATCAGGGAGGTGCGGCCTTCGCTGAGTTCCAGTAGCTTGCGGATGGAGCGGTGGTCACGCAGCGGAATCGGGGTTTCCAGGGTCAGGACCGGCACCACGGCCGGGTGGTGGCGGCGGGCTACGAGCATAGTGCCCACGCCTTCGTCGCCCTCGTGGCGCAGGGCGGCCACGCCGTTGCAGGCATCGTAGAGGCCGTGGCTACCGGCGGCGGCACGCAGCATAAACCGGCGGCCGGCGGCGCGCAGCACCTCATTGTAGTCCCGGTCGAGCACGGGCCGGTCCTCATCCGTATCCGACTCGCGCAGAGCCCGGGAGCAATCCTGCAGAAACTCGTATACGGCTGCGTTGAGCAGCGAAGGCGAGCGAGCCCCGCGCTGCTGCACCGGCAAGGAGTAATAGCTGTGGTAGGCTTCGCTGGACAGCTGTAGCACCACGACCACGAGGTAGCCGTGCAAACTTACAGGCAGGGAGCAAAAGCTGATTCGGTCTTCCCCCCGCAGTTCGCTCAGGTCGGTGAGGATGTTCAGGGCCGAGCGACGCATCAAATCATACCAGCGCAGCTTTTCGTAGCGGTCCTGGTCGGTAGAGTACAGGTGATACACCATGTCGCGGGGCCCGTCGGGTTCGAGGGCAGCGGCCTGGGCTTTTACCTCGGCAAAGTCGGCGGGCGAGTAGCGGTGGGTGGCAGGCTCAATTACAACGGCCTGGGGCTCATCCGTTTCGCGGGCAGAAGCCAGGCCAAGCAGAAAAACTTCGGGTTTTAAGTTGCGGTCGAGCAGGTTGAAAATGCCGTCGGCGAAGAGTTGCGCCGTGACACGGAATAGGCTTTGATGGTCCCACATGGGCATTCGGGGGGCGGGCAAACAAACGAGAGGAAGGGGGCGTACTGCGGAAGGTACGGGAAAACAGGACAGAAGGTGGTATTTGCCTTAGCCAACATTCTGGCCGCACGGGCCAACATCCGGGCCGCCGGGCGGTTATCCTGCTGCAAAAAGCCACGGTTTTCTTTGCCTATCGGCGGCAACCAGCGTACCTTAGGTAGCTGCCGGGTGCATCCGGCTTTTCTTCTGTCAGCATTTAGCGGCCCCCGTTATGTTTATTGATATACTGCTGGCTCTTGTCTGCGCCCTGTCCTTTCTGCCGCTCACCACGGGCTACTGCGCCTACAGCTACGGCCGCTCGTTCTGGCTCTGGTTTACCCTGGGGTGCGTGCTGCCGATTGTGTCCTTCTTCATTCTGTTTGCCCTGCTTTACCGCAAGGAAATGGACCGGGGCGAGCAACTACTGGCCGAAGCCAAAGCCATTCTGGCCAAAGCCGACGCCCGCGCCCGGGGCGTCGAAATCCCGGACGAGGACTAGGGCCGCGCCCGGCTGCTGCTTACGTTGGCTGGCCGCTGCCGAGCCAGTGCTGAACGCCGTGCGCTACCCAGGCGCCGGTGCTCAGGCAGCCCTGCAATAAGTAGCCGCCGGTGGGCGCTTCCCAATCCAGCATTTCGCCGGCCAAGAATACGCCCGGCAGCCGCCGCAGCATCAGATTTTCATCAACTTCCGGCCAGGCCACACCTCCAGCCGTGGAAATGGCTTCGTCCAAGGGCCGCAACCCCGTGACGGGAATGGGCAGCCGCTGCAACAGCGCCGCCAACGCATCCGCCGAGGCCCCCGCCTCAGCTGGGGCCAGCTCCCGCAGCAGCGTCGGGACGGGCGGGCCCAGGCGCAGGGCTTTTTCCAGGTAAACGGCCACGGACTTGCCGTTGCGGGGGCCAGCAGCTTGTGCCGGAGCTGTTCGGCCGTCAGGTCGGGCTTCAGATTCAGATAGAGCCGGGCTGGTTCCGAAGCTTGCAGGGCCGCGCGCAGCGGCGGCGTCAGGGCGTACACCGGGGTGCCTTCCACGCCGTAATCAGTTAGCAGCAGCTCGCCGCGCACCGTCTGGCCGCCGCATTCGAGGGCAATATTCTTGAGCGGGGCGCGGCCTACTTTCGTTCGAAAAAACTCCGACCAAGCTACTTCGGCCCCGCAGTTGGAGGGCGCGAAGGGCTCCAGCGCCACGCCCCAGGAGCTGAGCAGGCTGGTCCATTGCCCGTCCGAACCGGTCTTGGCCCAACTGGCTCCTCCTAAAGCCAGTACCGTGGCAGCGGGCTGCACGCTGAACTCCTGCCCGCTGGCTTCGTCGCGCAAAAGCAGGGCGCGCTCGGGCGTGAAGCCCAGCCAGCGGTGGCGCACCCGCAGCTGTACGCCCAGCGTTTGCAAGTGCTGGAGCCAGGCCCGCAGCACCTGGGCCGGCTTGTGGGCCTCGACAGGAAAAACCCGGCCACTGGTGCCTACGAAGGTGTCGATGCCTAGGCTGCCGAGCCACTGGCGCAGGTCGGTGGGGGTGAAGTGGCTCAGGAAGCGGCCGAAATCGGTTTGTCGGGCGCCGTAGCGTTGGGTAAAGGCCGGCAACGGCTCGGCGTTGGTCAGGTTGAAGCCCCCGTGCCCGGCCACCAGAAACTTGCGGCCCACGGTGGGCTGAGCTTCGAAAACCGTGACCCGGTGGCCGGCTTCGGCCAGGCGCTGGGCGGCCAGCAGGCCCGCCGGTCCGCCGCCGACTACGGCAATAAAAGGCGCTGAGGAAGTAGGTGCCATGCGGCCGCAAGGTACGAGTGATTCGGGTGCGAATGGGCGAAATGGGCTACGGTCCCGTTTCCAATTTCGGGTCAACAGGGCCGCTCAGACCAAACAAAAAGTCGGCGGAATGTCTAACCGGGCCGTATAGTTGAGCTGATTGTCTGACTTTTCCGCGCCGTATGGGTCCGTATTCCATCCTGATTGGGCTGAGCATCGCCGTCATTCTGTCCTACTTGTTTGACCTGGCCGCCCGGGCTACCAAGGTGCCCTCGGTGCTGATGCTGCTGCTCACCGGCATTGCCCTGCGCCAAGCCGCCGACTACCTCGACTTTGCCCTGCGCATTCCGTCGGTAGTACTGCAGATCTTCGGCATTATCGGCCTCATTATGATTGTGCTGGAAGGGGCCATGGATCTGAAAATCAGCCGCGACAAAGCCCCGCTGATTCGGCGCTCCTTTCTGGCGGCGGCCCTGATGCTGGTGGTGCAGGCCCTGGCTATTGCCTTCTTGCTGCGGGCCTATGTGGGCGCGTCCCTGCAAAGCTGCCTGGTGAATGCCGTGCCGCTGGCCGTTATCAGCAGCGCTATTGCTATTCCCAGCGTGGCCGGGCTTTGGGGTGAAAAGCAGGAGTTTATCGTCTACGAAAGCACGTTTTCGGACATTCTGGGCATCATGTTCTTCAACTTCGCCTTGCAGGACGACTTTGCCCAAGGCGTTTCGGTCATCACCTTCTCGCGCGATGTACTGGCCATCATCGTCGTGGCCATCGTGAGCACGCTGCTTCTGGCGTTTCTGCTCGACCGGATCCGGCTGCACATCAAGTTCTTCCTGATTTTCGCCTTCCTAATTTTGCTCTACAGCGCCGCCAAAAAGCTTCACCTCTCGTCGCTGCTGCTGGTGCTGGTATTCGGACTGGCCGTCAACAACGCGGAACTGTTTCTGAAGGGCCCACTCAAGCGCTGGTTTCGGCCCGAGAGACTGGCCGGCGAGCTGCACCAGCTCAAGAGCATCACCGCCGAGTCGGCCTTTCTGATTCGCACGTTTTTCTTTCTGCTCTTCGGCTATTCCATCACGCTGGCCAGTTTGCTGAGCGTCACGCTGCTGCTCCAGGGCTTGCTTATCGTGGGTGTGCTCACAGCCATCCGCTACGTTTACCTGCGCTTCGTGGCCCGCACCGATCTGGTGCCCGAGCTTTTTATTGCGCCCAAAGGCCTGATAACGGTGCTGCTCTTCTACAGCATTCCTCCCGAACACTCCATCGGCGAAGTCAGCGAGAATATCCTCTTCGTGGTCATCCTACTTACTGGTGTTCTCATGATGATTGGCTTGCTAATGGCCCGTAAAGAGCCCGAAATCGGAGAATACTAGGTTAATGTGGGGAATGTGTTTCACATGTCCTTGCGAGGCACAGCCGTGGTAATCCGTCCTCTAAAATGTGCTCAGCCTTCTAATGTGAAAAGCCCCTTCATACATGTCGTAGGAAGGAGCTTTTTCGTAAAAGTGCGGGACTACTTGCGCAGAGGAAGGATGGCTTCAGATCCGCCTAGCAAGGACACATGGCGCATTAACACATCAAAACTATTCCGTTTCCTTCAGCAGCTGCCGGCGGTAACTGGCCAGGATGACAGACTTTAGGATGAAGCCCACGTAACGGCCATTGCTGACTAGGGGCAGGGCCCAGGCGTTGAGCTGGTCCATGCAGCGCAGCACGTCGAGCATGGTGTCGTCGGGGTTGACGTAGGCGGGTGGGGGTGTCATCAGGTCGCGCACCCGGGTGGTGTTGTAGTGCTCGTCGTCGAATAGCGCGTCGCGCACGGTATCGAGCGAGACGACGCCCACGAGCCGGCCGTCGCCATCCACCACCGGAAACAGGTTGCGCGTCGCGTGCCGAAACACGGTAACCAGTTCACCCAGCGTACTATCGGGGCTCACGGGCATAAAATCAGTGCTGACCAGCGACATGGGGTCGAGCTGAGCCAGCAGGCCCCGGTCACGGTCGGCGTGCATGTACACGCCGCGGGTAACGAGCTTGCGGGTGTATACCGAGTAAGGCTCGAAATAGCGCGTAATGAGGTAGGAGCTGGAGCAGACCACCATCAGGGGCACAAACAGCGCGTAGCCGCCGGTGATTTCGGCAATCAGGAAGATGGCCGTAAGCGGAGCGTGAATCACGCCGGCCAGCGTGCCGGCCATGCCCAGCACCACGAAGTGCACCTCCGAAATGGGGTAAATACCGCTCAGATTGATAAGGCGGGCCGCAATAAAGCCGATTAGGGCACCGGCAAACAGGGAGGAGCCGAACATGCCCCCGTTGCCGCCCGAGCCCACCGTAATGCAGGTCGCAAACACTTTGAGCAGCATACTGGCTACGGCGACGAGCAAGATCGTCCACACATTTTCGTCGCGGTATACCGAAAACAGCGAGGCATCGGTAAGCTGCTCGGGGTGGCCGCTGAGCAGCAGCTGCACCGTGTTATAGCCTTCGCCATACAGCGGCGGGAAGATGAATACCATGACGCCCAGGGCCAGGCCCCCGAGCAGGACCTTGCTGAACGTACCCTTTTTGCGCTCGAAGTACTTGTCGGCCAGAAAGTAAATCCGGATCATGTACACCGACAGCAGGGCCGTGAGCAAGCCCAGCACGATGTAAAACGGAATGCCCTGCACCGGCCAGGTCGTGGTAACCAGCACGAAGGGCTGGCCCGCGTACAACGACTTGGACACCACTGTGGCCGTGGCCGAGGAAATGAGCAGGGGAATGAAAAACGGCGCCGAGAGCTCCGACAGAATGACTTCTACGGCAAACAGCACCCCGGCAATAGGGCTGTTGAAGATGGCCGCCACGCCGGCCGCAGCCCCGCAGCCCACCAGCAGTCGCCTTTCGCGCCGCCCCACCCGCAGAATCCGGCCCACGTTGGAACCCAGGGCCGAGCCCGTCACCGAAATCGGGGCTTCCAGACCGGCCGAGCCACCGAAGGTGACGGTCAGAAAAGAGGTGACCAGCTGGGAGTAGAGCTTGCTGCGCGGCACGATGCTGCTCTGCCGGGCAATGTTATAGATGATGGGCCCGATGCCCCGGCTCAGGGAGCCGCCCAGCACGTAGCGCGTAAAAAGCACCGTGAGGCCAATACCGATAATGGGGTAGAGAAACAGGGCAAATACCCGATCCTGCTCGGGTACCCACGAATAGAGCAGGTCCTGGGCTTTCTGCACCGAGGTTTTGAGAATGACGGCCGCTAGTCCCGCCAGGCCGCCCACCAGCACGCTCACCAGAATCAGATACACTCGGTCGTTGACGTGACGCAAGCGCCACAGCAGCAGGGGGCTAAGGGTACGGTGAAGCAGGGTTTTGGCCATCGGCAAGGGAAACGGAACGGGACGGGGCCAAGCATGCCGCCGCTCAGCTAGTGTATCTCAACGCATGATAGTGAAAAACGGGTGGAGCTGGCCCCGGCAAATCCGAAAAAACTACTGTACCACGTTGGTCACCGTGTAGCCTTCCCGGTTGAGGCCGGCTTTGATGCCGCGCATCAGTCCACTTTTAAGCTGCAGCGTGCCCCGGCGGTAGTCCTCGGAAAAGGTCCAGAAATAAGCCCGCAGGTCGGCCGTGGTGGCAGTGGCTTTTTCCAGGATGACGTAGGGCGTGTGCGGGTCCTTATCCTCGACGTCCTTGTTGGAGCGCAGGTAGTTCAATACTAGTTCGGAGGCTTCCTGGCTGGAGCCTTCGGCCCCGTACTCGATAGTTACCAGGAAATCCTGGCGGATGTACCCGTCGCGGGTAAAGTTGATGAGCGGCTCGCGCAGCACCATGGCGTTGGGCAGAAAGATGTGCTTGCCGTCGAAAGTCTTGATTATCGTCACGCGCAAACTCAGGTCTTCTACTTTGCCCACCAAATCTTTGATTTGCACCGTGTCGTGGATGCGGAACGGGCGGTTGAAGGCCAGTACCACTCCGGCCAGAAAGTTCTCGGCAATATCCTTGAGGGCAAAGCCCACGATGAAGGCCGACAAGCCCGCGCCGGCCACCAGGCCGCCCACAATGGCGTACAGCCCCACGACTTCCATGGCCAGCACCGCGCCCGCCAGAATCAGGGCCCACTTGCTGAAGCGGGTCAGGAAGTCGGCCATCAGCGGGTCGTGGGACTTGGCGCGCAGCTTGCCCCCGATGAGGCCGCTGAGGTGGTTGGCCACGAAAATGGCCAGCACCAGCACGATAAAGGCAATAAGTAGCTTGGGAGAAATGTAAAGGAACTGCTGCCAGTAGGTGTTCAGCACGCGCTGCAAATCGGAGAACATACGTCGGAGTTAGGTGCACAACCTCAACGGAGCAGCCGTGCCGGCGCCCGTCCTGAGACCCGCTTGTACGAGCAAGGCCGACGGGAAGGTTCCCGGCGGCCTAAGCAGGCCGGTTCAGAAAGCGCCGGTAAAACAGCGTGCCCAGGCCGTAGGCTACGGCGTCGAAGAAGTCGCCGGTGTGGCGGGCCGACAGCAGGGGCAGGAGCAGCTCAAACCAGACCGATATATACAGCCAGGCCCCCAGCAGCCACGAATCGGGCAGAATGAATGAGGTGCGGCGGTGCACCCAGCGGCGCTGTACCACCAGGGCCAACGTCAGAATGACGGGCATGGCCAGCAGGTCGGAAAGGTAGGCCCGCAGCAGGAGCGGGAGCGGAAAGTGGCCGAAGCGGGCATTGACCTGGTAGAGCAGATACACCAGCAGCGGCAGCCAGAAGGCCGGGCGGCAAAACTCGCGGGGCACGACCATTAGCCAGCGGCCAGGGCCAAAAACCACAAAATAAAGGACAGGGTGGCCGCAAAAGCCAACTGTCCGCCCCGGATGAGCTGCTTCCCAAGGCGTACCAGGCCTTTGTCGTCGGGACTTATTTCAAGGAGCATGAACTGGGACATGGGCTGTTTGCTTTCCTGGTCCCGGGCCTGCTCACTACGGTTGCGTACCGGGTCGAGCAGCTGCCCGCACCGCGCACAGGTGTCGTCCGACTTCTGCTGCCACGGTGACCAGAAACCGCAGTGGGGGCATTTTTTGGAAGCAGAGAGGGGCGCAGCGTCGTTCATGGCCCCAAAGGTAAGGCCCGGACTACAGATTCGGCCGGCCCGGGCCTTACACAATCATGTGATACCCCAAACCGGCGGGCAGAAGCGGGAAACCGGGAATCTGCCTACTTTGCGGCAAACGAATAAACCAGAGTATATGCATGCAGATACCTGCCGCGGCGCCCTGCTGGGCCTAGCCGTAGCCGACGCCCTGGGCGTGCCCGTGGAGTTTGCCAGCCGGGCCCAGCGCCGCCTCGACCCCGTTGTGGGCATGCGCGAATACGGCACCCACCAGCAGCCCGTCGGCACCTGGTCTGACGATTCTTCCCTGACGTTCTGCCTGGCCGAGTCCTTGACCAGAGTGGGGGCCTACGCCATTGATGTAGCCGATTTGAGCCGCCGCTTTATCAACTGGCTGGACTTTGGCTACTGGACGCCCCACGGTACGGTGTTCGACATAGGTATTGCCACGCGGGAAGCCATTCTGCGGTTGCAGGAAGGCGTAGCGCCCAAAAAAGCCGGCGGTACCCGGGAGTACGACAACGGCAACGGGGCCCTGATGCGGATTCTGCCCCTGGTGTTTCATCCGCTCTGGCAACGGGCCAACCCGGCTGAGCGGCAGCGCCTCACCCACGACGTATGTAGCCTTACCCATGGGCACTACCGCTCCACGCTGGCCTGCTACCTCTACCTGGAAGTTGCCTGGGGTCTCCTGCAAGGCCTGACGCCAGTGCAAGCCCAGCAGCGGCTATATCCGGCAATAACCCGCGAGCTGCTGCCGAAGCTGGCCAAGGAAATCAAGGTGTTTGAACGGGTGCTGGACCCGCAGCTGAACCTGGTTTCGGAAGCGGATATCCAGTCGTCGGGCTACGTGGTGCACACCCTGGAAGCGGCGCTGTGGTGCCTGCTGCGCGGCGAATTCTACGCCGACACGGTATTAACGGCCGTGAACCTGGGCGACGATACTGATACTACCGGTGCCGTTACGGGTGGTTTAGCCGGGTTGTATTTCGGGGTAGAGCAGATTCCGGCGGAATGGCAGCGGGTGCTGGTGCAGCGGGCCGAAATCGAAGCTCTGTCCGACCGGCTCCTATTCTAGCAGCGCCCGGATTCTAGGCCGACTATTCTACCAGGCCCCGCTGAGCAACGTCTCGGCGGGGCCTGGTGCTTCTGGTAGAGTGGTTCGGAACCTGTAAGGTTGGCGCGCCACGGAGTCCTTTGATATTCCTTGAGCCAAATAGGTACCGTAGTAATAAAGGATATTTTGAAAAGCGAAAATTTGTAAAATATGCCCTTAATTAAAGGGTGTGTTTTTCAATATTTATGTAAAAATGCTGAAACAGGCCTTTTGAAATATGGGGTATTTGCTTATACTTGTAAAAAAGGTGGTAAAAACCCCTTTAAATTGAAGGGTAAGATATTTTGTGCTCTTCGTAGAGTAGCCGCTCCACTCGACCTATCCCACCCACCCTTAACGCTCGTCTCATTTCTCGTCCTAACCTTTAGGCATATGGTACCGCAGCCGCTTCCAATCGTCGTTGTCATTGGCAATGGCATGGTTGGCTACAAGTTTTGCGAGAAGCTTCTCGCCAAAACCCCGGCCTTCAATCTGGTGGTGTTTGGCGAAGAGCCCCGCGTGGCCTACGACCGAGTGCACCTGAGTGAATATTTTGGGGGCAAAACGGCCGACGACCTGCTGATGGCCCCCCTGCAGTGGTACCACGACCACCATATCACCCTGCACCTGGGCGACCCGGTGCAGGAAATAGACCGGGCCAGCCAAACGGTTCATTCCCGCGGCGGCCTAGTGCAGCCCTACGACTACCTCGTGCTGGCCACTGGCTCCTCGGCCTTTGTGCCCGACATTCCCGGCGTGGAAAAGGCTGGCGTGATGGTCTACCGCACCATCGAGGACTTGGAAGAAATAAAAGCCTGCGCGGCCACGGCCCGCAGCGGGGCTGTATTAGGTGGCGGCCTGCTGGGCCTGGAAGCGGCCAAAGCTCTGCTCGACCTGGGCGTGCCCGAAACCCACGTCATCGAGTTTGCGCCCCGCCTCATGCCCCGGCAGATCGACGCGGCCGGCAGCCAAATGCTGCAAACCAAGCTTGAAGCCCTGGGCCTCAACATTCACCTGAGCAAAGCCACCGCCAGCATCGGCGGCGAAGACAAGATTGAGGCCCTGCACTTCGGCGACGGCTCCCAGCTGCCCGTTGACATGTTGGTGATTTCGGCCGGCATCCGGCCCCGCGACGAGCTGGCCAAGCTTGCCGGCCTGGAAGTGGGCCTGCGGGGCGGTATTGTCGTCAACGATGAGATGCAAACCTCGGACCCGCGCATCTTTGCCATTGGCGAGTGCGCCCTGCACGGGGGGATGATTTACGGTTTGGTCGCTCCCGGCTACGACATGGCCGAGGTAGTCGTCAGTCAACTGACCCAGGGTGCCCGGGCCTTCACCGGCTACGACATGAGCAGCAAGCTCAAGCTCATCGGCGTGGACGTGGCCAGCTTCGGCGACCCGTTTATTGCCGAGCCCCACAGCCGCTCCATCGTGTTTGAGGATGCCCACCGCGGAGTCTACAAGCGCATCAATATCAGCCCCGACGGCAAGTATCTGCTCGGCGGCGTGCTCATTGGCGACGCCGAAGCCTACAACCTGCTGCTACAAACCGTCAACAACAAAATCGTGCTGCCGCCCCACCCCGAAGACCTGATCCTGGGCGCCCGGGGCGGGGAGGCCGCCGAAGGCGCGGGCGTACTGAGCCTGCCCGATGAGGCTCTGGTCTGCTCCTGCGAAGCCGTGACGAAAGGTGCCATCTGCGGGGCCGTGACTGAACTGGGTGTCACGACGGTGGACGGCATGAAAAAGTGCAACAAGGCCGGCACCGGCTGCGGGGGCTGCGTACCCATGGTCAAGGACTTGATTAACGGTACCCTACTGGCCCAGGGCGCTTATATCAAGAACGTGCTGTGTGAGCATTTTGAGTACTCCCGGCAGGAGCTGTTCGATTTGTGCAAAATCAACGAAATCCGCACCTACGATGCCGCCCTCGACCACTTTGGCCGGGGCGACGGCTGCGAAACCTGCAAGCCGGCCATCGGCAGCATTTTGTCGGGCTTGTGGAATGATCTGATTGTCAAGCAAAACACCATTCAGGACACCAACGACCGGTATTTGGCCAACATCCAGAAGGGCGGCAGCTACTCGGTGGTGCCCCGCATTGCCGGCGGCGAAGTTACGCCCGAGCAGTTGATGGTCATTGGCCGCGTGGCCCAGAAGTACGGGCTCTACACCAAGATTACGGGCGGGCAGCGCATCGATATGTTCGGGGCCCACGTGAGTGACCTGCCCGATATCTGGGAAGAGCTCATCAACGCCGGCTTTGAGAGCGGACACGCCTACGGGAAGTCGTTGCGGACCGTAAAAAGCTGCGTGGGCAGCACCTGGTGCCGGTTTGGCCTGCACGACAGCGTGTCGCTGGCCATCGAAATTGAGAACCGTTACAAGGGCATTCGCTCCCCGCATAAGCTCAAAAGCGGCGTAAGCGGCTGCGTGCGGGAGTGCGCCGAGGCCCAGGCCAAGGACTTCGGTATCATTGCCACCGAGAAGGGCTGGAACCTGTACGTGTGTGGCAATGGCGGCGCCAAGCCCCAGCACGCCCAGCTCTTGGCCACCGACATCGACAAGGAAACCCTGGTGCGCTACCTCGACCGGTTCCTGATGTTCTACATCAAAACCGCCGACCCGCTGATGCGCACCGCCACTTGGCTCAACAAGCTGGACGGAGGCCTGGCCTACCTCAAAAACGTGGTGGTCAACGACAGCCTGGGCATTTGCACCGAGCTGGAAGCCGAAATGGCCCTGCTGATCCAGAACTACCACTGCGAGTGGCGCGAGGTGGTCGAAAACCCCGAGCTGCGCCGGCAGTTCACCCACTTCGTGAATGCGCCCACGGTCAAGGATCCTTCCATCGAGTTCGAGCCGGTGCGGGGGCAGAAGATTGTAAAAGCCTGGTAACAGGTACTCCAAAGCACTTTTTTAAGACAAAACCCTTGCCGCCCCACGCCGGGGTGGCCCGGAAGTCCAACGAGCAAAACGGGCGCGGTGGGTGGTGTTGCAGCGCCGCTCATTTGCCGCCCAAATCCTTTCAAATCAAGCTACGACCGATGGAAGCTGTCATTGACGTAACGTGGGTGGCCGTGTGCCAGGCCACAGACATTCCGGCCGACGGCGGGGCCTGCGCCCTGGTGGAAGGCGAGCAGATTGCCATTTTCAACTTCGCCCGCCGCGGCGAGTGGTACGCCACCCAGAACCTGTGCCCGCACAAGCAGCAGATGGCCCTGGCCCGCGGCATGATCGGCAGCACCGGCGAGGCCTGTGAGCCCAAAGTGGCCTGTCCGTTTCACAAGCGCACCTTTTCGTTGCTCACCGGCGAGTGCCTGAACGGCGACGAGTGCAGCATCCGCACGTACCCGGTGAAGGTCGAGGACGGGCTGGTATTCATCGGCCTGGAAGCCGGGTGAGGCGTTGCCAACTGCTGCTCAATTTATTGTCTACTCACCGCTAACCACTTTGTATGCCCGAGAACTGTACTGCGAATAGGCTTTCTTGGGTAGCATTGGCGGTGGCGCTGCTGCCCGGCCCGGCGGCGGTGGGACAAGTGGTGGTATCGGCCGAAATCCGGCCGCGCACGGAGCTGCGCGACGGGTTCCGGACGGTGAACACGCCCCGTGAGCAGCCGGCTTTCTTCGTCGAGCAACGCTCCCGCCTCAATCTGGACTACGGGCGCGATAAAGTGAGCGTGCGGCTTTCAATGCAGGACGTGCGCATCTGGGGCAGCACCAATCAGGTCTATAAAACCGACCCCAACCTGTTCAACGTGTTTGAGGCCTACGGGCAGTACCGCCTCAACTCCCGGCTGGCCGTGCGGGTAGGCCGGCAGGTGCTCGACTACGACAACGCCCGGTTTTTGGGCGGGCTCGACTGGGCCCAGCAGGGCCGCAGCCACGACGCGCTGAAGCTCATGTATGCCGACAGCTCGGGCTTCACGGTGCACGGTGGGGCAGGGTTCAACCAGTCGTTTTCCCTGGAGCCCGCCAAGCTCGCTGACACCTACTACGGGGGCGTCGACAACTACAAATCTATGGAGTACCTGTGGCTGCATCAGGAGTGGACCCGCGGCAAGCTCTCGGCCCTGTTTTTCAACGACGGCCGGCAGCGCCCTGATTCCACGACCTACTACCGCCAAACCTACGGCCTGACGGGTGAAGCCACCGCCGGCCGCACAACCCTGACTGGCGAAGCGTATTACCAGACCGGCTACGATGCCGTCGGCCGGGCCGTGCGGGCCTACCTAGCGGCGGGCAGCCTGACGCTGGCCACCAAGCTCACCCCGCTCACGCTGGGCCTGGACTACCTCTCGGGCTCCGACGCTACCGACTCCCGCAACCACGCCTTTGTACCGCTCTACGGCACCAACCACGCCTTTTACGGGCACATGGACTACTTCTACGTGGGCAACAACCACGGGCAGAATGGCCGCACCGCCGGCCTGGCTGATTTCTACCTGAAAACCACTTTCAAGCTGGCTCCCAAAACCAGCCTGCTAGCTCACCTGCACCACTTCGAGGCCCCCGCCCGGGTGTACGCTTCGGGCACAACCGAGCAGGCCCTGAGCAGGCGGCTGGGCGAGGAGCTGGATGTGCAGCTTAGTGCCAACGTGAGTCCGGAGTTCAGCTTTAAGCTGGGCTACTCGCACTTGCTGGCCACCGCCTCGCTCGATGCCCTGAAGGGGCGCGACGGACAGCAACACAACCAGTGGGCCTGGGCCATGCTCACCTTCAAGCCGGTTCTGTTCAATAACTGACCTGGTTTATTAAGCCGGAATCTAGCCTGAAAACAGCCTTTCATTCAAAACGCTTTGCCCGTATGATGGATGCTTTGCCCGCTGCCCAGCAGCCCCTGACCCGCCTCAACATCTTCGCTACCAAGGGCGTGCAGATGCGCACGTTTCACCTGACCTGGCTCACGTTTTTCTTCTGCTTTTTTGGCTGGTTTGGCATTGCCCCGCTCATGCCCCTAGTGCGCGAGCAGCTCCACCTTGATAAGGGGCAGATTGGCAACATCGTTATTGCCTCGGTGTCCGCCACGATTCTGGCCCGCCTCATCGTCGGCAAGCTCTGCGACACGCTGGGGCCCCGTTTGACGTACTCACTGCTGCTCGTGGTGGGGGCCGTGCCGGTGCTGCTCATTGGCCTGAGCAACAGCTACGAGGTCTTTCTGCTGTTTCGGCTGGCCATTGGCATCATCGGGGCCTCGTTTGTCATCACCCAGTTTCACACCTCGATGATGTTTGCGCCCAAGGTGGTAGGCACGGCCAACGCCGTGGCCGGCGGCTGGGGCAACCTCGGCGGCGGCATTGCCAACATGGTGATGCCCCTGGTGGCCGCCGGCTTCGTTTCGCTGGGCTACGTCGATCAGGCCAACTCCTGGCGGCTGGCCATGGTGGTGCCGGGCGTCGTTCTGCTGGTCATGGCCGGGCTCTATTACAAATACACCCAGGACACGCCCCGTGGCAACTACGGCGATATTGAGCGCGACACCGCCCAAAAATCGAAGGGTACCTTTCTGCTGGCCTTGCGCGACTACCGTACCTGGGTGCTGGCCCTGGCCTACGGGGCCTGCTTCGGCATCGAAATCACCATCGACAACGTGGCGGCCGTCTACTTCGTCGACCACTTCGGGGCCAGCCTGGTACTGGCCGGGATGCTGGCCGGTGTCTTTGGGTTCATGAACATCTTTGCCCGGGGCCTGGGTGGCTGGGTGAGCGACGTAGTGGGCCGCCGGGCCGGCATGCGGGGCAAGTGGCTGCTGCTGAGTGGGCTGCTGATTCTGGAAGGCATAGGCATTGCCTTATTTGCCCTGGCGCCTAGCCTGCCGCTGGCTATTGCGGCCATGCTGGGGTTTGCCCTGTTTTTGAAAATGGCCAACGGCTGTACCTATTCCATCGTGCCCTTCGTGAACAAGCAGGCCCTGGGCAGCGTGAGCGGGGTGGTAGGGGCGGGTGGCAACCTGGGCGCCATGCTGGTAGGCTTCCTGTTCAAATCGGCCTCCATCAGCTACAGCACAGCCTTTCTCTACATCGGCATCGGGGTGGGCGCTGTGGGCGGCCTGGTGCTGCTGATCCGCCTGATTCGCAAGGAGCTGGGCGAAACGGCCCCCGAAGCCCCGCTCACACTGGCCGGCGCCTAAGCGTTATCCATTTCTCCATTCGTTACCCTCCCCCGTATGGCCCATTCAGCTGTCGCGCTTCCTTCTACTTGTTGCTACTGCGGCGTGGGCTGCGGAGTGCTGGTCGAGCCGGACAAGCAGGGCGACGTGCGCGTAACGGGCAACCCCGATTACCCCGTTAACCGCGGGGCGCTGTGCAGCAAGGGCCTGCACCTACAATACACCGTGAATGACCGCCGCGACCGGCTGCTCTTCCCCCAGATGCGCTATGCTAAAAGCCGCCCGTTGCAGCGGGTAAGCTGGGACGAAGCCCTGGAGCGGACGGCCGCGGTATTCACCACTTTCATCCGGCAGTACGGTCCCGATTCGGTGGCTTTCTACGCCTCCGGCCAGTGCCTGACCGAGGAGTACTACGTGCTCAACAAGCTCATGAAGGGCTTTATCGGCTCGAACAACCTCGACACTAACTCCCGCCTCTGCATGAGTAGCGCGGTGGTGGGCTACAAAATGGCTCTGGGCGAAGACAGCGTACCGGTCTGCTACGACGACATCGAGCTGGCCGACTGCCTGCTCGTGACCGGGGCCAACCCGGCCTGGTGCCACCCCATTCTATGGCGGCGCGTGGAGGCTCACAAAGCCGCCAACCCGGCCACCAAAATCATCGTCGTAGACCCGCGCGTAACCGACACCTGCACCCTGGCCGACGTGCACCTGCAGCTCTTGCCCGGCACCGACGTAGTGCTGCACCAGGCCCTGGCCCGGGTGCTGATTGAAAACGGCGACATCGACTTAAACTTCATTGAGCAGCACGCCGAGGGGTTCGAGGCCTACAAGAAGCTGGTTTTTGAGCGGAGCGTAGCCGAGGCGGCCGACCTATGCGGGGTAGCGGAAGCCGACCTGCGCCGGGCGGCCGGCTACATTGGGGCGGCTCAGGGCTTTTTGTCGATGTGGACGATGGGCCTGAACCAGAGCGTGGTGGGGGTAGATAAGAACCTGAGTCTGCTCAACCTGCACCTGATTACGGGCCAGATCGGCAAGCCGGGCGCGGGGCCTTTGTCGCTCACCGGGCAGCCCAACGCCATGGGCGGGCGGGAAGTAGGTGGCTTGAGCAACCTGCTGCCGGCCCACCGCAACCTGGCTAATGCCCAGCACCGCACGGAAGTGCAGCAGTTCTGGGGCAGCGGGCCGTTGGCGGAGAAGCCCGGCTATACGGCCACCGAAATGTTTGAGGCCCTGGAAGACGGCCGGCTCAAGGCCATCTGGATAGTCTGCACCAACCCGCTGACCAGCCTGCCCAACGTGCGGCAGGCCGAGGCAGCACTGGCCAAAGCCAGGTTCGTGGTGGTGCAGGATATCAGCTCCAAGCCCGAAACCCTGGCCTACGCCGACGTGGTGCTGCCTGCCGCCGCCTGGGCCGAAAAAGAAGGCACCATGACCAACTCCGAGCGCCGCATCAGCTACCTGCCCCGCGTGGTGGCCGCCCCCGGCGAAGCCCTGCCCGACGTGGAAATCCTCTGCCGCTTTGCCCGCAAAATGGGTTTCTCCGGCTTCGACTATGCCACCACCGAAGCCATTTACCTGGAGCACACCCGCCTGACGGCCGGCACCACGCTCGACATTGCAGGCCTGACCTACGCCGAGTTGCGCCAGCGCGGCTCCGTGCAGTGGCCCTACCGCCCTGGCCAGGCCGCTTCCGGAACGCCCCGGCTTTTCACCGACCACCGCTTTTACACGCCTTCGGGCCGGGCCCAGATTCACCCCGTGGCCGCCACCTTCCGCAGCGAAGCACCCGATTTGGACTTTCCCTTCATCCTGACCACCGGCCGCCTGCGTGACCAGTGGCACACCATGACCAAGACCGGCAAGGTCAGCAAGCTCCGCCAGCACAGCCCCCAGGCCTTCATCGAGGTACATCCTCATGATGCCCAGGCTTTGCAGGTGCAGGAGGGAGAGTTGGTTACGGTTTCGTCGCGGCGGGGTAGTGTGCGGGTGGCGGCCCGGCTGACGACCGGCATCCGGCCGGGGGTGGTGTTTTTGCCCATGCACTGGGGCAAAATCCTGGGCTCCGACCTGCACCGGGCCAACAACGTCACCTCGAATGCAGTGGACCCGATTTCCAAGGAGCCCGATTTCAAATTCTGCGCCGTGCAGCTCGAAAAGTACCGCAAGCCCCGGCAGCGCGTCGTGGTGGTAGGGGCCGGGGCCGGGGCGTATGGCTTCGTGAAGGCCTACCGGGAGCTAAACCAGGACGACAGCATCACCATTTTCAGCAAGGAAGACTTTCCTTTTTACAACCGCGTCATGCTGCCCGACTACATCAGTGGGCATCAGCAGTGGGAGCAGCTGGTGAAAATGCGCGACGAGGAAGAGCCCGGCTTCCAGATCACGCTGTGGCGTGGCGTGAGCGTGGAAGAAATTAACCGCCAGGAAAAATACGTGGTGGACTCCCGGGGGCAGCGCACCGACTACGACGTGCTGCTGCTGGCTACCGGCAGCCGGGCGGCCGTGCCCCGCAACGTGCCTGCCCTGCCCGGTATCTTCACCATGCGCAGCCGCCTCGACGCCGATTCATTCAGGCAGCACCTGCCCGCTCGGGACGCGCACGTGGTCATCGTAGGCGGCGGGCTGCTGGGCTTGGAAATGGCCGCCTCCCTGCGCGAAACCGGGGTGCGAGTGTCCATCATCCAGCGGATTTCCCGCTTCCTCGACCGGCAGCTCGACCCGCTGGGCAGCCAGCTGCTGCAGGAAGAAATGCTCGACCAGGGCTGCGACCTGTATTTCAACGACGAGGTGGAGCTCTACTACGGCCGCACCCGGCTTACCGGTGTGGGCTTGAAAAGTGGCCGCCGCCTCGACTGCGACGCGCTGATTCTGGCCATCGGCACCGTGCCCAACCTGGAGCTGGCCCGCGAGGCCGGCCTGGACTGCCGCCGCGGTGTGGTGGTAAACCAGCGGCTGCAAACCAGTGACCCAAGCGTGTTTGCCGTGGGCGAAATTGCCGAGTTCGAGGGCACGCTCTACGGCATCACGGCCGCTGCCGAGCAGCAGGCCGCCGTGGTAGCCCGTTTCCTCAGCGGCGACGTGGGTAGCTTCTACCAGGGCAGCACGTTTATGAACATCATCAAGATTCACGGCTTCGATTTGTGCAGCATTGGCCTGCCCGAGTGCCCCGCCGGCGTGCCGGGCTACGAGGAAATCGTGTTTATCGACAAAGCCCAGCGCTACTACAAGAAGTGCATCATTTACCAGGACCGCCTGGTCGGGGCCATTCTCATCGGCGACAAAGCCGAGTTCCAGGAATTCCGGGAGCTGATTGCCAACGGTACTGAGCTGAGCGACAAACGTCTACAGCTGCTGCGCAGTGGCCGCCCCGCGACGCCCGTGCTCGGCAAGCTCATCTGCAGCTGCAACAACGTGGGCGCCGGCAATCTGCGTCAGGCCATTGAAGCGGGCTGCACTACGCTACCGGCCCTGTGCTCGGCCACGGGCGCGAGTACCGGCTGCGGTTCCTGCCGGCCCGAAGTACAACGCCTGCTGGCCGATGAGCTGGCGCCTCAAGCTGTAGTAGCGGTGACTTACGCTGAGTCTGTATGAAGGCCGCTGAAGCTTCGCCCCGTGTGGTGGCCGTAAATCTGCCCGGCGGTATCGTGCCGGCCGGCGACCTGCTGGCCGTGCTAGCGGCGGCTGAGGCGGCCGGCATTGAGCAGGTGCAGCTTGGGCACCGCCAGCAGCTCTTGCTGACCGTGGAGCCGGCCCGGCGGCGGGCGTTGCTGCAGGCCCTGGCCGCAGCCGGGGTGCTGGCCGAGCCCGACCCGGAAGCCCACCCCAATATCGTGAGTTCCTACGTGGGCGAAGACGTGTTTTACAGCGCTGCCTGGCTGCGGGAAGGCGTCTACAAGGACATTCTGGATGGGTTTGACTACCGCCCCCGGCTGAAAATCAACCTCGTCGACAGCCGACAGACCTTCGTGCCGTTCTTTACCGGTCACCTCAATTTCATTGCCGCCGAAACCAGCAACTACTGGCAGTTGCACGTGCGCTTTCCCCGCACCGGCCACCTCTATGCCTGGCCCCGGCTGGTGTATTCGGAGGATATCCCAGCTCTTAGTGCCGCCGTGGAGCGGGTGCTGCTGGCCGAACCGGCCCCACTTCCCGACCTGACGACGGCGGGGGAGCGGCTCTATGAGCAGGTCAGCGCGGGCCTGCCCTTGGGAACGAGAATGGCGGCGGAGGCCCTGACGCTGCCGCCCTTTATGCTGCCCTACTACGAAGGCTTTAACCGCAGCGGGCAGCAGCTCTGGCTGGGTATCTACCGTCGCAACGAGCAGTTTTCGGTGGCCTTTCTGCAGGATGTGTGCCGGGTGTGTTTGCAAACGCGCGTGGGTCAGCTCTGCACTACACCCTGGAAGTCGCTCGTCGTCAAGGGTATTGCGCCGGCCGACCGCAGCCAGTGGGACGCCGTGCTCTGCCGCCACCGCATCAACGTGCGGCACGCGGCCAACGAACTCAACTGGCAAGTCGAGGATACTTGCCCCCTGGGTCTGGCCCTGAAGCACGAGCTGGTGCGCTACCTCAATGAGGAGGATGTGCGTACCTACCAGCTGTGCTTTGCCATCAAAACCCGGCCCCAAACCGGCCTGTTCGGCTCCATTATTATCCGCCTTTCGACCGGATTGCGCCCAGGTGCCGAGCACTACGAAATCCTGCACACCCGCGACTTCAACCCTAACTCCCGCGACTTTGTATCCTTCCGCCAGCAGGTGCGCCGCGACCTGCTGGGCTGGTATCTGAGCGAACTATGCCAGCAGTTCTACGCCCAGGCAGAAACCGAAACACTGGAACGAGCAGAAGAACTCCCTGCCCACCTCGCCGCGGAATCTACTAACCCCGCTGCGGCCCTACCGCGCTGCCGCCACTGCCTGACGGTATACGACGCGGCCTACGGCGACCCAGCCCAGGGGGTGGCTCCGGGCACCGCCTGGGCCGACGTGCCCGACTATCACTGCCCAACCTGCGAGGCCCCTGCGACGGAATTTGCGTTCTGGGAAGAGCCGGTAGCGGTGGGAATGAGCTTGGGCCGGGCAGCAGCTACGTAGGCGGTCTGACGTACGGTCTTGCTTTTCATCTTCTATCATTCCCGGTCCCATGCTACCCCCACCCAGCGCCAACCCCCTTTTTCCGGTCTTTCTCAAGCTGGAGCAGCTGCGGGTGCTGCTCGTTGGCGGCGGCAACGTGGGTTTAGAGAAACTCACCGCTATCCTGCGCAGCAGCCCGGCCACGGCCGTAACGGTCGTCAGCATTACCTTTTTGCCCGCGCTGCGGGAGCTGGCGGCCCGCTACCCAGCGGTGCAGTTGCGCACGGAGCCCTACGCCGACGACCTGCTCGATGAAGCGGATATTGTATTTGCCGCCACCGACGACCCGGCCCTGCACGCGCGCATCAAAGCCGCCGCCCGCCACCGCCGCCTGCTCGTGAACGTGGCCGACACGCCCCCGCTGTGCGACTTTTACCTGTCATCAGTGGTGCAGAAAGGGGCGTTGAAAATTGCGGTTTCCACCAATGGCCAGTCGCCCACGGTGGCCAAGCGGGTGCGGGCTGTGCTGGAAGAAGCCCTACCCGAGGAGCTCGATGCGGTGCTGCAGAAGATGCCCGCCATCCGGCAGCAGCTCGCCGGCGACTTTGCCGCCAAGGTCCGTACCCTGAATGCCGTGACAGCCGGGCTGGCTGGCGGCCCCGGCTTCGAAGTGCCGGCCACGCGGCGGTGGCGGCGCTTGGCTGTGGGCGCCTTGCTGGCCGCCGCGGCCCTGGCTACCGTGCAGGTACGCAGCCTGCTTTTTTCTTCCGACCAAAAAAATAAAACCCTTGAGTAGCAAGCAGGAAAGCGCGGCCGGCATGGGCCCGGAACTGTACGTAGTAGGAGCAGGCCCCGGCGACCCGGAATTGCTCACACTGAAGGCCTACCGGGTGCTGCAGGCGGCCCCGGTGATTCTCTATGACAACCTGGCTAACCAGGAACTGCTGGCCCTAGCTCCGGCTGATTGTGAGTGCATTTATGTGGGTAAAAAGCCCTACGGCGAGTACACGCCCCAGGAAACCATTCACGAACTGATCCTGGAAAAAGCCCTGACCCGCGGCCGGGTTATCCGGCTCAAGGGCGGCGACCCCTACATTTTTGGGCGGGGCTTCGAGGAAGTGTTGTTTGCCCGCAGCCATGGCATTGCCACGCACTACATTCCCGGTATTTCGAGCATGCAGGCCCTAGGTTTCGAGGATATTCCCCTGACCCACCGCATCGTCAGTGAAGGTGTGTGGATGCTGACGGGCACCAAAAAAGACGGCTCTCTGTCGGCCGACCTGCGCCTGGCCATGCAAAGCAACTCCACGGTGGTCATTTACATGGGCCTGAAAAAAGCCGCCGAAATTGCCGCCGCCTACTGCCAGATGGGCAAAGGCGACACACCCGCCGCCGTGGTCCAGCATCTTACCTTACCCCAGCGCCGGTGTGCTACGGGTCCGGTCGGCCACCTGCCCAAGTTAGTAGCCACCCACGGCATTACCTATCCGGCCCTCATCGTCATCGGCGACGTGGTGGGACTGGGTCGGGAAGTACCGGCCCTGGATTATGCCAGGGCCCGGGCTACCAGTGCCTGAGCATCAGCGGGCAGGGGTAGCTGCAGGGCCAACTCGTGCCCGCGCGCGGTCATCTTGCGCCAGGTTTTCTGCACGATGTCGATGACCTTCTCTTCCGGGTGCTGGCGGGCAAAGTCGAGGAAGTAGTATTCCAGAAACACCAGGCAGATAACGTCTTCCAGCAGCTGCACGTCGGCGTCCCGGCTGAGCTGCTGCTTTTGCAGCAGGGCCTGCACCCGTTCGATGGTCGCTGCCTCGTAGCCCACCTCAGCCAGCAACTCGCCGGCCACCTGGGCGTGATATTTCTTGAGCGTGTTGCGCCACTGGTGGTAGCCCGCCCGGTCCATCGGAAAATCGGCCCGGGGAATAGCCCAGCGGCGAATGTGCTGGCAGCGGGCGGCCAGATGCACGGCCTCAGGGGCTTCGGGAGCTACCCGGGCCAGACAGGCACTCATGCGGTGCCCGTAGAGCAGCTCCTTAGGCCAGCTACGGCCTTCAGCGTCGGTATCCTGGTTAGGGTCTTCGGCATTGGCCGCGTCGAATGTTGCCAGAGCGGCCGTGAAACGGGCAGTAGAAGAGGGCATACGGGCAGAATACAGGGGTGCGGGACGGGCAGAAGCTGGTTGCTAACCACGTATGCAGGGGCTATAAAAGCAATAGAAGGGGAAGAATAAAAGATAGTTTGCAGCCCGCACGCCTTGTAAGCAACGCCAAAAAGCAGAACGTCATGTCGACCAGCGGGAGACATGACGTTCTGCTTTGCTAGGCTGAAAGCTAATTTACAGCTCCATAATGTCCTCGTTCCAGAGGGTAGGCTCGGCCTCGACGAACTCATTCATTATGTCGACGCACTCCTGCAGGTCCAGGTCCACGACCTCTACGCCGTGGCTTTCCAAAAAGGCCCGCGACTCGCCAAACGTGCGCGACTCGCCCACCATCACCTTCGGAATCTTGAACTGCACGATGGTACCGGCGCACATGTAGCAGGGCATCAGGGTGGTGTAGATAACGGTGTCGCGGTAGCTGCGCTGGCGGCCGGCGTTGAAGAGGCAGTCCATTTCGCCGTGCTTGATGGGGTTGTCTTCCTGCACGCGCTTGTTGCGGCCCCGGGCCACGATTTTGCCGTCGCGCACCAGTACCGAGCCGATGGGAATCCCGCCTTCCTGGCGGCCCTGCCGCGCCTCGTCGATGGCGGCCTGCATGAATTCGTCCATGATATGTCTTTTTTTGTGGGAAGTAGAGAGATGAAGAAAGCAAAGGTAAGGCTCCCTGCCAGGTTTTTTCTGGCTGGTTAAAAATGGCCTGTCATCCTGAGCCCTACAAAGGTCCTTGTCACGGGGGCGGCGAGTCGTTGCTACGGTTGTCGAGCTACCGTGATAAGGTCTTTCGCGGAACTCAGGATGAGAGACTATATAAACTAACCATTTAACGGGCGCAGATACCGCGGTAAGGGCAGTACTGGCACCGTTCCAAATCGTCGGTTTTGCGGATGGGCTCCAGTGGGTCCAGGATTTTCTGGGCAAACTCATTCAGCAACGCTTTGCCCTTTTCCACGAACGAGGTGCCGTCTTCGGTCAGGAAGGCCATGTCGGCTGTCATGGGGCCAGCCGCGAGGTTGCGCAAGGAAATAATGGCGGCATCGGCGGCGGGCTGGCCGGCGTGTTCCAGCATAAAGCGGTACAGCCAGAGCTGCCGTACCTTGTCGGCCGAGGAGGTGGCGTCGTGGAGCAGGCGCTGAGTGGCGGCCGCCGCATCGTCGCCGCGCTTCTGCAGCTTTAGGTCGTAGGGCTGTACCAGGCCGGTTTTGTAGTCGACCACCCGCAGGCGGCCGTCGGGCAGCTCGTCGAGCCGGTCGGTGTAGCCGAACACAATCAGGTCGAAGGCCTCGCCGCTGGGCAGCGTCACGGGTACGCGGGCATCCAGGATTTTTTCTAGGGCCACCACGCGCAAGGGAAGGGCACCGGGCGTTTCGGCGAGGCCTTCCAGGTAGCGGCGCACCAGCTGGGCGGCCACCTGACCCAGCACGTGGTTGAGGCCCTCATCGGCGCGGGCGTGGCGCTCGTCCTGCTCGTGGCGCAGGGCCCGCTCCAGCTCCTGGGGAATCAGGCGGATGAGCACCGGAATATCCTCGGTCGTTATGGCTTTTTTGCCTTCCACAAAGGGCTGAAACAGCATTTCCAAGGTTTCGTGGACCACCGTGCCGAAGCTGTCGGCCTCCAGCTTTTCCTCTACTTCGTCGTTTTCCTTGAACTTGGCCAGGCGGGCGAAATAAAACTGCAAGGAGCAATTCAGGTACTGATTCAGGGCTGAGGGCGAAAGGCCTTTTTCCAGCAGCTCCCGCAGGGCAGCCAGCATTTCAGGGTCTTTTTCCAGCACCAAGTCGCCCCCGTACTCGCGCCGGGCGGCCGAGTCGGGCGCGTCGTCCAGGACGCTGGCCGTCAGGTCGCGCAGGATCAGGTTCGGGTTCTGAGGCAGTAAGTCGTTCTGAATCTGGAGCAGGAAGCGGCTTCTCTCCCCGGTGCGGGTGCCCTCGGCGCCGGGCAGTACGTGCAGCAAATCCACGCGGCGGGCCCGCTGCAGCAGACGCCAGAACTGGTGGGCCGTGGCCGCCTCGTGGTCGGCGTAGGTGGGCATCTTGAACTGCGTCAGCACGTCGTAAGGGAACAGCGAGGAGTTGTTCTTCGGGGCTGGCAGCACCCGCTCGTTGCAGCTCAGGATAATGACGTGGTCAAAGTCCAGGGCCCGGGTTTCGAGCAGGCCCATCACCTGCACGTCGGCAATGGGTTCCCCGCTGAAAGGCAGGCGGGTGCGGGTCATCTGCTCGTAGAGAAACCGGCGGAAGGAGCGCACCGACAGCCGCTGTTCCCGGCAGTCAAACACCGAATCCAGGCGCTTGACCAAGGTAAAGAACAGGAACAGATACTCCGCCTCAATGGCCGAATGTTGGTCCTGATAGGCCTTTTTGAGCAGATCAATGAGCGTGTAGCAGGCCGCAATGATATCGTCGCAGGTGTCCCAGGTGGCAAACAGCGCCTCTACCAGTGGGTGCTGCTGGCCTAGTTCCAGCAGCTCCGAAGCCGGCAGCAGCACGGCGTTGCGCTTGATAATCTGGTTGCAGATTTTGTCGAGCAAACCATGGTACTGCTTCTGGGGCTGCTTGTCGAGCCACTGCTGGTAGCGCCGCAGAAACGGGTGACCCAGCAGCTTGCTCACGGCTAGGTGGTGGTAGCGCGGCACCCCGTAGCCGGTTTCGGCGCTGCCCTCCCGAATGCCCGTTAAGTGCACTTCAAACAGCAGGTCTACCAGGTTGAACAAGGGGGTGCTCTGAAAGCTCAAACCCATGGTCACGTTGTACTCGGGCACTTCCTCGGGCGGCAAGCCGTGGAGCACCGGCAGCAGCAGGGTTTCGTCGGGCAGCACCACGGCTACTTTGGCCCGCGGGTTTTCCCGGCGCGAAGCGGCCAGCAGCTGCCCGGCCACTTTGCCCTGCATGCTGGCGTTGGCCACGCCCACAAACTGAATTTCCCGCTCCAGGGTGCGCAGCAAATTAGGCAAACCGGTGCCGGTGTCCCCGAAAGCCTCGGCCGGCAAATCCCAGTTTTTGCGGTACTGGCGCAGGTGCTGGCCGGCGCGGTTGGGCGAGTCGGTTTCCAGGTAAAACGCATCCCCGTCGAAGCGCACCTCGGCCCGGCCTTCCTTGAGCAGCAACTGAATCAAACGTTGCTCGGCCCTCGATAAGGAGCCCAGGCCCAGAAACACGTGCCGGGGCAGGGTGTCGCCGTGCTCCAGGCGGTTTTGTACCTTATTTACGGCCAGGCGGTAGGCCAGGCCGGGGTAAGCCAGGTGGGTTTGCTCCATGCGGCGGCGCAGGCGCCAATACACTTTTTCCAGGTCGTCCCAGAAGCGGAAGTAAGCCGCCGTGGTGCTGACTTCGGTGGGCGTATCGGCCAGATCCCAGCGTTCCAGCGCCTTGGCCTGGGTCAGGTACTCAAACACTTTGGCCGGCGAGGCCAGGTTCTGGTCGAGGTGGGAGAAGTCCTGCACCAGCAGCCCCGACCAGCCCACAAACTGGTCGAAGTCGAGCTTGGGGTCAATGTCGCGCAGGATGTCGAAGAGCAAGAGCTGCAGGGCAATGGGTTCCTCCACCTGCACGCCCGAGAGCTCCACCATATAGTCTTCCATGGCCGCTACGCGCGGACTCCACACCGCTGAGCCCACTTCGGCGGCTAAACTCAGCTCATTCTTCAGATAGACCACGGCCCGCCGCGTAGGCACTACCACCACCAAATCCGACAGCTCGGCGCCGGGAAAGCGCGTGAGCAGGTCGCGGGCAGCCTGGCTCAGGAAAGAGTCGGTAGTCGTGATGGGTAGGGTAGAGGAGGCAATGGTTTCCATGGAAAGTAAAGATACCTTGCGGGGGAGGATATCCCGCCGGTTATTGAGCCCAAACAAGCAGGGTGGAGCTCCGGGCTACAGGCTGCAACAACTAACCGTTTCTGCTAACTCTATGATTCCCGAATTCTTAGCGCCCTTCGCCGAGCAACTCCAGCAGTACGCGCTGCAAAGCATAAAAATTAAGGCAACCCCAAGAGGAGAAGACGGACCGGCGTCGGCGACCAGCAAGTTTCGGGGCCTGCCGTTTCTGCCCCTGAGTGTTGTGTACCCGTGCGACGAGCAAGGTGTGCCATTGTTGCTGCTGGCTCAGATCAACCTGGCTGAGTTGCCCGCCACGGATTGGCTGCCTGCCGCGGGCCTGCTGCAGTTCTACGTGCCCACCGATTTAGGCTACGAATCAGCGGATGTAGTGCTCTTCCTTACCCCTGAGCAGCTCACGCAGCCTTGCCAGCAGGATTTCAGCTTTCTGCCCGCTGACCACTACGACAATAGCCCGATTTATTGTGAGCACAGCCTGCAATTTGAGCTAACCACGGAGTATGGTGGCCTGGAAGATTCCCGCTTCACCGTCGATTTCAACGGCCGCAATGCCCGTGCCTACCAAAAGAAGCTGCCGATGGAGCAGAAACGGGAATTCGGGAAGTTATTCAACAGCGAAGGGCACAAACTGGGCGGCTACGCCATGTTTACTCAGGGTGACCCGCGCGACTACTCCCCCGCAACGGCCGCCGACGTGCAGTTGCTGCAAATCGATATAGACGAGCAGATTATGTTCGGCGACTCCGGGGTAGCGCACTTTTTTATTGCCCCGCTGGCCCTGCAAAACCGGGAGTTCGATAAGGCCTATTTCTACTGGGACTGCTGTTAAAAAACGCGTCAACGCCGCTAGTGCCCCACCACGGCTTCCTCCGGCACGGCTGTGGGTAAGGTTGGGGCCACGTAGTGCCGCAAGGAGCGCATAGCCAGCAGCATACTGATTATGACCAGTGCCGAGCCGGTGAGAAAGGCTGCCCCGGGAAAGTGTACGGGAGCCTTAGAACTAGTGAAATAGGAAAACAAATTGGTCATCAAAGGCGGCCCGATGATAGACGTAAGGCTGATGAGGCTGGTCAGGGCCCCTTGCAACTCGCCCTGCTCGTTGGGGGGGACCTGCCCCGACATGATGCCCTGCAAGGCCGGGCCGGCAATTCCGCCCAGGGAATAAGGAACTAGGAAGGCAAACATAAGCCAGCCTACGGGTGCAAAAGCAAATAGCGCAAAGCCCACTGCATAAAGGCCCAGGCCCAGAAAAACGGAGCGTTTGGGGCCGAGAACCGGCGCACTATAGCGGATAAGCACCCCCTGAACCAGCGCTGTTAGGATGCCAATTACCCCCAGCGAATCGCCCACCCGACTTTCATTCCAGTGAAACCGGTACATGGTGTAGTACGACCAGGTGCTCTGAGTGGCGTGGGCAGCAATGTATATCAGCATCAGGGACGCCACCATGCCCATGATGACCGGGTACTTTTTCAACTGCCGCAACGAGCCAATCGGGTTAGCCCGTTTCCAACTGAATGGTCGACGGTTTTCCTTGGCCAACGACTCCGGCAACACGAAATAGCCGTAGAGCAAATTCAGAAAGGTAAGGGCGGCGGCGACCAGGAACGGAGCCTGGGTGCCAAAGTGAGCAAGCTTGCCGCCCAGCACCGGCCCAATGACGAAGCCTAGACCAAAGGCAGCGCCAATCATACCAAAATTCTGGGCCCGCTTTTCGGGGGTGCTGATGTCGGCAATGTAGGCCGAGGCCGTGGTAAAGCTAGCTCCCGTGATGCCGGCAATAATGCGGCCTACAAACAGCCAGGCAATAGTGGGAGCAAAGGCTACGACCAGATAATCCAGCCCAAAGCCGAGCAAAGCAAAGAGCAGCACCGGCCGGCGACCATACTGGTCAGACAGGTTGCCGAGAATGGGGGAGAAGAGGAACTGCATGCTGGCAAAAGCAAACATGAGCCAGCCCCCGTACCGGGAAGCATCACTAATGGTTCCGCCCGTGAGGTTGCTGATGAGCCTGGGAATCACGGGGATAATAATGCCGAACCCAATAACGTCCAGCAGGAGCGTGATGAAGATGAAGCCGAGAGCGGCCTGGCGTTTATCCGACATGATGAATCAGGTTGCTAATTTTTTTGGCGAAGCAAAATACTAATATTTTACGCAATTAGAATAGGCAAGAGCTATATAGTTGTGAGAAAACTACTGCATTGTTGAGCTGGACAACGCTCGGGTGCTGCCCGCAAACCGAAGAATTTGGGTTTCTTGCGGCTATATTCCCAACTCTCTATTCCTTCCTGCTATGCTGTTTTTCTTTGGATTGGGTCAGACCCGCATCACGACGACTGCCTTGCCCAGCGTTACCTGTACCCACTGCGGCACCCCGGATTCGTTGACGGCCACGGTCTTCTCGCGCTACTTTCACTTCTTCTGGATTCCGGTAATTCCCATCGGCAAGTTTAGCCTGACCCAGTGTGGGCACTGCAAGCAGGTGTTGGAAAAAAAGGAAATGCCCGCCGCCTACCAAGCCCCGGTAGCCGCCGCCCAAAGCCAGGCCCGTTTGCCCATTACCAATTATCTGGCCCTGATTCTGCTGGGTATCGGCGTGCTGTTTATTATTGGCGTCGGCCTGTTCAGCGACAAAACCTCAACGCCCAAATCCACGGCCGCCGCTGTTTCTGAGGACGACCCAGCCGCTACCGAAGATCCCTCGGCTATTCCTGCCGTCGGGGCCGTGTACTCGATGCCGACGGATGCCGGGCGGTACGCACTGATACAGATTACCAAAACCACCGCCGATAGTATTCACTTTCTGGTCAGCAACTCGCTGAGAACCGAACCCACGGAAGTCTTTATCACCAGTGCTCTGCGCGATTCAATGAGCATTCCTAATCCGGCCGCCAACAGGTGGAGTACCCAGCAGTGGCAAACTATCCGGCAGTACAACAAAAAGTTGGTTCGCCTGAAATAAACGACTACCCCTAAGCGGAAACCGGGCTTTAAAACACCACAACCTCTTCCGAATCAAAGTAGTAGAGCACGCACTGCACGTCGGTGTAGCCCAACTGCCGAAACAGGCCGGCATACTGCTGTAGCTGCCGGCGGTGCTGGGGCTCGGGCGGCGGAATCTTGAAATCAATCAGCGTCACGCGGCCCGGCGCAGGCTTCACGTCCGGCTCAAACACAATCCGGTCGGGCTTATAGTCCTGGCGGCGGGTACCACCCACCAGGATTTCCCGCTCGGTTTCCACGGCCACCGCTAGGCTGAAGTAGTGGGCCATCTGCGGGTTTTCCACGGTGCGGCACAACAAGCTCACCAGCTGGCCTTTTTCCTTGCTGCTGACCAGTCCCTCGGCCACCAGCTGGGCCGTCACGCGGTCCACGTCGGTGGCTACTTCGAGGCGGCGTAGGGCGTAGTGCAGCTTGCGGTTCCACTCACGCTGCACCTGCTGGTCGTCGAAGTCGAAAATAGTATTGGCGTGCCGGCGCAGGCGGAGCCGTTCCTCCCAGGGCGTGCTGCTCAGGTTGGCTAACGGGTATGTTTCGGTAACTTCCCGGCTTTTGAGCCGGGGCACGAAGTTGTGACTGTCGGCCAGCGTGTAGGCGGTGCGCTCGTCGTTCCAGGTGCCGGTAGCCAGCAGGTAGCGGTGCAGCAGCTCAGCCACCGTCTTGGCTGGCTCGGCGGGGCTACTTACCTCCAGTTCCTTGGCCGTTTTGGTCGGTTTGGGCCGGCGGCTGATGATGTAGAGCCGGTGCCGGGGCCGGGTGAAGGCCACGTAGAGCATGTTGAGGCCTTCCAGAAAGGTCTTCTCCAGCTCCTCGGTATACTGCTGGGCCAGCGGGGTGCGCAGCAGGGCCTGGGTCTGGCTGACCACCGCAATGGGCGGCATTTCAGGCACCGGTTTGGCATCTTCCGGCAGCTGGCCCCAGAGCAAGGTGCCGCGGTAGGGCGTCAGGCTCCAGTCGGCGAAGGGCACGATGACTACCCCGTAGGCCAGGCCCTTGGCCTTGTGCACAGTAGTAATGGTAATAGCGTCCCGGCCCGCCGGGGCATTGATGCTCAGCGCACTTTTCTTCTGCTCCCAGTAGGCCAGGAAGTTATTGAGGTTGTTGCCAAAGCGCAGGCTGTACTCCAGGGTAAGGTCCAGGAAACGAAACAGGTACTCACTTTCCTCGTTGCGGCCCAAGAGCCCGAAGGTGCCCATGAGCCGCTCAGTCAGCTCGTAGAGGCCCAGGTTACCGGTTTCCCGCTCCCGTACGTCGTAACCCAGGGCGCGCAGCTCGTCGAAAAAGTCCTGGGCCTTCTCGGCATTGGCTAGCGTGGCAATGTGGCGGGCCCGGGCCGGGGTAGGGGCCAACTGCCGCACCACTTTATCGACCAGCAGCAGGGCTTCGGCTCGGGCCAGGGTGTCAGCAGGCCGGTTCAGCACCCGGAACAAGGCCACCAACAGGTTCACTACTTCGGCAAACTCCAACGACAGCGAATCGGCCGAAATAATGGGGTAGCCCCGCTCTTTCAGGAACTTGGCCACCCGGCGGCTGGAGTCGCGGCGGCGGCAAAGCACGGCAATGTCCTGAAGCCGGAACCCATCCTGCATAGCCTGCTCCACGAGTTGCAGGGTGAGGTAGAGCGTGCTGGCTTCGTAGTCAAATACCTCGTCGGGGCCCACACCGGGGAGAATTTCCGTGGTGTAGTCGCCCGTTACGGGGTTGTAGCGCCGGGCTGGGGCATTATCTTCGGTGAAGAGCAGCTCCACGTGGCCAGCCTCCCCACCGGGGGTTTGCTGCCCAAAATGCTCATCGTAAATGCTCTGCACCAGCGGCAGCTGCGGATGCGTGCTGCTGACCTGTCCGAAGAAGTCGTTGTTGAACTGGATAATCTCCGGAGCCGAGCGGTAGTTGGTATTCAGGTGCTCGGGCGTCAGGGCCTGGTCCAGGGTGTAGTAGCGGTCCTGCAGCAGCCCGCGCAGCTCCTCATCGGCCACGCGGCCGTAGAGGTACTGCGTTTCATTCTTGTGCAAACGCAGAATCTGCTCCATTTCCCCGCCCCGCCAGCGGTAAATAGCCTGCTTGGCGTCGCCCACGGCCAACGACAGGTTGCCGGTCGACACGGCGTTTTCCACCAGGGGCAGCAGGTTGTTCCACTGCAGCACAGACGTGTCCTGAAACTCGTCGATGAGCAGGTGCAGGTACCGTTCCCCCATTCGCTCGTAGAGAAAGGGCACCGGCTCGCGCAGCACGATGCTGGCAATGCGGCGGTTAAACTCGGCAATGAGTACCACGCCCCGCTCCCGGCTCAGCTGGTCCACGGCCTTGCTCAGCTCACTCAGCAACGACACGTGAAACAGGTAGGGGAGCATGCCGTTCACCAGAATATAGTCCGAAAGCAGCGTGGCCCGCAGGTTCTCCAGCTCCAGGTAGTAGCGCGTTACTTCCTCTTTCACGGCGTCCACCCGCTGCTTGTCGGCCGCCGTTTTCACCTTGCCACTGTACCACTTATCCTGCTCAAAGGTGGCCCGCACGTAGCTGTTGGCCTCCTTGTCGGGCAGCAGCCGCTCTTCCCACTTCGTAAAATAGCCGATGATGCCGTTTTTGCCCTGGTACAAGTCAGCCTCCGTCACGCCGGCCGTTTCCAACGCTACAATAGCCTGCAAGGCCGCCAGCTGAAACTTGCCCTCAATAACTTCCTTGCGCTTCCGCAGCGTTTCGTGCAGCCGCCGGTAGTCCTGCAGCGACATCTTTTGCAGCTGGGTCACGGCCTCGTGCACGGGCTCACTCAGCAGAAAGCGCCCGAACTGTACCAGCTCGTCCGAGAGGTTATTCCAGCTGCGGCCCTCGTCGGCCTTGCTCAAGGCGTAGTCGGCCAGGGAGCGGCTGAGCAGGGCCGCGTTGGGGTCTCGGTTGACGCGGTCCAGCAACAGGGCCACCGCGCTTTGCAGCACCGCGTCGCCGTCGAGCTCCACCTCAAACGTGGCCGGCAAGCCCAGTTCCCGGGTAAAGGCCTGCACGATGCGCTGTACGAAGGAGTCGATGGTGCTCACGCCGAAGTCGGCGTAGTGGTAGAGCACCAGCCGGAACGTGGCCGCCGCCCGGCGCCGCAGTTCCTGCCGTTGCTCTTCGGGCGTCTCGGCCCGCTTCGGCAGCAGGCCTTCCTCGGCCAACTCCCGGGCAATGTCGCCGAGCAGGGCGTCTTGCTGCTGAGCGTCGTCCGAGGGGTAGGCAAAGCTGCGCAAGGCACTGATGATGCGCTCCTTCATTTCGCCCGCCGCGTCGTTGGTGAAGGTAATGGCCAGGATGCTCTTGAAATAAGCCGGGTCCTCCGAGCCCAGGGCCAGCTTCAGGTATTCCTTGGTTAGCTGGTACGTTTTGCCGGAGCCGGCGGAAGACGAGTAGATGCGGAACGTGGCGGGCATTGCGGGAAAGGAAAGCGGCGTGCAAGATAACCCATAAATGACCGTACTTAGTCCGCCAGCCAATCGTTTATATTAGCCTGTGTAAGGGAAATTCTATACTCATATGATAAAGTATATAAGCTGGACCGTTGCTTTGCTTCTGTGGATACATTCTTGCCCGCTGGCTTATGCAACTGCCCAAATTCCGGATCAATTGCGCTACAAAGGACAAGAGGTACGGCTATTTGCAAACCCACTTGAGCAGTGGGATAAATTAGAGTCTATACGCCCCAAACTATTTGGTAGCAAACCGGGGTGTGCATCCACTGCTTGTTGGAGAAATTATATGGCCCATTGGGAAATAATTGCTGGGGAGCTTTATCTGCTAGGAATCTACAGCTGTTGCTTTAGTGATGATAAATTGAGCGCCAATTTGAAAAAACTATTTGGTGAAAAATGTATAAATGGTAAGGTTAAAGCGGATTGGTTTAGTGGCGAAGTGCTAGTGCCAGAAGGTAAATTGCTGCGCTACGAGCACATGGGGTACGGTTCTATATACGAAAAGGAGAGGATTATACAACTCAAGCAAGGCCGAGTAATTACAGAGAAGATATATGATAACTCTAAGTCACGTACTTCCGTGTATGAGACTGATTCGAGGAAGTTGCTGCAATTTATTTATAAAAATATTGTCTGGCATAAGCTACCCCAACCGGTTAGTAATGCCCGGGTTTTTGTGCAGTTCTCTGCCAATGAGCAGGGCATAATTGATAAAGTGGAAATAGTAAAAAGTTATGATTCTAAATATAACAATGAAGCTATTCGGGTAGTCAGGCTACTATCTGCGTGGAGTATTATATACAGCCACGGTAAGTTTCAAAGAATGCCGTGGACAGTACCTATCACTTTTAGTGAGGAAAATAGAAAAAAGTACAGCCAGTGACAAGAAACATATCAAAATTGAGTAACCGTTCTACTGGCGAATCCACACAAGTCGAAACCATATCGGTGCGAACTTCCCAACTAGTCTACAAGTTCTACGAGAAGGGCGGCTTCGACTTGGTCGAGGTCAACAAAGACTACTAGGCCCCGGGCTTCGACCTGTACCGCATGGTTTACCGGCGCTAGCTTGGGCTTAGCCCACCGCCACGCGCAGCCGCTGCTCCACCTCCGGCGTCACGCGCTTGGGACGCTGGGTACCGGGGTCGAGCAGCACCCACTGGGTTTCGGCCTCGCAGAGCAGCACTCCGTCCGTAGCCCGCTCGATGCGCACGAAGCGCTGCGACTGGGCCCCGCGCACTTCCCCGATCCAGGTGGTGCAGCGCAGCTCCTCGCCCAGAAAGGCGGGCTTGTGGTAGCGCACCCGGTGTTCCAGCACTACCCATATATACTGTTCCCGCTCACCGGCCGGGAAAGCCGCATGCCAATGCGCCGCAGCCGTGTCCTGCACGAATTGCACGTACTGCACATTATTGACGTGGTTGAGTTCGTCGATATCAGCCTCCACAATGGTAAGCAGGCGGGAAAAGCGGAAGGAGACAGGAGAGTCTGTCATATAAGAAGAACGAAGAGACGTGAATAAGTGCGCTAGCAGGTATACTAGTCAATATACAGGTTGCCGAAAAGCCAGCGCATGCCACGCTGAGGCTAGGCGGTAAGCCAATATTAGATACGCTACAGGTGCTGTGTACGCCGGATGCCGTTGAGCTGTACAAAAAAATCTTCAAAAATCATCGGTCAATAAGTGGCGTTTGCAGGCTGTCAGGGCCACTTTACCGGAAACACCGGCTTGGCGAGCAGAAGCATAATACTGCCTAACGCGAACCGTTACATTCAGAATGCGTATCTTTGGTTCAAGTTTAAGATAATGTGCTTCATTATTCTGCTATTCGTTCTGCAAGGAGCTACATCAGATAACAATGGCCACCTTGCTTGAATGACATCCATACAATATCCTCATGCAAACAGGAACAGTAAAATTCTTCAATGACACCAAGGGCTTTGGTTTCATTAAATCTGACGAAAACGGTCAGGACATCTTCGTACACGTAAGTGACCTGATCGACGAAATTCGTGAGAACGACAAAGTGCAATTCGACGTTGCACAGGGTAAAAAAGGCCTGAATGCCGTAAAGGTATCGTTGGTTTAATTACCTCACTTCTCGCAAGTGAAACAGAAAAGCCTGCCTCGCGCAGGCTTTTTTGCGTTCAGGCTAATTGCCAGAGAGCCTAGGAGTTGAGCCTTACAGCCCTAAAAACTTATATAGCCATAGAACTTCTGGGCTCGGGGCTCTGTTGCCCCAAACCAAGCCGGAAGAGGAGCCCAGGCAAGCTGCCTGTTTGCCCGCCGGCTTATAGTAAACTGAACTGTACCCAGGAATAAGAATTAGCTAAAAATGCCTGCTAGGTATCTTTTTTCACCGAAAAGACGTACCTTTGCAGCCGCATTGAGAACAGCCATGTTCCGCGCAGCATAGGCTGCTGTAATCTAATAGGCTGGCCGCCTTCGTCTTCCGTCCGTTGCTTTCGTCGCTTGTCGTTGTTGTTGAGTGGGAGAGGAACGTCGCTGAATCCGCTGTTTTCAGAGCTAGTGTCTCTCATTCCATCTAACATAGACATGGAAAAAGTAAAATTTGAAGAGTTAAATCTCTCCGAGGAGCTGCAGCGCGCCATTGCTGAGCTCGGCTACGAAGAAGCATCCCCCATCCAAACGGCCGCCATTCCGGTTCTGCTCGAGGGCAAGGACGTCATTGGCCAGGCCCAGACCGGTACCGGCAAGACCGCCGCTTTCGGCATTCCCGCCATCGAGGGCGTCGACACCAACAACCGCGCCGTGCAGGTGCTGATTCTCTGCCCCACCCGCGAATTGGCGGTGCAGGTTTCGGGTGAAATCCAGAAACTGGGCAAATACAAGCGTGGTTTGGCCGTGGTGCCCATCTACGGCGGGCAGAGCTACGACCGGCAGTTCCAGGCTCTGGAGCGCGGCGTGCAGATCGTAATCGGTACGCCCGGCCGGGTGATGGACCACCTGGAGCGCGGTACGCTGAAGCTGGATCAGGTAAAGAAAATCATCCTCGATGAGGCTGACGAAATGCTCGACATGGGCTTCCGCGACGACATCGAGGTGGTACTGAGCAAGATGCCCGAAGACCGCCAGACGGTGTTCTTCTCGGCTACGATGAGCAAGCCGATTATGGAGCTCACCAAAAAGTACCAGACCAACCCGAAAATCGTAAAGGTTAACCACCAGGAACTGACGGTTACCAACATCGAGCAGATGTACTACGAGGTGCGTAACCCGATGAAAAAGGACGTTTTGTCCCGCATCATCGACATGTACAACCTGAAGTCCACCATCGTGTTCTGCAACACGAAGCGCATGGTCGACGAGTGCGTGGCTGAACTGCAGGCCCGCGGCTACTTTGCCGACGGTTTGCACGGCGACATGGGCCAGCAGCAGCGCCAGAATACGCTCGACAAGTTCCGCAAGGGCACGCTCGAAATCCTGGTTGCTACCGACGTAGCTGCCCGCGGTATCGACGTGGAGAACGTGGAAGCTGTCGTTAACTACGACCTGCCCGCCGATGAGGAGTACTACGTGCACCGCATTGGCCGCACGGGCCGCGCTGGTAAGCTGGGCAAGGCCTTCACCTTCGTGAGTGGCCGCGACATCTACAAGCTGCGCGACATCATGCGCTACACTAAGGCCAACATCAAGCAGGAGCGGATTCCGTCGTTTGAGGATGTGTCGGAAGTGAAAACCACGCTGTTCCTGGCCCAGATCAAAGAAATCATTGAGAAGGGCAAGCTGGAGAAGTACGTTGCCCGCGTGCAGCGCCTGCTTGACCAGGAAGAAGAAATTACTTCCCTCGACGTGGCCGCCGCTCTGCTGCGCATGACGATGAAGGAGGATAAGCAGGCCGAAAAGAGCCTCGAAGTAGGTCGTCAGCAAGGTGCCGTGCGCCCCGGCTTCACCCGCCTCTTCGTCACGATGGGCAAGAAAGACCGGGTTCATCCCCGCGACATCGTGGACCTGATTGCCGAAAACACCGCCCTGACCGGCAGCAAAGTCGGTGACATTGCCCTCTACGACAAGTTCAGCTTCGTGGAAGTGCCTTCGGAGTTTGCCGAGGAAATCACGACCAAGCTGGGCCGCACCTCGATTCAGGGTCGTCCCGTGTCATTCAACATTGCTACGCCCCGCCAGGAAGGTGATGCCCAGCAGGAAGGCAACACCCGCGGCCCCGGTGGCTTCGGTGGCGGTGAGGACCGTCCGCGCCGCAGCTTCGGCGAGCGTCGCGAAGGCGGCTTCGGTGGTAACCGCGGCGGTAGCTACGGTGAGCGCCGCGAAGGCGGCTTCAACCGTGGTGGCAGCTCGTACGGCGGCAACCGGGAAGGTGGCTACCGCGGCGGTAACAGCGGGGGCAGCTCCTACGGCGGCGGCTACAAAGGCAACCGCGACGGGGGCAGCTCTTATGGCGGTGGCTACAAGGGCAAGCGCGACAATGATGGTGGCGGGTTCCGCGGCGGCAACCGCAGCGAAGGCCCAGCACCCCGTCCGCGTCAGGATTTCGACGAATAGTTTGCAGCATAAGTAAGGGTAGGGCTACGGCCTTACCCAGTGCTAGCTGAATATAAAAAGCCCCGCCGGGATTCCGGCGGGGCTTTTTTATGCGTTTGAAACAACGCGCTTACTTCGAGGCCGAAGCGTCGCGCAGGGAGCGAATTTCGTTGTGGGCTTCCTGGATGCCCTGGTATTGCTTCTCGATGATGGTCTTGAGCTGACCGGGCAGGCCTTCGGCTTTCAGGGCCGTCTGGTAGGCCTTCACGGCATAATCTTCGCCCCGCTCGCACTCGTTCAGAATGCTTTCCCGGCTTTTGCTGGTAATAGCGGCCTTCAGGTTAATGAAGGCACGGTGGACGGTGCCCGTAATCGAGCTTTCCTCATCGGCCTTCAGATTGAGCTGGTGCATCTGGTCTTCGAGCTCGGTCAGGAAACCGTCGCGCTGCACGGCGTACTTCTTGAATACCTGCTTCAGATCATGATCTTCAACGTCAGCGGTGGCGGTAGAATAGCCTTTTTCGCCGTCTTTCAGCGTTTCGAGCAGTTCGTTGAGCAGGGCTTGGGTTGCTTTGGCTTCCATGAGTGGGTCAGTAAATTTAGGTGTAGTAGAAACTAAGGTTGTGTAGGTCTTTACTGCCTGGGCGTGAATAGGGTTGCAGAAAGGCTCTGTTATAACAGTGCAAGCGACTATTACGCAAAGTCCGGGTCTGCTGGAGTTGTGGCTTCAAACCCAACGGCAGCTTTTCCTGCTTCGGGGTATTTTCAGCCGTGACGCATTGCTTACTTCTGAGCGCTTACTGCCATACAAAAGCAGATGTATGTAACCGGGCCAAACCTGTTGCAAACACAAACGGCCGCCCTATGCAGGACGGCCGTTTGTGTTTGCAGCAGATTCTCTAGCGCACTACCAGCTTGCTGGTGCCGCCAGATGAGCGCACGGTGTAAATACCGGCCGGCAACTGCGCCGGTATTTTCAGCACCAACGGTCCTTGCTCTGGGCTAATGCCGGAGGCGACTACCCGGCCTACGCCGTCGAGCAGCTGCACAAGCTGCTTGGGAGCGACTCCGCTTACCTGCACCTCTTCGCGCGCTGGGTTGGGCCACAGCAGCAAAGGTTGGGTAGCTTCCGACATACCTATAGTCCGCACCGGACTCAGGTGCACCGACCCATCCGCGTCAAGTTGCCGCAGACGGTAGTACAGCGTAGGTGCAGTGGCCCGTACGGCGGCATCCGTGAATTCGTAGTGGCGGGGCGTGCTGCTGGTGCCGTGGCCGGCAATGCGGCCTAAGGACCGGAAGTTGTGCCCGTCGGAACTGGTTTCCACGATGAAGTAGGCGTTGTCCTTTTCCTGGGCCGTAGACCAGCGCAAGACCACTGCGGCTCCCTGGCGCTTGGCAGTGAAGCTGGTCAGGGTGACGGGGAGCGGGCTGCCGCTACCAGTCAGGTAGAACTCGGAAAAGTGGTTGAATACGGCTACCTGCGCCACAAACCAGGGGTAGTTTGCACCGGGGGAGCTGGCTGGGGCGGCCAGGCTGCGGAATTCACCGGTGCTAAAGTCGTTGTTATTAAAGTCGCAGTCCTCATTGGCCCCGCGGTACTGGGTCGTGTTGAGGCTGGTCATCGTCACGGTTGGGTCGGCTTCCTGCAGATGGCTTAGTTCGCTGAGCAGAGCATAGAAGCGCACGTTCACAAGTTGCCCCGTAAAGTCGCCGCCGCTGGTAGTGATTTTGAAGTTGCGGTCCAGGTACTTCCGGCCACTGCCGTCCTGCCGCACGGCGGCGGTTGGGCTGCTTACCTGCAAGCTGACAGTCACGGTGCCTAAAGCGGCGCGGGTATCCTGTAGGGCGGCCACAACCCGGCCGTTCGCAGTCCGCAGGTAGTGCCACAGCCCGTCGCCGGTTGCCACGTAGGCCGTCGTGCTGGGGCAGGTTGATACGGGGCCCTCGTATACGTGCAGTACTTCAAATGCCGGGCTACCCACACTGCTGCCGTTGGCCGTAGTAACGACTACGCTGCTAGCGCCTGCCGGAGCTGCGGCGGGTATCAGCGCCGTCAGCGAACTTGCCGAGTTATACGTCACGTTGGCTGCCAGTACTCCGCCGAAGCTAACGGTGCTGCCGGGAGTGAAGTTGGAGCCGGTTATCGTCACGGGCATGCCCACCAGTTCGGCGGCGGTGCTCAGGCCACTTACCACGGGTAGTGGCGCAGTTACCGTGAAGCTGGTAGCCGAGGTAGCTGTGCCGCTGGGTGTCGTTACGCTGATCGGGCCGGTGGTGGCGCCGGCGGGTACATTGACGGTGATGCGGGTGTCAGAAACCACGATGAAGCCTGGCGCCAGCGTACCGTTGAAGGCTACCGCAGTGGTTGAAGTGAAATTGGTACCGGTAAGTGTTACGTTGGTGCCAACCGGCCCGTTTGGGGGCGTAAAGTTGGTTAGCGTGGGGGCCGGCGCGTCGCTGTAGATGCCCAGATAGGGAAACACCTTCGAGCCGTCACCCACGTTAGTGAAGCTGCCGCCCACGTACACTTTGCTGCCGGCTCCTACGGTTAGGGCCAGCACGGAGCCGTTGAGGCCGGTGCCCAGCGGGCTCCAGTTCGAGCTGGCCCACTTGGCAATGTAAAAGGCAGACTGGCCGCCGGCAGTGCCAAATTCGCCGCCCACGTACAGGTCGGTGCCGTTGGTGGCAAGACGAATAACGGGTCCGTTGACGCCAGAACCCAGGGTCGACCAGCTGCTGTTGCTCCACTTCGCAATATTATTGGCCGCCAGGCTGCCAGCAGTAGTGAATTCGCCGCCTACGTACAGGTCGCCGTTGCTGTCGGTAGCCAGGGTATGCACGATGCTATAGCCACCGCCGGTAGTGGTAACGCCGGTACCCAGCGCCGACCATGCGGCTCCGTCCCACTTCGCCACCCGGTTTACGGGTATACCAGAGCCGTTGGCGCCCGTGAGGCCACCGCCGACGTAGAGCGTGGAGCCAGCTACGGCCAAGGCCCGAACCTGCCCCCGGACGCCGCCGCCCAGGCGCGACCAAGTAGCAGTAGTAGCGTCCCATTTGGCCACGCCGCTGGCTGTTACGGCACCAGCCGTCGTGAAGGCGCCGCCGGCGTACAGGGTTGAGCCACTGGTAGCCAGCGCTTGCACCGTGTTGTTTACTCCGTCGCCCAGAGAGTTCCATGTCGTTCCGTTCCAGCGGGCCAGGTACTTGATGGCTGTACTTCCGATCTGGGTAAACTCGCCGCCCACGTATAGTTGGCCGTTGCCATCCACTGCCATTACGTTGACGAAGCTATTGAACGCCTCACCCACGGGCACCCAGGACGTCCCATTCCACTGCACGATGTAATAGGCCGGGGCGGGGGAGTTGAAGAGGTAGGAAGCGTAAATGGTATTGCCCGATACGGCTACTGCCCGGACCGGCAAATTCAGCCCTTCGCCCAGAGCCGCCCAGGTGCTGCCGTCCCAGACGGTCACGCGGTTGGCCGGCCGGCCCCCGGCCGCAATAAAGTCGCCGGCAATGTAAACGCGCTGACCGGCTACGGCAATGCCTTGCAGGTTGCTGTTGCCTAAGCCTGCACCGGGCAGCTCTGCCCAAGTGCCGTTCCAGCGTGCAATGCCGTTTATATTCTGGCCCCCAGCCTGCGCTGGCCCGACCAGATACAACTCGTCGGTAGCACTAAGGGCAAGTCGTACGGCTGGGCTGCTCAGACCCGTTCCCAGGGCACTCCAGGTCGTTCCATTCCACTTGGCAATGTTGTTGGCCGCAACGCCGCCTATCTGAGTAAAGTAGCCACTAGCATACAGTTCATTTGTGCTGCTGAGCCCGAGTGCCTGTACGTTCCGGTAGCCCGTGCCGCCAACTCCCGTGCCAACGTTGGACCAAGTGCTGCCGTCCCACTGCGCCAGGTAGCTGATAGCCTGCCCGCCCGCTTGGGTGTAGTCGCCGCCCACGTATACCCGGCCCGTGGAAGTTGCCGCCAGCGCCCGCACGGAGCCATTTACACCTTCGGCCGTACCGGTGCCGAGCGTGCTCCAGTTGGTGCCGTCCCACTTGGCCACGCGGCTGGCAGTAGTGCCACTGGCCGTTGTAAACGAGCCGCCTACGTACAGATTATTCCCTGCTACAGCCAGTGCCGACACGCTGCTGTTCAGCCCCGTGCCTAGGCCGCTCCAGGTGGAACCGTTCCACTTGGCAATATAATTGGCCGTTTGCCCGCCAGCCTGGGTGAAGTTGCCACCCACGTACACGTCCGTGCCGCTTATGGCCAGGGCATTCACGCTGTTGTTTACCCCGCTTCCCAGCGCACTCCAGGTCGTGCCGTTCCAGCGGGCCACGTTCAGGGCAATGACTTTGCCGGCAATGGAAAATTGACCGCCGATGTAGAGGTCCCCGTTAGGAGCCACCACGGCTACATTGACTTGGCCATTGGTGCCGGGCGTGCCAAACCCGTCCTGCCAGCGGTTGTCGCCGGCCCCAGTGGTGTTCAGAGGCCGAAAAGCCGGCCGTCCGTCCTCAGTGGTGCTTAATTGATAGCCCAAGGCATCAAAAGAGCCGGTAGTTCCGGGGCGCAGGGTGCCGTCCGGATTGAGGGCTTGTGCCAGCGAAAGGTCTGGGCCTCGCTTAGGGCCTGGGCCATCACTAGCCCAGGCAGGCCAGGTCAGACCGGAAACAAACAGGAGCAACAGCAACCATTTGGCTAGGGCATGCTGCATGAAAGACAGGGTACGCATTTAAACATTAATGAATGGAGAATGCAAAATTCTGCAAATCTCCATAAGTGTCCTCGCTCTGGCAATACCCACTTTATGGTATTTTTTTAATTTCTATACAGCTAAGATATGTTAAATAGATAATGCATTGAGTACAACTTTATCCTAGTTCAAATTAGGTCTGGGTCGATGGATTGCCGCTATATTGGGTGTGAATCAGCTTTTTCCAGGCACGGCTTAGTCTGCCAAAAGGCACGATTTGGTAACAGGCTGAATTTGCACTTGCCCAGGCGACAGTAGGGCTTGCCCAGTAACCGGTATCTACTGTGCGCTAGGTCAGTAGATGCACTGGGGCGGAGGCTACCGAGTAGAGGCAGCCATGGCCTGCCCGGCCAGATACCCGGTCGTCCAGGCAGCCTGAAAGTTGAAGCCCCCCGTAATACCGTCGATATCGAGCACCTCGCCGGCAAAGTGCAGGCCGGGCACCAGGCGGCTTTCCATGGTTTTCATATTGACCTCACCCAGTACCACGCCGCCGCAGGTCACGAATTCCTCTTTGAAAGTAGTCTTACCGCGCACGGCCAGCGGCATGCGCAACAGCAACTCAATCAGGCGGTTTTGGGGCTTGGCCGGCAGCTCGCTCCAGCGGACTTCGGCCCCGATGCCGGCCTGCTCCGCCAAGGCCCGCCACAGGCGCTGAGGCAGGCCAAACAGTGCGTTGACCAGCACCACCTTCTTCCCGTTTTCGTCGCGGAAGGTGTGCAGCCACTGGCGCAAGGACTCCTCGGTGTAGGTCGGAATCCAGTTGACCAGGGCTGTTCCCGTGTAACTGAGCTCGTGCAACCGCCGGGCCCCCCAGGCCGAGAGTTTGAGCACGGCCGGCCCGCTCACGCCCCAGTGGGTAATGAGCAGGGGGCCTTCGTAATCGAGCTTTTCGCCGGCAATGACCACCCGGGCCTGGGGCACGCTCACGCCCATGAGTTCTTTGAGCGGCGACTCGGGCACATTGAACGTAAACAACGACGGTACCGGCTCGGCAATGGTGTGGCCCAGCTGCCGCAGCCAGTTGTAGCCCTCGGTTTTGGGTACGCCGCCGGTGGCAATGAGTAGGCGCTGAGCCGTCAGGGTTTGGGCGTGCGTCCCGGTCAGGGTTACGCGGAACCCCCCTTCGGGTAAGGGCTCAAAGTGCTCGGCGGTGGTAGTAAGCAGGATGTGCACGCCGGCCTTATGGGCCGCTTCGAGCAGGCATTGAGCAATGGTTTCCGAGGAGTCAGTGGTGGGAAACATGCGGCCGTCGGCTTCGGTCTTGAGCTGCACACCGCGCTGCTCAAACCAGCGCACCGTATCCTGGGCCCCAAACTGCTGGAAGGGCTCCTTGAGCTTTTTGCCGCCCCGCGGGTAGTGCTGGATCAGCTGGGCGGCCGAAAAGCAGGCGTGGGTCACGTTGCATCTTCCCCCGCCCGACACCCGCACTTTGCTCAGCAGCTTGCCGGTTTTCTCCACCAGCAGCACCCGGGCGGCGGGATTGGCCTCGGCGCAGGCAATGGCTCCAAAGAAGCCGGCCGCCCCGCCACCCAGCACCACGACCGTCAGTTTATCAGTATTCACAAGGCAAAGATAACCCACGGATGCCCGCCGATTTCAACTCGACCCCGTTCGTTCCGCTAAATCGTGCCGGCCATTTTTACAATCGACGGGACGATTTGCCAAAAGGTCCCGTCGATTGTAAAAACGGACGGGACCTTTTGCCTAGTTAGTCGGTAGGAACTTCCCCAATCCTCGCCCAATCCCTAACAGCCGCCGAAACCGAAGCTCCGCAAAGTCGAGCCCTGGGTTTAGCAGTACGCCAGGGCGGCCAGCAGATCGTCGTGCGCAAACTCGTAGTGGAGCGTGCGGCGAACCAGGCTGCTGTCGATGGTTTTGCCCCCGGTCGAGTCGGGCTGGAAAACCGGGGCGGCCAGGCCCAGCTGCTGGGCGGCTGCCGGGTAAAACTCCCGCCGCCGCAGGTGCTGGGCGGCGCTGGCGTTGAAGGTATAGCCCCAGGCGTGCTGCTCAATGATGCTCGTTAGCAAGCCGATACAGTCCTGAAGGTGAATCAGGTTGACCGGGGCGTCGCCATTGGGCACGTTCTGGCGGCCGGCCAGAAAGCGGCCCGGGGGCCGCTCCGGGCCAATCAGGCCGCTCAGACGCACTACCGTTGTTTGCCATTGCCCTTGGGCGGAAGTAAACTGTCCTTCGGCCCGCAGCAGGTCAGAAGCAGCTTCGGCCGAGGCTACGGCGTCGGCCTCGGTCATGGGCCGGGGCTCATCGGGGTAAACGCTCGTGGAACTCACGAACAGCACGTGCTTGACCCCGGCCGCGGCTACGGCACTGCCCACCGGCCGCAGCAGGGCGGGGTAGCCGCCGGGCCCGGCTTTGCTGGGCGGAATGTTGAGCACCAGCACCTCGACGCCCCCCAGCATAACCCGCAGCGTGTCGGCGTCGGTAGCGCTGAAATCGGGACCCAGGCGCAGCAGGTAGGGCGTGATGCCCGCGTCGCGCAGGGTGAGCAGCTGCTTGGGGGTAGTGGTGGACCCCACCACGGGGTAGCCGGCTTGCACCAGGCTTTTGGCCAGGGGCAGGCCGAGCCAGCCGCAGCCGAGCACGGCAATAGAAGGGAGGGCCGAAGAAGAGGGAGGGGCAGTCATGGAGCCCAAAGGTGGGAAAAAATCCTTCTTCTCGTTTATATAGGGGCAAAGCCAACAATTACCGTTCTTGCAGCTTTCCCATCCTTCCCCTTCTTACTCTCCTTTTCTATGTCAGCCTACTCTCAACCCATGCTCCGCGACAATGCCCTGCAGGGCAAAACCATCGTCGTGACGGGCGGCGGCACTGGCCTGGGCCGGGCCATGACCACCTACTTTCTGCAGCTGGGTGCCAACGTAACCATCAGCAGCCGCAAGCTTGAGGTGCTGGAAAAAACGGCCGAGGAGCTGCGCCAGCAAACCGGTGGCAAGGTGCTGGCCGTGCAGTGCGACGTGCGTAAGTACGACGAGGTAGAGGCCATGCTGCAAAAAACCATCGACACCTTTGGCGGTGTGGATGTGCTGCTCAATAACGCGGCCGGTAACTTCATTTCGCCCACCGAGCGGCTTTCCCACAAGGCCTTCGACGTCATTGTCGACATCGTGCTGCGCGGCTCCTACAACTGCACTCTGGCCTTTGGCAAGCGCTGGATTGCCGACCAGAAGCCTGGTACCATTCTCAACATCGTGACGACCTACGCTTCCGTGGGCTCGGCCTACGTGGTGCCCTCGGCCGCAGCCAAAGCCGGCGTGCTGGCCATGACCCGCTCCCTGGCCGTGGAATGGGCCAAGTACGGCATCCGCTCCAACGCCATTGCCCCCGGCCCCTTCCCGACGGAGGGCGCCTGGAGCCGTCTGTTTCCGGCTCCGCTGGCCCAGAAGCTCGATCCGGCCGCTTCGGTGCCGCTCAAGCGGGTCGGTGAGTATCAGGAGCTAGCCAACCTGGCCGCCTACCTCGTGTCCGACTTCTCGGCCTACGTCAATGGCGAGGTCGTAACCATCGATGGGGGCGAGTGGCTCAACGGCGCGGGCGAGTTCAACAAGCTGGAAATGATTCCGGCCCCGATGTGGGACGAAATCGAAAAAGCCATGCGCGGCAACCGCTAGGCGGCACGATCTGCTCTGGTCGGCAAGCACACGTAAACGCCGCCGTTCGATACCGAGTCCTAGGCCGGACCGGTAGCTGGAAGTTAACCGCTTCTGGCTGCCGGTCCGGCTTTGTTTATTAGGCAAGAGCTACCCGTTACCATGCAAGATTGGCGGTAGCAAATGGATGGGTTCAGGTAGTTCCGTACAAACTAGGTGTTTCTACGCGAACTGATAATCAGGTGTTTGTGCGCTGCTGGTGGTCAAGCTCATGAGCTTCCTTTGAATTGTCAAACGAAGCTTCAACCTGACAACGCCGCTTAGCATCAAAGCACCTTTTTCCCATCCCGTAACCTTTCAAAGAATCATGGAAACCACCACGGTTATTTCTCAAGAGACCGAGCAGGCAGCCTTCGCTGGTCCGATCAATAATGTTAGCCAATTGTGGGCCGCCGTTATTGCGGGCTTTCAACAGGGAAATTCAGATACCGATGTAATGTATCCTGTCTACCAGGCCCTGAATCCGAAGATAACCCTGCAAACCTTCAGCAACGTTTTCGGGGCCGTCTTCTGCGACACCTATTGGAATCTGACGTTTATGGATTCCACCATCTTGGCTAAAAGCCTGGTGCAGGGAATCGGCCTGGATCCAGGTATTGCGAGCAACTACGCCGCCACTACCATGGCAAACTGGCGCGGAATCTTATGCCGTAAAAACAGCAGTGACGTGGGCAGCATTCCCGTACCCGGCAGCCTGACGGAAAGCCTGGATATTGTGTGCAACGAAAATTCTCCCCTGAACCAGATGCAGCTGATTCAGCAGTGGAACAACGAGTTCTGGAAGCAACCCACTATCGGCAAGAACTTCGTGTACGTTCGGTGCCAAAACCTTAATTTTCTCGGCGGCATCACGGCGCCCGTCGTCCGGCTGTTTTATACGGATGGAGGGTTTAACCAGCCGCCGACTTCCTGGACGCAGTGCTCCACGGTAGCCAATAACTCAACCACGGGCTCGATTTCGATTATTGATGACGCTACCGGGGAGCTGGTGCAGGTAAGCGCCAAAAATCCGCTGCTCACCAGCGGAAAAGCCGCTTCGGAAGCCTTCTACTTCACCACTACCTCAAGCGCGCATGTCTGTGTTATTGCCGCTATTGCCTCCGAGTTTTTCACGCAAGACAACCCGCTGAACCTGAACGAGGGCAACTGGAATTCGGCGCAGTGGATATCCCATAATGGCTCGGCGGCCTGGCACAACGTCGACCCGCAAAAGCAGGTTGAGGACACGCTCAAATTCTACAACCAGGACGAATCGCCGGAGGATTTCTACTTCTCGGTAACGTGTCGGAATGTGCCCGAGGGCTCCCTTATTTCCCTGCGCACGGACGATGCCAACGCCGCTTTCGACACGGGCGCGCTACGCGTGACGGGTCGGGCCCAGTCGTTCAAACAAAACGTAACGTTGCCGGCCAAGTACGAGGGCAACCTCAAGGTAAGACTTGAGTCGCCGGAGGGTGGCCTGCTGCCCGCCAACGCGGCCGTGGAAATCACCATGTTGTGGGTTCTGAAACCCGGCCACGAACGCTACGCCGACGCCGCACAGCACTTCAGCGCTCAGGCAGCGGCTGCTAATGGGCAAGAAATAGCTCTGCAGCTGGGAAGCTTCACGATTCTGGGCGGCGCTCAGGCGTAATTCCTCAACATCGTCTTAGCAGCCTGCCGCCCGCTACTAAATAGCTATAATTTATTCGCTACTACATCAAAAAGGCCCGGGAGCTACCCGGGCCTTTTTCTATGCCTCTATACCGCAACGGTGGCTCTAAAACTTATAGCCTTTATACTCTTTCGAAAACTCGGTCGCCGGAATCGGCTGATTGGCTACAACATCCGAAAACTCGAACTTCTCGAACAGGCCCTTGTCGTCGTGTACCTGTACCATGGTGGGCAGGAAGGTTTTCTGGTCGACGCAGACGATGGTGCGGCGGCCGTAGCTATTGGGCACCTGCAGCGCCTTGCCGGCGGGTACGGTTTCCTCCACCGACAGGCCGTTGCGCTCCATAATGCGGTATTCGCCGCAGCCAAACCGCTCGGCAATCCGGGCAATGGACTCGGCCTTGGCGGGCTTGTAGGTCACGTAGCGAAACTGCGGGAAGTCGGAGCGGAGCACGTGGCAGGCGCGGCCCGCCACCACGGAGTCGCCGGTGTAGCGGAAGCTGCGCTCGTAGGCATGGTCCTGGCGCAGATTGGAGCCCTTGATCAGGTCGGCAATGGTGCCGAAGCCCGCGTTGAGCACGGTGTGGTGCTGGTTGCGGCGCATGACCGAGCCGTTGGGGTCTAGGGTGAGCGTCACGTAGGGAAAGGCATTGGGGTTGACCCAGGCATCGCCGTTGTTCTGGCCCGTCACCCAGAGCACTTCCACGCCTTTTTGGTTGCGCACGTACACCTTCAGCGGCTCAAAGGCAATTTTCATCGTCGAGCGGGCCGCCTGGTATTTGTTGCCTTCCAGCCGCTCCCGGGCCTGCACGGTGCAGCGCAGGGTTTTCAGGGATTCAATAGAGCCGGACAGACGGGCGAGCAGCAGCTCGGAGGTCATCTTATCGGCCGGGGCAGGGGCGGCCGCCAGGGCTGCCAGGAGTAGCAAGGCCACTGCCGGAAGCCGGAAAATAGAAGTCATGCGGGAATGGATAGGAAGAGAAATAAGCCTAAAAACCGGCGGCAGTGCGAAAACCGCGCCGGAGCTGAAAACTAGCGAATAAAGCTTAATTCAGGCTAATGCGCGGAAACCGCGAGGCCGTGCTGTCGAAGACGAACAGCTCGTCGATTTCGACCTGCACGAAAAAGCGGTAGAGCGGAAATTGCTCCACCGTGGTGCGGATGGCTTCTTCGCTGCTGCCGTTCATCGTAATCCAGCCCCGGGTGCGGTTGGCGCTGATGGCGTAGGCCTCCACCACGTTGGCCTCAATGAGCTCATTGATGAGGTGGCGGTGCTCGGGAATAAGCGCAATGAACTCTTCGTCAAAGAAATCCGGAAAGCGGATGGTAACAACAAACTTGGCCATGCGGAGAGAATATGGTACTAGCATAACGCCAGCCGCAGGGGTAAAGTTGGGCTTGGCTGGCGCTGGAGGCAACTTTTTGCCGGCAAAACCAGAATAGCGGGTATGCATTTCGCCCTGATTACCCCCAGCCACAACCGGCGGCAGTATCTGCCCGAAGCCATTGCCAGCGTGCAAGCCAGCGTCAGCGCCCCGCTGGATTTTTCCCGGGAGCACCTCATCTACGAAAACGGCTCGACCGACGGCAGCCGAGAGTGGTTGCAGCAGCTCGACCAGCCCGACCTGCGCTACTGGACCACCCCGGAAAAAGTGCTAGCCGGCCTGGCCCGCAACCGCCTGATCGAGCACGCCCCGGCCGAGGCCTGGGTCGTGCCGCTGGATGATGATGACATTCTGCTGCAGCGCTGCCTCTACCACTACGCGGCCCTGATTGAGCAGCACCCCGAGCAGCCCTGGTTTGTGGCCGACTTCCTGCGCATGGACCAGGACCGGCGCTACCTGCCCAATGAGGACTACTACGCCTGGCGCTTCGACTCACCCGTGGCTATGTTACACGCCATTTTCAAGGCCGAGCACTTTATTCAGGGCAACGTGTGCTACAGCCGCACCTTGTTCGACCAGGTCGGGGGCTACGACGGTGAGCTGGCCATGGCCGAAGATCTGGACCTGTACGTGCGGTTTCTGCTGGCCGGGCATCTGCCGGTGCTTTCGCCCCATATCAGCCACCTGCACCGCTTCCACAACAGCAACGTCAGCATCGGTGTGGACGCGGGCAAGCACAACGAAGACCTGCGGGTGATTTATGACAAGTACGCCGAGCAGCTCAAGGTCCTGGGCGTGGAGCGGCCGGGGTAGGGCTACTCTTTGTATACCACGCCGCCTTTCACGACCAGCCGCACTTGGCGTAGGGCCGTAATCTGCTGGGTTGGGTCGCCTTCCACAGCTACCAGGTCGGCGAGCAGGCCGGGCAGGATGCGGCCCCGGTCGAGGAGGTGGAAGATACGGGCGTTGCCGCTGGTTTGGGCCTGTACTACTTCCAGGGGGCTGAAGCCGTATTCCTGTACCAGCAGCTCGGCCTCGCGGCTGTTTTCACCGTGGCGGAACACGCCTACGTCGCCACCTACGGCCAGCGTCACGCCACTTTTGCGGGCGGCCTGCACGCTCAGCCGTTTTTGCTGAATCCGGTCGGGCTCCGGCCCCTGGCCTTTTTTCCAGCCCTGGTACTGGGAAATAGCGTCGCCGGCGGCCACGGTGGGGCAGAGGGCCACGCCGCGCTGCTTCATGAGCTTGAATACTTCCGCCGTACCTCCGTCGCCGTGCTCAATGGTTTCGACGCCAGCCAGCGTAGCCCGGCGCATGCCCTCGGGCGTGGAGGCGTGGGCTACTACGGGCCGGCCGGCGCCTTTAGCGGTTTGCACAATCAAGGTCAGCTCTTCCTGCGAAAAAGTGGGCCGAGACGGTTCGCCCTTGCCCCAGCGGTAGTCGGCGTACACCTTGATGATGTCGGCACCTTTGCCGATTTGCTCGCGCACGGCTCGCACGATGCCGTCGGTGCCGTCGGCTTCCTGGGCACCCTGGGGTACTTCCACGTCCACGGAAAGCTTGGGGCCGTAGCTGCCGGTGGCCACCAGGGCCCGGGTAGCAATCAGCAGGCGGGGTCCGGGAATAAAGCCCTGGTCAATAGCCTGTTTAAGGCCCACGTCGGCGTAGTCGGCGCCTTCGGTACCCAGGTCGCGGGCGGTGGTGTAACCGGCCAGCAGCGTGGCGCGGGCATGGGCCGTGGCCCGCGCCACCCGCAGCGCCTGCGACTCAAGCAGCACTTGGTCGTTCCAGGTGGTTTCGTTGTAGGGGTGGAGCAGCAGGTGGGAGTGGCCCTCAATCAGGCCCGGCAGCAGGGTTTGGCCCGGCAAGTCCACGGTGCGGGCGCCGGCCGGGGCACTAATTTGGGCGGCCGGGCCGGCGGCTTTGATTGTGGAGCCTTCCACCAACACCACCCAGCCCGGGTGCATCGTTTCGCCGTCGAAAACGGCGGCGGGGCGCAGCAAGAGCGGAGTTGGCGGAGTAGATTGCGCCGGGGCGTTTATCGTAGCGGAAACGAGCAGAACGAGCCCGACCGAACTCCGGCGGAGTGCGTCAACGAAGTTTACCATGGGAAAGCTTGTAATACTGACGACCCAGATAGCGAAGGAAAATAATGCCCGAGGCTGATGGTGGGTTCATGTTGGTTAGTGCGGGAATCCCAGTCAGGTCGCGCAGAAGGGTGGCAGCTTGATTAGCGGCCTGGGCCGTTGGAAGTTGCGCAAAAAGAAGCCAGGGCCCGGGCTGCGTCAGCTGCACTTCAACGAGCCCGTAGCTGGGTTGATCCGAATCACTGTTTGGAAGCATCCGCACCCGAATGCTCTGAACAGTAGGAAGAGCCAACTCAGCCCCGATGGGTAGGGGCGTTTGGTCGGTCAGCTTGATTGGGGAAAAGTAGCAGGATGCCTCCCCAGCCGTATAGTGCAGACGAATTTCGCCCGCGTATGCCGCCAGCACAGGCGCCGGAGAAGGAGGTAGGAAGGACTGCCCAACCCACAGTAGAACAACCAGGATGCTCCAGAGCCAAACCGGTTGCTTAAAGTAAATCAGTGCGTTATAAGTAAGCGCTACTACTGCGCCGGTACCGATTAGCAGCACCATCCAGTGCAGGCCCGGGCCCAACTCTTGCTCGGTATGATACTCGTAGGAAAGCTCCAACTCCGAGTGGGAATAACGCAAGTGCGTACGGCTTCCACGAAGGAGAACCGCTAGGTCGCGCAGCTGGTAGAATACGGGGCGACTGAATTCCATGCCCGAACCTACGCAAAACGCGTGGCTCCCAAGCAGGAGCCACGCGTTTTGCGGGTAGAAAGCAAGGCTGAACTTATAATTGCGCGGCGGCCTTGCGCTTTACTTTCATCTTTTTCACTTCCTTGCCCGCTTCGGGCGCCGCAGTGCCGTTAGGCCCGCCCACCAAGGTCATTTCCTTGACCAGGTGGCCGGCGCCGGCGTATTTGTCGACCACGAACAGCATGTAACGCACGTCGAGGGTGATGTTGCGCACCCGGTCGGGGTCAAACATAATGTCGCTCATGGTGCCCTCCCAGTTCCGGTCGAAGTTGGTGCCGATTAGCTCGCCGTTGCCGTTGATGACGGGGGAGCCGGAGTTGCCGCCGGTGGTGTGGTTGGTGGCAATAAAGGCCACGGGCACAGTGCCATTCTGGGCATAGGGGCCGTAATCCTTGTTCTTATACAGCTCCGCCAGACGGGCCGGTACCTCGAAATCGGGGTTGGTCGGGTCGGCTTTTTCCATGATACCGTCGAGGGTGGTGTAGTAGTCGTACTTCACGCCGTCGGCGGGCTCGTAGGTGGCAACTTGGCCGTAGGCGACGCGCAGCGTAGAGTTGGCGTCCGGGTAGAACTTCCGGTCGGTCTGCATCTGGCGCAGGCCAGCCACGTAGGTGCGCTGCAGCAGGGTAATATTATCGGTGTAGGTGGTGTAGTTGGGCAGAATGTTCGCGCGGTAGTTGGTAATAATGGCGCGGATAAGCTGCACGGCCGGGTCGTCGGCCAGGGCCTTGACGTTGCCCTGGCCCACCTCGTCGAGTACTGTCTGGGTGCTGGCCTCAGTCGTCAGCCGCGACTTGGTGTAGAGCGAGCTGACGTAGGTAGCCCAGCCGGTTTTGCCCGCGTACTGCTTCTGTAGGTTTTGCACGTAAGCCGGCAGCAAGGCCCTGGGCGTGCCCTCGGCATAGAGCGGGAGCAGGGCGGCGGCCACTTTCTGGTCGGTGCTCAGGGAATAGTTGCGGAAGAAGCCCACGATGCCCTTTTTGGCTTTGCCAACGGCGGTGGCCACGTCAGCAGCCGGAGCTTTTTTCTCCGCTAAGTCCAGCAGGGGCAGCAGGCTGTTGGCGTGGGCCAGCAACTCCACGCCCATGGCGGCTTCGGTCACGTAGTCCCGGGCCAGGGTGTAGTCGCGCACGGCGCGGTAATTTTTCTCCAGCTCGGGCAGCAATGGGCCGTAGGCGGCTTTCTGGGCTTCGTTACCCTGCTGCGCCCACTGCGTAAACTTGGCTTCCTGCTCTTTTTTGCGGTTCACGGCGTCGAGCTTTTTCAGGCCCCGGGTTTCACCAATCCACTTTTTCCAGTAGTTGGCAATGCTGGCATACTTGGCCGCGTACTGAATCCGGACCTTGTCGGAGGCCTTCATATCCTGGTCGAGCAGGCGGAGCTTGGCGTCGCGCACCTTGATTTTGGCCGGATTCGAAAGGGAGTACACCTCATCCACGCCCCAGGAAGTCAGATATTCGTTGGTGCGGCCGGGGAAGCCGAAGACCAGCGTAAAGTCGCCGGGCTTGATGCCGTTGAGCGAAATGGGCAGGTGGTGGCGGGGCTTGAAAGGCTTGTTGTCCTTGGAATAGGCGGCGGGCTTGTTGTCGGGGCCGGCGTAGATGCGGAAGATGCTGAAGTCGCCGGTGTGGCGGGGCCAGGCCCAGTTGTCGGTGTCGCCGCCAAACTTGCCGATGCTGCTCGGGGGCGCGCCCACCAGACGGATGTCTTCAAAGACCTCGGTAACAAACATATAGTACTCATTGCCGTTATAGAACGGCCGGATAAACGCCTCGTAGTGCGTGTTTTGCACGGCAGCCTGGGCTACGCGGGCAATGTTGGTCTGCACCATCTTTTCCCGGTCGGCTTCGGCAATGTTGCCCGTCGGCACGCCGGCCAGCACTTGGCTGGTTACGTCTTCCATCCGGACGATGAACGTAGCCGTCAGGCCCGGATTGGGCAGTTCCTGGTCCCGGTTCATGGCCCAGTAGCCGTTGGTCAGGTAGTCTTTTTCCACCGAAGAGTGCTGCTGAATCTGGCTGTAGCCGCAGTGGTGGTTGGTGAGCAGCAGGCCCTGGTCGGAAATAATCTCGCCGGTGCAGCCCCCGCCGAACTGGACCACCGCGTCCTTGAGGCTGCCCTGGTTGACGCTGTAAATCTGCTCGGCGGTGAGCTTGAGGCCCTTGCTTTGCATGTCGGCCTCATTAAGCTGCTTGAGCAGCAGGGGGAGCCACATGCCTTCGTCGGCGCGGGCCGCGGGCACGAAGGAAAGAAGAGACAGGGCCAGCAGCGCCAGCCGGGTAGTAATGCGCATAGAGGACGGGAGTGGATGAACAGAAAAGGGTGGGGCGCAAATTTCGCGGAATTTTAGTGTCGTCCGACTTTGGGACCGGGTCACTGAAAAAAGAAACCCCAACCGGTTCGGTTGGGGTTCAAGGGCAGCGCAAAAGTGCGGGGCGCTTACGAATGGCCCAGCTCGGCTACGGCAGGCGTGGCTTTATCGGTATCTACGGCTACGGCGGCAGGCACTAGGTCTTTTTCGGCTTCCTCGGCTTCACTGGCGTGGGTTTTCTCCCACTCCCGGAACCGGGTAATTTCCTCCTGGAAGGCGCCCACAAACCAGCTCATGAGGCTCAGATCATCCAGAAAGCCAACGACGGGAATGAAGTCGGGTACCAGGTCGATGGGCGAGAGGGTGTAGAGCAGCACGCCCAGGCCGGAAAGAATAGTCTGGGTTTCAATCTGACGGTAGGAGCCGCTCACGTAGTTTTTCACCAGCCGCACCACGGTCAGCATCACGTCCAGCAGCTGCTTGAACTTGTTGTCGCCGCTTTTCTTGTCGGCCAGCTTGTTGGCTACTTCGTTGAGGACCAGTACTACTTTAAAAGGGCGGCCTAACAGGCGGCCGGCGCGGTTCATAAAAACGCTGAACAGCGCATTCTTGGAAATGGACAGACCTTTTTCGGCGAGTGACGACATAGTCGAGGGGGAGGGGTTAGGAGCGAATATTTGCAGCGTGTACGCAGCCCCAGCCCGGGAAGTTGGTTACCTTCGCCCCGCTACCAAGCTCCACCGTCTATGTCTACCACCGAGCGGCCCATCGAGGGCCAGTATTTGCCCTACTACGACACCTACATTCGCCACATTCCCGAGGGCGCCGACCCGCTCTACATGCTGGACAAGCTGCCCGATGCCCTGCAGCAGGCCGTGGGCCAGCTCACCGACGAGCAGGCGCGTTTTGCCTATGCCCCCGGCAAGTGGAGTATTAAGGAAATGCTGGTCCACGTCATCGATACGGAGCGGATTTTTGCCTACCGCGCTCTGCGGATGGCCCGGAACGACAAAACCGATTTGCCCGGCTTCGAGCAGGACGACTACGTGCCCAATTCCGAAGCCAACGAGCGGGACCTGAGCGATATCCTAGATGAGTACGCCTCGGTGCGCGCCGCCACGCTGTCGTTGTTTCGGTCGTTTTCGGAAACCCAGCTGGCGCGCACCGGCACGGCCAATGGCGGGCCAGCCAGCGTGCGGGCCTTGCTGTTCATCATTCCCGGCCACGAGCTGCACCATCTGAGCATCCTGCGCGAACGGTACCTGCCCGGGCTAGTTTAGAACCCCGGAGGCACAACACCGACCCGCCCGACTGCGTTAGGAAGCAGGAAACCCATCTTCTACCCAATCATACTCCACCATGGCTAAAGCACAAGACGCCCGCAAAGAGAAAAAGAAGGAGCCCGCTAAATCTCCCAAGGAGAAAAAAGCCGCCAAAGACGAGAAGAAAAAAGCCAAAAACAGCAGCAGCGAATAACCCGCTCCTAGTTATTGAAACGCAAAAATCCCCGGTAGCTGAACTCAGCTGCCGGGGATTTTTGCGTTTTGAAGGTAGGGGTAAGGCAACGGGGCCCTGGGTAGCTAAGCCGGGAAAAGCCGTGACCATGACTTAAGCAGTTAAGACGAAGGCTTGGAGCAATGCCGCTTAAACTTGGGGCATAAACTGGAGACTTCGCACCTAGCCATTCGGGTTTTGCGAAGAGACTAATCGTGGATCAGAGCGTGTAATACGGCTCCTTCTCCTTGTCGTGGTGACGGATGTAGCCGTGCAGCGTGAGCTTGATGAGCGTCTGGTAGGCCCGGCGCTTGCCCAGGTTGCCGAGTTTCATGTACTGAGCCAGGGTGATGCGCGGGTGCTTACGCAGGTAGTCGAGCACGGCTAGCTCGTGGCGGTTGAGCGGAAGCTTTTCAAACTGCTGGGGTTGCTGGCGCTCCAGCACTTTTTCGGTCAGGCCGCTGGTTTGCACACTTTCGTCGCGCACTCGCACGTAGCCGCGCCAGTCGCCCTCGGCCACCTGGGCCCGGTGAGGCTTGTGGGTACTTTCGCGCACGGTTACAATCACCACGGTGCGGCCTTCTTCCTCGACTTCCTTGAAATTCAGTGGGATGGGCGGGTCAATGTATTGTTCGGCGGCCAGGCGCAGCACGTACATCTCCTCTTCCGCGTCGCGCACACCCACAATGCGCCCATCGTCGTCGACGCCCACCAGCACCCGGCCACCGTGCGTGTTGGCCAGCGAGGCCAGGGTCCGGGAAATACGGGTAGGATGGGTGGTTTTCTTCTTGAATTCCAGCCGTTCGCCCTCGCCGTGCCGGATGAGTTCCTGTAGTTCTGACATAGGTTCCGTAGTGCCTGCTGAGAACCGGGGCCAGCCAATTCAGGCTGGCCCCGCTCCCGGTTAGTGTACGCAAGGAGACTAATCCAGGCCTGCTTCTTCTTCTGAAATGCGCCACAGTCGGCTGGCTTCGGCCCGGTTCTGGGCTGTAGCCGAAGTGCGGGCGGGCTTACTGTTCTTGAAATAGCGCCCACTGATGGCTGCTACTTGCGGGTCGGTGGCCAGATAAATCGTGGTTTTGGCGCCTACTTCGGCCGTCACCATCACCGGGCGGGCCAGCCACCACAGCAGCTTCATGGACCGGGAGCTACCCGGGTTTACCAGGCCCGTATCCACGATGCCGGGGTGCAGGCAGTTGGCCGTAATGCCGGTAAGCTCCAGGCGGTGGGCCAGCTCGTTGGTAAACAGAATGTTGGCCAGTTTCGAGTCGCAGTAGGCCGTAAACGAGCTGTACTTGTCGGGGGCGTTGCGGAAGGTCTGGGCCGGCTCAATCTCCCCCAGCCAATGCGCCTCCGACGCCACATTGATAATCCGGGCCTGACCGGCCGCATCCAGCAGCGGCAGCAATAGATTGGTCAAGAGAAACGGGGCCAGGTGGTTGGTAACCCAGCTCAGCTCGTGGCCTTCGTCGGTAATGGTGAGCGGGCCGGGCATTAGGCCGGCGTTGTTGATGAGCACATCCAGCTTGGGGTAGCGCCGCACCACTTCCGCTGCCAAGGTGCGCACTTCGCTGAGCCGCGACAGGTCGCAGAGCAGAATATCGGGCGTGCTCTCGGGGGTAGCCTGTTGGATCAGGGCCTTGGTTTGCTCGGCCTTTTCCGGGCTGCGGCACACCAAGATGAGGTGGGCACCGCGCCGGGCCAGCTCCCGGGCCGTAACTTGGCCGATACCACCCGAGGCGCCGGTAATAAGAATATTTTTTCCATTCAGCGAATGGGAATCAGCAAGCGCAGCCATGAGCGGGCGGAAGGAGGAGGGCAGGAAAAGCAATTGATGAACTACGGCATAGCCACAGAACAGTTCCTAAACGATAAAACGATACCCGGAAGTTTTCCTTTTTAACAGAAGATGCCAGCTGGGCCTATATGCAAAACGGAAGCCGGTGCTCCCAGAGAGGAGTTCCAGCTTCCGTTTTGTACAAGTGCAGGGCTAGCGCCCGACGGTGCTTGCCTTAGAAGGGCAGGTCGTTGTCGTCGTCGCCGGCAATGGGAGCTGCGGGTGCAGCGCGCAGGTTCGGGTTCTGATTCTGAGCAGGAGCAGCAGCGCGGGGAGCCGCTTGCTGGTTGTAGCCACCACCGCCAGCGGGAGCACCGCCGCCCGTGCCAGCCTCAATACGCCAGGCTTCCAGGTTGGTGAAGTACAGCATCTGGCCGTTCTTGTTGAAGCCGCGGCCACGCAGGTTGAAGGTAACTTTTACCTCGTCGCCTACTTTGTAGGAGTCGATGAGGGCCGTTTTATCTTGAACCAACTGGAACTTGATATGCTCAGGGTACTGGCCATCCTGAACTTCCAGCACAAATTCGCGCTTGCGGAATTTCTCACTCACCTGCTGTTCGTCAAAAATCTCGTGCAGGCGGCCGGTAGCGTCGTAAGCCATAAAAAAAATCGTTAAGTGGGTAAATCCTTACTTCAAACGTACGAAAAAAAACGCGTTATGGCTATCCACGCCGCCCAAAATCCGGACCGTGGAGCTGCGTATCTTTGCCTTTCGATCTTGCCCTCAGCCCTCTAAATAACCCCCCATCCAATGGATTTTCCTCTTGCTTTGGCCTTGCACGGCGGTGCCGGTACCATCTCCCGCACCCTGATGTCGGTTGAAGCCGAACAGAACTACCGCCTGGCGTTGCAGGCCGCCCTGGAAACCGGCTACGACGTACTGCGCCACGGTGGCGCGGCTCTCGATGCGGTAGAAGCGGCCGTCATTAGTCTCGAAGATTGCCCCTTGTTCAATGCCGGCCGCGGCGCGGTGTTTACCCACGAAGGCCACCACGAAATGGATGCCTCCCTGATGGACGGCCGCAACCGTGCGGCCGGGGCCGTAACCGGGGCCCGCCACATTCAGAACCCGATTCGGGCCGCCCGCCTGGTGATGGACAAAACTGAGCACGTGCTGCTGGCCTATCCCGGCAACGAAGAACTGGCCCGGGAATTTGGTCTGGCGATGCAGCCCACCGAATACTTTTTCACCCAGCACCGTTTCGACCAGCTCCAGGAAGCGCTGGCCGAAGGACGCATGCGCCTCGATCATAGCCAGGCCGTCAAGGCCCCGCTGGAAGAGCCCGTGGCTTTCGTGGATGAAGACCCGAAGAAAAAAATGGGTACTGTGGGGGCCGTGGCCCGCGACCAGTACGGCAACCTGGCCGCCGCCACTTCCACCGGAGGCATGACCAACAAGCGTTACTCCCGCATCGGCGACTCGCCCATCATCGGCTCGGGCACCTTTGCCGACAACCGCACATGCGCCATCAGCTGCACCGGGCACGGCGAATTTTTCCTGCGCGCGGTGGTGGCCCACGATATTTCCTGCCTCATGGAATACCGCGGCCTGAGTCTGGCCGAAGCCTGCCGTATCGTGGTGCACGACAAGCTTGCGCCGGTTGGCGGGGAAGGTGGCTTGGTGGCCGTCGACAGCACCGGTCAGATTGCGTTGCCCTTTAACTCCGACGGCATGTACCGCGCCAGCCTCAGCTCCAATGGCCCTTTATACGTGGGGATTTATAAGGACTAAGGCTGCTCTGCTGCCGCGAAAATCTCTACCTGATGTCTGTCCTAAATCTGAGGACGGAACCGGGAATACCAGGTGGGTATTTTAGCGCCTATTATATAAGGAGTAAAAATCGTCTTTTGCTTGCTTATAAAACGTCAAATGCAGAACGCCGACTTTCTTCTCGAAAGTCGGCGTTCTGCATATAGGCAGGTACAGATGCCTATGCCGTGGCCGTTTGGGGAGCAGACGATGTTTCGGGCGTCGGCTCCGGCGACACGGTGGGAGCCGGAGCGTAGGCCGTTTTGTCGGCGTAGAACTTACGGTTCTCGATGTCGTAGGTGTTGCCCTTGGCCAGCACGTGCAGAGTCATGTTCTCCATCGACAGCGCCGCCCCTTTCTTGGCCGCCGCCGCGTTGTTATGCTGCAGGTTGTGGCCGTCCATGATGATGACTAGGTTGGAGCCGATAGTTTCAATGATGTTGCCTTCGGTAATCAACACCCCGGTATCTTCGCCCAGACCAATGCCGATGAGCTTGGGGTGCAACGCTACGGCTTCCATCAGACGGCCGAAGCGGCCTCGCTTCACGAAGTGCGAGTCGATGACCACGCTGCGGTTCAGACTCAGGCCAGTGCCAATCTTGACGGCACCTTTCATCAGAGCATCCGGTACGCTGCCGCCCATAATCATGATGTGCGACATGGCCATGGCCCCGGCGCTGGTGCCAGCAATAACGAAGTTGGGCTCATTGTAGTAGCGGGCCGTCATCCGGTCCAGAAACTCACTTTCTCCGAACATCATTTTCAGCCGCGACTGGTTGCCACCGCTCATCATTACGATGTCGGCTTCGAGCAGGCGGGCCAGGTACTCGGGCTGCTGCGCATCTTCCGGCGTGCGAATGTCGAGGATGCCCACGTTCATGCAGTTAAGCATGGCAAACGACGACACGTAAATCTTGGCAACTTCCTCCGGAATCATGGAGGCCGTGGTGATGACCTCGATGCGCGGATTGGCTTTGCCCGACTCCGTCACGACGCGCTTGAGAATACCGAGCTCAAAAAAGTTGAGGTAGTATTTTTTCTTGGTACGCGGGTTGGGGTAGGTGCCTTTATCCTCATTGCCTCCGATGGCAATTAACTTCCCGAGAGGTTTAGATGCTTTCAACGCGACAAATCAACTTTAATGACAACGAAAGGAAAATAACTCCGAACGGGCCAGCAAGGTTCAGGCCACACCTGCCGGAGCTCAACGGCAAGTTAAGTTGTTTGACCTACCATCGTATCGAAGGTACTGGTGGCAACCGAATGATAATTAGCCCGCGCCTGGGCGTAGATGCGCTGAGCCCGCGCCCGGCCGCCCGGCACGGCCAGCAGGGCTTTGTAAATCGGGACCAGAAATTTGCGCCGCCCCACCTTGGTTAAAAAGTTTTCTGTGGCTTCGTCGGCAGGAGAGTAGCCGGCGGCCAGTGCCAGCGGAAACCAGGCTGCCAGGATTTCAGCATTGCCCGACTGGGTAAACCCGAAGGCCGCGTCTAGTTCAGCCAATTGCTGTGGCGACAAACTTTTGGGTAAGCCGTGCAGGAAGTGCACCCACTCGTGGGAGCTCCACTCCGTTGTGGGCAGAGCTGCCGCCGGTGACCCTTGCTGCCATTTCTGCAACGCCGCTTCCACGGCCGCAAAACGCTCCGACGCCACCGGTGGAGCCGCCGCCGGAACGCCGGGGCCATTAATCCAGGCATCGAGCTGCAACTTGGCTTCCAGGGCCGGCTCGTTGTCGAGCAGCTCCCGGCGCAGGTAGGCCACGAAGGAAACCGTATCCATCGACTGAAAGCTGAAGCGGGCAAAGTACTCCTTAATAAAGGTGTCGAGCTTGGCGCGGCCCACCAGCTTTTCCAGGGTTAGCAGCAGGTAGTCGCCCTTCTCGTAAGCAATTTCATTGAGGCCTTCGTCGGGGTCCCGGCCGGCCAGGTCGAGGTGGAGGTGGGTGTCTTTGCTGGTTGCGCCAAGCTCTTCCACGGTATGCAGCAGGCCGGTGTGGCCCAACACCTGCAGCATATCCGAGTAAGAGCTGCCGTAGAGGCGCTCCATAATGCGGCGCTCAAAGTACACTGTAAAGCCCTCGTTCAGCCAGAAGTCATTCCATGTAGCGTTAGTCACCAGGTTGCCCGACCAGGAGTGGGCCAACTCGTGGGCCACCAAGCTGGTCAGGCTTCGGTCGCCAGCCAAAATGGTGGGTGTTACAAATGTTAAACGTGGATTTTCCATGCCGCCAAATGGGAAGCTGGGCGGCAATACCAGCAAATCGTACCGGTCCCAACGGTAAGGGCCATAAAGATCTTCGGCGGCGGCCACCATTTTTTCCAGATCTACAAACTCGTGTGTGGCGCTGGGCAGGGTGATGGGCTCGGCATAAATACCGGTGCGGGTGCTTAGGGCCTGAAACTCCACGTTACCCACGGCCAGGGCCATAAGGTAGGAAGGAATAGGTTGCTCCATTCTAAAGGAGTACTCGCCGCGTGGGTCGAGCTGCTGCGGATTCTCGGCGCTCATCAAGGCCAGCAGCTGAGCCGGTACCTGCACCCGGGCCTCGTAGGTGAAGCGCACCCCGGGCGAGTCCTGGCACGGAATCCAGGTGCGGGCCAAGATAGCCTGCGACTGGGTGAACAGAAACGGCTGCTCCCGGCCGGCCGTTTGCTCGGGCGTTAGCCACTGCAGAGCCGCTGCCCCGGGCGAGGTATGGTACTGAATGCTGACCACTGTCGTGTCGGGACGTACCGTGATGCGCAGGGGTTGACCCAGCACCGGGTCGCCGGCCCCCAGTTCGAAATCGGTGAGTGGGCCGGTGGGACCATCAAGGTGCACGGCCTCCACAATTAGAGTGCGGGCGTCGAGCCAGAGCTCGGTGGCACCGGTGTGGTTGGTGAGCTGCCAGGTGGCTTGGCCCCGCAGCGTGCGGGCCGAGAAATCAACCTGGAGGTCGAGGTGTAAGTGACGCACCTGTACCTGGGCGGGGCGGGCGTAGCTATGCGGGTCGGGAGTAAACATATCGTCAGAAGCCGAAGAAGCGGAACAGTACCTGTCCTGTACGGGAAAGGCGGCAAATATAGCCTAAACCCCGAGGGGAATTTGCGGGGCCGCTGCACAAACCAGTAGCGGCAAAACTAGTATCTTGCAGCGTGGTGCGGTTCTGCTTCCCCGACAACCCCAGGGCTCGGAAAGCAGTAAAACGCGCAGAGGGTTACGCCGCACGTTGGTCAGCTTTCTAATCGACCTGTAGCAGCGGTAGCCGACTCTGCCTCTCTCACCACACCTACCTACATGAAGCAAGTAAATCATCCGGCTTTTCTTACCGTCCTCCTGTTCTGGCTGATCAGCCTGAGCATGATGTGCACGGCATGCAGCCAGGATCAGAAAGATAAAATTAAGAGCGCCGTAACCGGCGGCCCTACCATCGCCGGTGGAGCCCAGCCCACGCTCGACAGCACCTTCGTCATCCGCTACATGACGGCTGAACCCGCCTTCAAAGATCAGCTGGAATGGGGCAAAAAGTTTTACCGGGAGCGGGACTACCGCCTCGGTTGGTTTCGCAACCACGAACTGGTACCCCAGGCCAAAACCCTGCTCAGCGTTATCAATAAGGCTGCCGACGAAGGCCTCGACCCCCGCGACTACAAGGTGAAGGACTTCGACAAGCTCTTCGCCGAGTTTGAAAAGTCTAAGTCGGACTCGACCAAGCGCAATACCTTGGAAAAGGAGATAGATGTCGCGTTATCAGGTACTTACTTTAACTGGGCTTCCGATTTTTATCGGGGAACAGTAAATCCGCGCGAGGTAAAAAGCATTGATTGGAAGGTCAAGCGCAACAAGATAAAGTTGCACAAGGCTTTGATGACTATCCTCAAGGAGCGCGAGAGTACCTACCCATACTACGAGTTTGAGCCCCTGCACCCCGAATACGACCGGCTCAAGAAAGCCCTGGCCGACTACCGCACGGTGCAGCGCAATGGTGGCTGGCCTACCTTGCCCGCTACCACCAAGATCAAGCCGGGTGATGCATCGCCGGCGGTAGCGCTGTTGCGTAAGCGCTTGCTGGGTGGCACCGCTGCGGCGGAACCTGCGGCCCCGGCTACTCCGGCGGCGAATGCAACGCCGGTGCAAAGTACGGGCAACGTAACTCCCGCAGCGGCCCCCGCCGAGAAGTACACTGGCGAACTGGTCAATGCGGTGAAGCAGTTTCAGGAATTCAACGGCCTGAAAGCAGATGGCATCGTGAGCGGCGAAACGCTCAAAGCCCTGAACATTCCTATCTCGGCTCGTATCGATCAGATCATTCTGAATATGGAGCGCTGGCGCTGGATTCCGAAGAAGTTTGAGCCCAGCTACCTGCTGGTCAATATTCCGGATTACAAGCTGCACGTCATCGAAAATAACAAGGAAGTTTTCGATATGCGCGTCATCGTGGGCAAGACCCTGAACGCTACGCCCGTGTTCAGCGACAAGATGGAATACGTAGTGTTGTCGCCCTACTGGAACGTGCCGTGGAGCATTATTGAGAAGGAGTTAAAGCCGAAGCTGATCAACAACCCCAGCTACCTGGACCGGCTCGATATGGAAGTGGTAAAAGGCTATGGCAAAAAAGCAGTAGCCGTTGACCCCGGCTCTATCGATTGGTCGAGCATCCGGCAGGAGACGTTCAAGTACACGGTCCGGCGCCGTCCTGGGCCCAAGAACGACCTGGGTGAGGTGAAGTTCATCTTCCCTAACTCGAACGATATCTACCTGCACGACACGCCCCACGACGAGCTATTTAGCCAGACCAAGCGGGGCTTCAGCCACGGTTGCGTACGAGTAGCGGAGCCGCTGAAACTAGCCGAGTACCTGTTGCGTGACAAGCCGGGCTGGGACTTGCAAACCATTCAGGATACCATTGCCAACCGCAAGGAGAAGTATGTTTCTTTGAAGGAAAAACTTCCCGTGTACCTGGTGTACTTCACGGCCTGGGTTGACGAGGCTGGAAACCTACACTTCCGCGACGACATTTATAACCACGACAAAGCTTTGGCACGGGAGTATTTCGACTAGGCAGGGCCAGGAAAATAACTATGCTACAAACAGGCTACCGGCAAGAATTGCCGGTAGCCTGTTTTCGTTTCAGCTCCTCGCTACTAGTAACCCAGCAAGTACGGCGCCCATTAATTAATACGCCCTAAGTATGGACTGATACAAACTCAATGCATTCTCTGGATAGAGTAAATTGATAGTTTACAAATGTTTTAGTTTTGTAAACTGTATGGGAGGGATAATAACACTGTATACAAAAGTAATCGCTCATTATGTTGTTTGTTTACATCTGTTTTATTGTAAAACTTGTTCTCCAGCCCATCGGTAGTTTCGTACATTTGTAAATCTAGATTGTACTTTCATGGTTGAGCGTATTCGAGCCCTGTTACAAGCCCGGCAGTTGAGCCCTACTCAATTTGCGGATGTTATCGGGGTGGCTCGACCTATTGTAAGCCATATTCTGAGTGGACGCAACAAGCCTAGCTTGGAAGTAGTGCAGAAGATCATCGGGGCCTTCCCGGATCTTTCGTTAGCCTGGCTACTGAGTGGTACTGGCCCTATGCTGCCCTCTAGTGAGCCCGAGCCCCCCGTTCTGCTCACCCCCATCAAGGAACCCGAGCGTGCTGTAGAGGCTACAGAAACAGCCGTAAAACGGGCAAGGTCTACGCCTATCCCACCGGTTGCCCCTCTTGAAGCTACTTTGCCGCCACCAGCAGCTAAAAGCCTACCCGTTGCGGAGCCTGCCCCACCTACGCCCGTGGCTGAAGCTCTGGTTGCCCCAGCGCCTGTTGCCCCCGTGGCACCGCCAATATCAACTGCTACTAAACCGACCAACGAAAACGAGCTGATGGCACCTTCAGCAGCTTCCCTGTTGGCTTTGGCAGAGCCAGGTAAGAAGATTAGGCGTATCGTCATCTTCTACCACGACGGCACCTTTGCCGACTACCAGCCGGAGTAACGCTTATTGACTATTGGGTAGCGCTAAACAGCTTGATTGTGGGCGCACTGAGTAGGTAGTACAATTTGGCAGAGTGTAAAAAGGCTCCCCTGTTTTTCCGCTATTCTCGTCATCCTCTCCGGCATTTTGGTAGTGTGTTAGCCTATTGTTGTGCTCCGGATAAGTATAGTGCGGGAGAGTTTGTGCGTGTATGTATAGCGAAGGAGATATTTGTGTGTTAACATTCTGTATTTCAGAGAATATATGAGACAAAAATAAAGTAGAAGTTAACCCGAATATGGTATTTGGCTTAGACTCGTTTTTAGAAGATTAGTCTAATTTAATAAAGATGGTTAAGAAAATGAGGTATTCGGCAATACAGCTTGCTGCTTGCTAAGAGGTTTGACAAGTGGTAGCCGTGGAAAAAGGCAATATCAGGCGACGGTTCCGGCGCTAACGGATTTAGCGAGGTAGTTCTGTTTTATTACTGAGGCCTAGAAGCTGAATTTGGGGCAGAGAAATGAATTGAAGTGGAGTCCTGCGTAGAGAATTAAGTAAATACGCCAGTTGTCAAATGTAACAAAGGTGGAGAGTGGGACACGGGATATTGCAGCAGGGCTAGCCGCGTTACATTTCTTTGCCCTAGCAAAAGCGTAGCTGCTACTCGCTGGGCAGGTAGAGATGCGTCGGAATACTTGGCTGTTTTAGAGACGGTGCTTACCTTTGGGCCATGAAAAAGTCCCGTCTGCTCTTCCTGATTGCCGCTTGCGGCTCGTTGTTCCTCGCCTCCTGCGAGCAAGCTCCTGACCCTGAGAAGGACCCCAACGCTGATGCTGCTTATAAGCGTAACCACCGGGCCGAAATGTACCGGGAAGCGCAGCGCAGCAACGTAACCCAGTAATATCTGCTTAGGGGGTACCGCTAAAGTGCCCGCCAAAAATAAAAGCCCCGCTCGACGACAGTCGGCGGGGCTTTGGCATTTCGGGTTGTGTAGCGGCCTGTCTGCTCTATTAGCTGGCGACCGGGGCGGGCAGCGGAGCCAGAGCCCCAACCAACTCCGTGGGTAGCTGGATAGTGCCCAGCAGCTGAGTTTCCAGGAGCTGCGCCCAGGTTTGCATATAGTACACCACGTCGTCGCGGTAGTTGTGGCGTAGCGCGTTGCGGCGCTCGAAAGGCATAGCCGCCCGGATGGTAGGGTCGGAAAGGCGCTCCAGATGAGTTAGATCGGAGCGGGTAAAGCCCAGAGCCAGCATTTCATCAATGGTCTGGTCGATGGGCAGGCCACTGGTGGGACAATAGTCGAGTAGCTGCCGCTCCCAGTCGCCGTAGCGCTGCATGGCGCGGGCGTGGATTTCGGCTTTGGTCAGGTGGGTAACGGTCTGGGCCAAGTGGCCGCAGTTGCAACTGCCCATGTGGCCCCACTGGTAGGGCGCTTGCGTGGCAAGGCGCTGGGCAGTGTCGCGCAGGGCCTGAATGACAGGAAATGTGCTGAGGGCCATACTAATTACGGGAATAAAGAAAGAAGGAAAAACAAGATCAAACGGCTGCGTTAATAAGCTGGAAACAGCTTTTTTTGTTTCAACCGCCGGCAGTATCCGTCGAAACCAACTTTGGTTCGATTGATAATTCTGCGCTGATACGCAGTACTCTTAGCTTATTCTCTAAACGAAACAGGCATAAAAAGAGCGTCCAAACTAGGGTTCGGACGCTCTTTTTGGAGAAAGCAAAAGTGTGTCAGCTACCGTTACCGGCTTCCGCCGCCATTGCCGCCGCGGAAACGCCGCCGCTGCCCCCCACCACTGCCGCTACCGGGAGTCCGCTCACCGGCGGGGCGGTTGGCATTAGCCGAAGAAGAGCGGCCCCCGCCCGAAGCAGCCGGCCGCGACTCGCCCCGGCCGGAGGAAGTGCCGCCGCCGGAGCGACCCGAAGCCTGGCCAGAGCCCGCCGCGCGGGGCGGGCGGGCCTCACCACCACGGCCGGGCCGGGGAGCCCGCCCCGCCGGGCCCTTGGGACGCTGAATGGCCGGGCCGCCAGTGAGCGGCACGGGCACCACGAACACGCTGAAGAACGGATGGTCGGAAACTACCGGAATTTGACGGCGAATCAGCTTCTGGATGTCCTGCAAGTAAGCCCGCTCTTCCTCGTCGCAGAAGGACAAGGCCACGCCATCAGCACCAGCCCGGCCGGTGCGGCCAATGCGGTGCACGTAGGTTTCGGGCTCGTTCGGGATTTCGTAGTTAATCACGTGCGTCAGTTCGTCCACGTCAATGCCGCGGGCGGCAATGTCGGTGGCAACCAGCACGCGGGTACTGCCGGCTTTGAAGTTCGACAAGGCCCGCTGCCGGTGGTTCTGGGACTTGTTGCCGTGAATAGCTTCGGCCGGAATGTTGGCCTTGGCCAGCGTTTTCACGACTTTATCGGCTCCGTGCTTGGTGCGGGTAAAGACGAGCACGCGCTTAATGTTCTTATCCTTGAGGATGTGCTCCAGCAGCTCGGGTTTGTCGTTTTTAGGCACCATGTACACCGACTGGGTAATCGTGTCGGCGGTGCTCGAAACGGGCGTCACGGCCACTTTTACCGGGTTCGGCTTCAGAATGGAGCCGGCCAGCTCCTGGATGGCCCCGGGCATGGTAGCCGAGAAAAACAGCGTCTGGCGGGAAGTCGGCAGCTTGGGCAGAATCCGCTTGATGTCGTTGATAAAGCCCATGTCGAGCATGCGGTCGGCCTCATCAAGCACAAATACCTCGATGTGGCGCAGATCCACGAAGCCCTGGTTCATCAGGTCGAGCAGGCGGCCGGGCGTGGCAATGAGCACTTCCACGCCGCGCTTGAGGGCATTGGTTTGGGGCAACTGGCCCACGCCGCCGAAAATAACGGTGTGGCGCAAGGGTAAGTGGCGGCCGTAGGCGGCAAAGCTTTCCCCGATCTGGATGGCCAGCTCCCGGGTAGGAGTCAGGACCATGCAGCGGATGCGGGAGTGCGACTGGTTTTGCAGCTTGGCCGTCTGGCTCAGAATCTGCAGAATGGGAACGGTAAAGGCCGCGGTTTTGCCGGTGCCGGTTTGGGCCACGCCCAGCAGGTCGCGCCCGTCGAGCACGTGCGGAATGGCTTGCTGCTGAATGGGCGTGGGGGTGGTGTAGCCTTCCTCGTGCAAGGCACGCAGGATAGGCGGAATTAGATTGAGTTCGTCGAACGTCATCAGAAAGGAAATGGAAAAGAAAAAAGGCCGCGGCACTACTTGAAACGGCCGGTGCAGCCTTTTTTCTAAAAAGCAGGCTGCGGGTAAGCGGATTAATTTGGCGGAAAAAGAAACCTTTGGCCCGGCCGAAGCCCTGGGCCGCGCCCAGCGTATAAGCCAGGCAGCACACCGGCGGTTGTACGCGCCGGCCAGTGAAAAGTCACTAACCTTACTTATTTATGAACATCACCGACCGCAAAATCCTTCACGACGGATTCTACAAACTTACGCAATTGCTGGTGCAGGACGGCGACCAGCAGCTCAAGCGGGAGCGTTTTGAGCCTGGGCAAGCCGTCGGAGCCCTGGTTTTCGACACCCAAAAGCAGCGTTACATCTTTGTCCGACAGTTTCGCGTCGGGGCCGAAGCAGAGGTGCTGGAGATTCCGGCCGGCATGCTCGATAAGGCAGGTGAGAACCCAGAAGACGCCATGCGGCGCGAAATTCAGGAAGAGCTTGGCTACGAAGTCGACCAGATAACCTTTATCCGCAACTTCTACTCTTCGCCCGGTGGCAGCGCCGAGCAGCTCTGGCTTTACTACGCCGAAGTGAGCCGGCAGACTGGCGCGGGTGGGGGCGTAGCCGACGAAAACGAGAATATCGACGTCGTTTACCTGAGCTACGACGAGCTCGTGGCCGAACCCTGGGAGGACGCCAAAACCCTGATTGCCGTGCAGTGGGCGCAGCTCCGGTAAGCCTTTTGGGTAAGCTGGAGAAAGCCGGTTTTTACTATTTATAAAAGCCGGACAACATAAGGCCGAGTGGGGTAAACCTCACTCGGCCTTATGTTTAACGACGTTCAGGTAGTTACTGAACGTTGATGATGTATTCGAAGTCCTGCTTTAGCTTGGCATCGGAAATAACCAGGGTTAAGGGCTGAGGCGTCTCCATTTTTACAAATGGAATAACCCGCTCGCTCTTGTACTGGTCCTGGTTCCAGAAGCGGCCGGTGCCGGCCGTGAGGGTCTGGGCCAGCACTTCCTTGCCGTCTTTGGTGGTAGCTTTCAGGGCCAGGGCCGAGGGGTCGGCGTTCTGGGCGCCGCGGCGGTACATGGTCACCTGCAGCTCCCCGCCCAGGGGCAGGTTTTTGAAGCGGCGCTGGTAGGTGCTGTCGGCCCAGCGGTTCATTTCACGCATGGCATTGAGGGCCGTGACCAGCTCGGCGTAGGGCCGGTAAGCCACGCGCGTCATGGAGGCATCTTTTTGGGAATCCTCGTCGGTATTTTTCGTCACGTTCTGCACCAAGGCACATTCTTCGTCCTTCTTAGGACGCATATAGCGCTTGCGCTCCGGGGTCACCATTTGGGCGGAGGCGGCAAAGGAAGAAAGCAGGGCAACGAGGAGGAAAAGCTTTTTCATCAAGAGATAAAAGGGAAATATAGGGGAGTGGGCAGACCACCATGCCACAAAGGTACGCAAGTGCGCGACACGTCCATAGGGGCTTCGTTCAACCCCGGCTGCCAAGCGACGCAACCCGCCAATCGGCAGGTCAACCAAAACGTGACCTAGTCATAACCCCAGGGTAACGCCCAGGTCACACGCGGTGGCGAGCTTTGTAGTGGGTCAAACGTTCTGATTCTATGCCTGCTCCCGTGGTTGTTCCTGTTGGCCGGCGCCTGCTGCGGTGGCTGGCTTACGCGCTGTTTCAGCTGGCCCTGGTGCTGGCCTTTGCCCTGCATTCGGTGGCCGGGCTGTCGTCAGCTTTCCGGCGCAAAAATACCGCCCTGGACACTCCCGTGCCCACTGGCCGCCTAACGCTGCCCCGCCATGCGTGAGCCCCGGCCCCGGCGGCGCAAGCTCGACGTGGTGGTCGTTTCCGACGTGCACCTGGGCACCTACGGCTGCCACGCCACTGAGCTGCTGCGCTACCTCAAAAGCGTGAAGCCCAAGGTGCTGGTGCTCAACGGTGACATCGTCGACATCTGGCAGTTCAGCAAAAACTACTGGCCCGCGTCCCACATGCGGGTGGTGCGCTACCTGGCCGGGCTGGCCGCCAAAGGCACCCATATTCACTACCTGACCGGCAACCACGACGAGTTGCTGCGCAAGTTTGCCGGCACCCGTCTGGGCAATCTGCGCATTGATAATAAGCTGGTGCTGGAGCTGCCGGCGGGCAAGGCCTGGTTTTTTCACGGCGACGTATTCGACGTGACCATGCAGCACTCGCGCTGGCTGGCCAAGCTTGGCGCCCACGGCTACGACTTTCTGATTGTGCTCAACCGGGTGGTCAATTTTCTGCTGCACAAGCTTGGTCGGCCGCGGGTAGCCTTGTCGAAGGCGGTGAAAGACCGGGTGAAGGGCGCGGTGAACCTGGTCAGTAACTTCGAGCAGACGGCCGCGGGCATTGCCGGGGAGGGCGGCTACCAGTTCGTGGTCTGCGGGCATATTCACCAGCCGGAAATAAAGGAGCTGCCCACGTCCCGCGGACCCGTAACCTACCTGAACTCGGGCGACTGGGTCGAAAACCTAACGGCCCTGGAGTACGCAGCTGATACCGGGTGGCAGCTCTACCGCTACGCCGCCGATGCGGCCATGCAGCAGCCTGCCGCCCCAGCCGACGCCCACGACCAAGCCGCCGACGCGCCCGTGGCCGAGCTGCTCAGCGACTTACTGGTGGAGTTTCAACTGCACCGCCGCCCCGAATGAGCCTGCCCCGAGCCACTTTCCTCCGGCCAATTTTCTGCTGCTAATGCCCCGAATTCTCTATGCCATCCAAGGGACCGGCAACGGCCACCTGAGCCGCGCCCTCGATATCGTGCCCCTGCTCCAGCAGCGGGCCAGCCGCGTGGATGTGCTGCTCAGCGGCCCGCCAGCCGATATTGTCCTGCCTTTTCCGGTGCGCTACCGCTGTCACGGCATGGGCTTTATCTTCGGCAAGAAAGGCGGGGTCAACTTCGTCAAAACCTTCTGGCAGCTTAATTCGGCCGCTTTTCTGCGCGAAATTCGCCAACTGCCGGTGGAAAACTACGATTTGGTTATCAGTGACTTTGAGCCCGTGTCGGCCTGGGCTTGCCAGCTGCGGCGGGTGCCCTGCGTGGCACTGAGCCACCAAAGTGCCGTGCTGAGCGAATATGCTCCACGCCCCGAGAAGGAAGACCTCATCGGCCGGGCTGTGCTGCGGCATTACGCCCCGGCCACGGCCCACTACGGCTTTCACTTCGACCAGTACGAGCCCGGCATTCACACCCCCGTTATCCGGCGGCAGGTGCGGGAGCTGGCCCCGCGCAACGACGGCCACTACACAGTGTACTTGCCCGCCTTCGATGAGGAAACCCTGGTGCGGCGCCTGCGCTACCTGAGCGGGGCCACGCGCTGGGAAGTGTTTTCCAAGCACAGCACCCAGGAGTCGGAGCACGGCAACGTGCGGGTGCGGCCCGTGAGCGGCGCGGCCTTCACCGACAGCCTGGCCCGTAGCGCCGGGGTGCTCTGCGGGGCGGGGTTTGAAACGCCGGCTGAGGCCCTGTACTTGGGCAAAAAGCTGCTGGTCATTCCCATGAAGCACCAGTACGAGCAGGCCTGCAACGCGGCGGCCCTGGCCCGGTTGGGCGTGCCGGTCGTCAAGAGCCTTAAGGACAAGCACCTGGTGGCCCTCGACGACTGGCTGCGCTCCGGCCGCCCCGTGCCGGTGCAGTATCCCGACCAAACCGAGGCCGTGCTCGACAAGCTCCTGCTGGAGCAGTTGCCGGTGCTGGTCCGCTAAGTGCCGCGGCCGGTACGGCCGGCCCGGCTTTTCCTTCGTTAGTAGCACATGCCTGAACGTGACGCGGCCCTGCCCGCCGCCTTTTTTCCGTCGACCACGCCCGTCCAGTTTTCCCGCGCCGACTTTGGCCCCGACTTCCGCTGGGGCGTGTCGGCGGCGGCTTACCAAACCGAAGGGGCCTGGAACCTGGACGGGAAAGGGCCCAGTATCTGGGACGAGTTTGTGCGCCGGCCCGGCAAAATTCGCCGCCGCGAAACGGCCAATGTGGCCTGCGACTTCTACCACCGCTGGCCCCAGGACGTAGACCTGTTGCAGGAGCTGGGAATTCCCGATTTCCGCTTTTCCGTGGCCTGGTCGCGGGTGCAGCCCCAGGGAACCGGCCCGGTCAATGCCGCCGGCCTCGATTTCTACGAGCGGCTGGTGGATGGCTGCCTGGAGCGGGGAATTACGCCCTGGCTCACGCTCTACCACTGGGATTTGCCGGCCGAGCTGCAGCGTCGTGGGGGCTGGGCTCACCGCGACGTGGTGGGCTGGTTCACCGACTACGCCCAGCACGTGGCGGCCCGCCTCGGCGACCGGGTCACGAACTGGATGGTGCTCAATGAGCCTATGGTGTTCGTCGGGGCGGGGCAGTTGCTGGGGCTGCACGCGCCGGGGCGGCGTAGTTTGGGCGGGTTTCTGGCTTCGGTGCACCACGCAACCCTGGCCCAGGCCGAAGGCGGCCGGGCCTTGCGCGCCGCGTTGCCGGCCGGGGCCCAGATTGGTACTACCTTTTCCTGTTCGTATCTGACGCCCTGGCGGCCGGAGTCGGGGCGGGACGCGCGGGCCCTGCGCCGCGCCGACGCGCTGTTGAACCGCCTGTTCGTAGAGCCGGCCCTGGGCCTGGGCTACCCCAGCGCCGACTTGCCCGTGCTCCGCTGGCTGGACCGCTACATCCGCCCCGGCGACGAGGCCCGGCTGCCCTTCGCCTTCGACTTTCTGGGCGTGCAGAACTACACCCGGGAGGTTGTGCGCTTTTCGCCCTACGTGCCCCTGGCCTGGGCCACGCTGGTAGGCGCCAAGCTGCGGGGCGTGCCTTATACCCAAATGGGGTGGGAGGTGTATCCTGAAAGCCTTTACCACATGCTCCGGCAGTTTGCCGCTTATCCTAATGCTCCCCGGCTGATTGTTACCGAAAACGGCGCGGCCTTTCCCGACCCGACCCCGCAACTAGGTTGCCTGGCTGACCCCGAGCGGCAGGCGTTTCTGCAGGCCTGCATCGGGCAGGTGTTGCGGGCCAAGCGCGAAGGAATAGCTGTGGACGGGTATTTTGCCTGGTCCTTTACCGATAATTTCGAGTGGGCCGAAGGCTACGAGCCCCGCTTCGGCCTGGTCAGCGTCGACTTCGAAAGCCAGCAGCGCACCGTCAAGGATTCGGGCCGCTGGTACCAGCAGTTTCTGGCCGGGAAGGCAGCAGCAGGAGCAGTATAAAGGCGAATCCCGGGTATAAACATTTGGGTAAAAGCGGTTGAATAAGCCTGTTCACAATTCGGTAATTGACTCATAAACATGCCGTAACAGACTGCCGGTAGCTTTGATGCATTCAACCACCAAGTTCCTGTTTGATGCCATCAAAACTCTACGCTCTGGGCGCTACCGCGCTAAGCTTACTTGCCCTTTCGCGGCCCGCGGCCCAGGCCCAAACCCTGCGCCAGGGGTTCGAAGCCAGTGCCGCCGACACCTGGACTTTCACCCCAACCCCGGCCACCTACAGCTTCCCCAGCCTGACCGATACCTGGGCCGCCGTACCCAGCATCGGCACAACCAGTGGCACGGCTAGCGTGCAGGCCCTGCCCGCCGCCGGGGCTACGCTCTGGGGCATGCAGGACTTGCAAAATCCGGCCACCAACGACGTGCTGATTTGGCACTACCTGGATTTTGCTCCGGTGCAGCTGCAAACCGGAACGGGCGCGGCAAATACAGTCAGCTTTAAATACTTCACCAACGCCTTCGACGGCCCGGATTCCCTGGCCTACGTGGTGCAGTACGACAACGGCACGACCTGGCCGGCCACCAAAACCTACGTGCAGCTCAGCAAGGACACCCGGTCCTACCAAACCGTAACCGTATCTATTCCGGCCGGTAGCACCCACGTGCGCCTGCGCCTGGCCGCCAAGCAGAACGGCAACGACGACTGGGCCGCCTGGGATGAGGTAGAACTGACCCGCTCAGCCGTGGCCATCACGCCCACCATCCGCCTGGCTGCCAGCTCAGCCGTGGTCAACGAAAACGCCGGCACTATTACCCTTCCGGTCAGCATTCAGAACCCCGGCACGACGGCTAGCACTGTAGAAGTGGCCCTGCAGCCCGGCCTGGGCACTGCCACGGTTGGTACCGATTTTACCTATGCTAGCCCCCGCACCCTCACGTTTCCGGCCGGCAGCACCGCCGACCAAAGCCTGGTGATTCCGCTGACCGATGATGCCCTGGCTGAGGGAGCAGAGTATTTCAGTTTGAAGCTGCAAAACCCCACCAATGCCACGCTGGCCGCCGGGGCCAGTGAGTTCCTGGTCTATATCAAGGACAATGACGGGGTGGCTCCAACCCAGACCAAGGGCTTTACGCTGCGTCACCTGGGCAGCTACCAGAATGGCGCTTCCGGTACCAACTCGGCCGAAATCGTGGCCCACGACCCTACTACCCAGCGCCTGTACGTGGCCAACTCGGTAGGGGGCAAGCTCGACATTCTGAGTCTGGCCGGCAACGGAGCACTTACGCCGGTTTCGTCAGTAAACATTCTGCCTTATGGCAACATCAACTCCGTGGCCGTGCGCAATGGTGTGGTGGCCTGTGCCGTCGAAAACACCAACCCGCAGCAAAACGGCAGTGTGGTATTCTTCGACCAGAACGGCACGTTTCTCAAGCAGGTAGCAGTAGGGGCCCTGCCCGACATGATTACCTTCTCGCCCGACGGCCGTCTGCTGCTGACGGCCAACGAAGGCGAGCCAAAGTCGGACTACAGCACTGATCCGGAAGGCTCGGTTTCGGTTATCGACTTCAGCGGGGGAGTGGCCGGCCTAACCCAGGCCAGCGTGACGACGGTAGGCTTTACCAACTATAACGGCCAGGCTGCCCAGCTCCGCGCCGACGGCATCCGCCTCTACGGCGGCACGGCTACTACGCCCAGCACCGTGGCCCAGGACCTGGAGCCCGAATACGTAGCCGTATCGGCCGACTCGCGCACGGCCTATATTACGCTGCAGGAAAATAACGCCCTGGCCACGCTCGACCTGACGACCAAGCAATTCACCAGCGTACGGGCCCTGGGCTACCAGGACCACAGCCAGCCCGGCTTTGCCCTCGATGCTTCCGACCAGACGCCCGACGTGCTGCTGGCCAACTGGCCCATCCGCGGCATGCGCCAGCCCGACGCCCTGGCCACGTTTGAAGTAGCTGGTCAGCGCTACCTGCTCACGGCCAACGAAGGCGACGCCCGCGAATACTCGGCCCTGACCGAAGCCGTGCGCCTTGGCGACGCGGCCTACCCGCTCGATGCTACGGCCTTTCCTCAGGCGGCCCTGCTCAAGAACACCCAGGCGTTGGGCCGCCTGAACGTAACCAACAAGCTCGGCGACACCGACGGAGACGGCGACTTCGACCAGATTTACGCCTTCGGGGGCCGCTCCTTTAGCATTCTGAATGCCACCACCGGCGCCCTGGTCCACGATAGTGGCGACTTTCTGGAACGCCTCACCAGCACCGATGCCACCTTTGGCAGCATTTTCAACGCCAGCAACAGCACGGGCGTACCTGTCCGGAAAAACCGCTCCGACGACAAAGGCCCCGAGCCGGAAGGCGTCACCACGGCCGTCCTGCGCGACACGGTGTATGCCTTTGTGTCCCTGGAGCGCATCGGCGGCGTGGCCGTATTCAACGTAAACGACCCGGCCCAGCCGCGGCTGGTAGAGTACATCAACAACCGCAGCACCACCGCCGGCACCGGCGACCAGGGCCCCGAGGGCATCGTATTCGTTTCGGCCGCCAACAGCCCGACCCGGCAGCCGCTGGTGATTCTGGCCAATGAGGTCAGCAGCACGGTGGCCGTGTACGGGGTACAGCTGCGTGGCATCGTTACGGCCACTACGCCGGCCCAGGCCGCGGCCCAGCCATTGCTGGTCTACCCCAACCCGACGACGGGTGGTGTGGTGCAGTTCAGCCGCCCCGTCACCGGCACGCTCTCCGACGTACTCGGGCGGCCAGTGCGGGAGCTGCGGCAGGCCTCGCAGGTCGAAACCAAGGGGCTCACGCCCGGCCTGTACGTGGTGCGGGCCCAGGATGGAGCCACCACCAAGCTGGTGCTACGCTAAGAGCTGGCACTAGCTAAAAAGTCGGGCCCCGGTTCACTACGAACCGGGGCCCGACTTTTTATATTTAGATCAGGTGAGCAATATCAACTTACTGAAGCGCGGGCGAACCTACTAAAAGCGAAAGGCATAAAAAGCAAAAGGCCCTCCAGACGAATCTGAAGGGCCTTTGCGGTCCGGACGGGACTCGAACCCGCGACCTCCGCCGTGACAGGGCGGCATTCTAACCAACTGAACTACCGAACCATTTTCTCCTTCGGAAGCCAACTGCGTTCCGTTGAAGTGATGCAAAAGTAGAGGCTCAGTTTAGATTACACAACCCTGGGGCAATGTTTTTGCCGAAAAAAGCTGCGTGACGAGGCTTTGTAGCTGGTTTTAAGCGACATTAATTTTTGGACGGCTAGTCCTTTTCAAGCCAGCAGGAGCAGACTGGCGTCTGGGGTAGGGGCCTAGCGGCGCCGTTCCAGCAGCACAATAGGGGCGTCGTGGTAGGTAGTGCGGGCAAATTCCCGGAAGCCAAACTTATCGGCCAGCCGCAAAGAGGCCACGTTGTCGGGGTCGATGATGCAGGTGATACGGTCGGCGGCCAGATGCGCCTCTGCCCAGCCAAAGGCCGCCTGCAGAGCCTGGCTGGCAAAGCCGCGGCCGTGCACGCTCGGCGTTAGCACCCAGCCGGCTTCTGGCGCGCCGCTGATGGAAGGAGTTAGGTCGCGCTGAAAATCGAAGAAGCCGACGGTGCCGATGTAGCGGCCGGTAGCTTTTTCCTCAATAGCCCAGGAGCCATAGCCAAGCATGGCCCAGTGCCCAAGCTGGCCCAGCAGGCGGCGCCACACGTCTTCCTGAGACTGGGGCTTATTGCCCAGGAAACGATAAAAATCCGGGTCGGTATGCATGGCCGCGGCGTCGGGTAAGTCGCTGAGGCGAGGGCCGCGCAGGAGCAAGTCGGGCGTTTCGAGCAGCGGGACTACGGGGGCCGGGGTTGCCAGCAGGCTTAGGGGAGACTTCATGGCGGCAAAGTAGCAAATGCGGCGGGCATTGGCTGATGCTACAGGGTTTGCAGACGGGAGGGCTAAAAACGAAAAAGGCTCCTAGCGTGATGCTAAGAGCCTTTTGCGGTCCGGACGGGACTCGAACCCGCGACCTCCGCCGTGACAGGGCGGCATTCTAACCAACTGAACTACCGAACCATTTTCTTCCCGGAAGCCAGCTGCGTTCCGTTGAAGTGGTGCAAAAGTAGAGGCTCCGTTTAGATTACACAACCCTAGCGCGGCTTTTTCTGCAAATAAATTGCTGCGGCCGAGCTTTCTGGCTGTTTTTCAGCGACATTATTTTTTCAAAAAATCATTCCCGGCCCCAGGCGGCACGTATGGAGGCGTTTCGCTTACCTTTGCTTTTCTCTGGGGCTGCTTCGGGCAACCTCAACCCAGTTCCATTTCTGCCACCCCTGACGCATTCACCCCGGCGATGCTCCTCGATTTCGAACAACCCATTGCTGCCCTCGAAGGCAAGCTCCGCGAAATGCAACAACTGGCTCTCGACAGCCAGGTTGATGTATCGGAAGCCGTAACGGCCCTGGAAGCTAAAATCAAGGCTCTTAAGAAGGAAACCTATACCAACCTCACCCGCTGGCAGCGGGTGCAGCTCTCGCGCCACCCCGACCGGCCCTACACCTTCGACTATATCGAGGGCATGACCTCCAAATTTGTGGAGCTGCACGGCGACCGGACCGTGGGCGACGATAAGGCCATGGTCGGTGGGTTTGCCGACCTGAACGGCCGCTCGGTGATGTTCATTGGTCAGCAAAAAGGTCGTAACACCAAGGAGCGGCAGTACCGCAACTTCGGTATGGCCAACCCCGAGGGCTACCGCAAGGCCCTGCGCCTGATGAAGCTGGCCGAGAAGTTCAATAAGCCCATCGTCACCCTGATTGACACGATGGGCGCTTTCCCGGGCCAGGAAGCCGAGGAACGGGGGCAGGGCGAGGCCATTGCCCGCAACCTGAAGGAAATGTTCATGCTCAAGGTGCCCGTCATCTGCGTCGTTATCGGCGAAGGCGCTTCGGGCGGGGCCCTGGGCATCGGTATCGGCGACCGGGTACTGATGCTGGAAAACACCTGGTACTCGGTTATTTCGCCCGAGTCGTGCTCCAGCATCCTGTGGCGCTCCTGGGACTACAAGGAGCAGGCGGCCCAGGCCCTCAAGCTCACCGCTACCGACATGCTGGCCGCCAAGCTGGTGGACGGCATCGTGAAGGAGCCCCTGGGTGGTGCTCACACGGCCCCGGCCAAGATGATTGACACCCTGAAGAAAACCCTGATCAAAGCCCTGGATGAGCTCGAAGCCGTACCCGCCGAGGAGCGTATCAGCCAGCGGATTGATAAGTTTTCGGCCATGGGCGTGGTTATCGAATAACGCGCTGCCGCCACACAACTTAACGGCGTAAGGAAGACGTCATGCTGGGTTCTGCGGAGCCGGGCATGACGTTTTTTTTATTCCTTGCTACCTTTCCGCCGATTCCCTGACTCCCACCTAACCTCCTTTCCCAATGACGGTTCATACCCTCGATACCGGCCTGTTCAAGCTCGATGGCGGCGCTATGTTTGGCGTAGTACCCAAATCCATGTGGCAGAAGCTCAACCCACCCGACGCCAACAACATGTGTACCTGGGCCATGCGCTGTTTGCTCATCGAGGACGGCAACCGCCTGCTGCTGGTCGACAACGGCATTGGTGACAAGCAGGACGAGAAGTTCCGGGGCCATTTCTACCTGCACGGCGACGATACCCTGGAAAAGTCGCTGCGGCAGCGGGGCTTCACTTCGGCCGACATTACCGACGTATTTCTGACCCACCTGCACTTCGACCACTGCGGCGGCTCGGTGGTGCGCTCCGCCGACGGCAAGCTGGATCCGGCCTTCCCCAACGCGACGTACTGGAGCAACGAGGCCCACTGGGACTGGGCCGTGCAGCCCAACCCCCGGGAAAAAGCCAGCTTCCTGAAGGAAAACATCCTGCCCATCCAGGAGAGCGGCCATCTGCGCTTTGTAGACCCCGCTGTGGGCGTGCCGGCTGAATTGTCACAGCTGCGGGAAATTGTGTTTGCCGACGGCCATACCGAGAAGATGATGGTGCCCCTGGTGGACTACAAAGGTCGGAAACTGGCGTTTATGGCCGATTTGCTGCCTTCTACGGGGCACATTCCGCTGCCCTACGTGATGAGCTACGATATGCGCCCCCTGGTGACGATGACCGAGAAGGAAGCCGTGCTGCGCCGGGCCGCCGACGAAAACTGGGTGCTGCTGCTGGAGCATGACCCTACGGTGCCTTGCTGCACGGTGCAGCACACCGAAAAAGGTGTGCGCCTGGCCGAAACCTTCCGCCTCGAAGACCTGTAGGCTGACTCGGACGTAACTACTTAACCCTGCCCTTATGCGCAAGCTCGGATTGGCCTTGTCGGGAGGCGCCGCGCGCGGAATTGCCCATTTGGGCGTGCTCCAGGCTTTGGATGAGCTGGAATTACCCATCGGCCACATTGCCGGCGTCAGCTCCGGGGCCATTGCCGGGGCTTTCTACGCGGCGGGCTTTCCGCCCCGGCAGATTTACCAACTCCTGACCGACACCCGCTTCGTGCGCCTGCTGCGGCCCTCGTTTCGCCTGGGCCTGGTGCGCCTCGACTTGGTCGAAAAGCTCTACCAGCACTATTTGGGTGCCGCCCCGACTTTTGCCGAGCTCAAAGTGCCGCTCACGCTGGTAGCCACCGACTTAACGGCGGGCCAGACGGTATATTTTCAGGATGGACCGCTGATTCCGCCTTTGCTGGGGGCCGCGGCCGTGCCCATTGTGTGCCGGCCGGTGGAGTGGCAGGGGCAGGTATTGGTGGATGGAGGCGTGATGAACAACTTGCCCGTGGAGCCGTTGCTGCTGCAAAGCAATCTGGCCGTAGTGGGTGTGCACTGCAACCCGATGAGCCCCGAGGCGCCTTTGACGACCCTGCGGGAAGTAGGGGAGCGGACAGCGTATTTGGCTATTTCCATGAATGTGCAGCCCCGCCTGGCCCAGTGTGCCATCGTGCTGGAGCCGCCTGCGTTGCAGCAGTACCGCGTGACGGATTTGCGGCGGGCCAGTGAAATATTCAACATTGGCTATGCCTACACCATGACCCAGGCCGAAGCCCTACGCCAGTGCTTAGCCGAGGATTTCCCCGCGGGGCAGGATTGAAATTTCTTTAGTTTTGGCTTCTGATTACTGCCATTTTAGTGGTAGCCACACCTCTTTGCATGGAAAAAGCACGAAAGACTTCTACGTTCTGGTATCAATTCTCCCGTTTCTGGTTTTGGATAACGGGTTGGCGTTTAGGTCCTCAGGTGCCGCCCGGTATTCCCAAAAGCATGATGATTGCCGCGCCCCACACCAGCAACTGGGACTTCATGTTTGCCCGCGCTGCCTTTTACCTGATGGACGTGGACGTGCGCTTTACGGTGAAAAAATCCTGGGTGGATATTCCCGTGCTGGGCAAGCTGATGCTGGCTTTGGGCGCGCTGCCCGTCGACCGGCAGAAAAATAACAGCCTTGTTGACGGCATGGTGCAGCTTTTCAACGAGCGGGAGGAACTGGTCATTCTCATCACCCCCGAAGGCACGCGCGCCTACCAGCCCCGCTGGAAAAAAGGCTTCTACTTCGCTGCCATGGGTGCCAATGTGCCGATTCTGCTCGGCTACCTCGACTATAAGAATAAGGAAGCCGGCGTGGGCCCTGCCTTCTGGCCCACCGGCGACTATGAAAAGGACCTGGAGGATATCAAGGCATTTTACCGCACCAAAACCGGCCGTTTCCCCGAAAAAGGGGTGCGGTAGCCACGTCCTGACGCAATAGTTGCTAGAAATTGAAAAGGTACGTCCCAAAAAGGCGTACCTTTTCTGCGTTACCGGGGCTGACTTTTGCTATGGAAAAACTCAAAGTACTGCTGCTGATTCTGGGTGGGCTTGTTGTCTTCGTGTGGCGCATGGTGCAGAAAATGCGCGAAACAGCCCGGCGCGAGCAGCAGGAGCGGCCCTCGGTCCGCCGGGCTCCGCTGCCAGGCTCCTCCTTTGACGAACTGCTCAAGCAGATGCAGCAGCAGAACCAGCGCGGCAACCCTAGTGTGCCTGCCCCGACGACGCCCGCGGGCCGACGCCTGCCGCAGGAAGCAGCAGCCCCCAAGGCCCGCACCCTGGAACAGCCCGCGCGCAAGGCCCAGTCGCAGGAGCGCCGCGCGACGAATACGTCCCTGGAAAAAACGGTGGCTCCCGCCCGCCGCAATACCGGCATGGACCACCCAGCCGCCGACAACCCGCTACGCCGCCCCCGGCCCACCGCTCCGGCTCCCGTGGCCCGGCGCGTCATCACCGACCGGCTCCGCACCCCCACCGATTTGCGGGAGGCCTTCATTCTGAGCGAAATCCTGAAACGCAAGTTCGAGTAGGGAGTGGTCTTCGCTTAGCTCAATCTATGGCGCTATTGGCTCGTGAAGTCCCTTAATCTGTTATTGGAGCAGGAGGCGCAGCGCCAGGTGGCCTACCAGCGCGTGTGCTAGCAGGCAGCCGCACAGCCGCAGCGGCGGGTAAGTATATAAAGAGTAACCTTGCGTAACCCACCGTTTGCGTGAACGCCGATGCAGTAGAGGCCTACTGCTCGAGAAACTGCTTGCCGCCGAAGATGCAGCAGGACGTCACTCTCAGCAATACCAGCCATTTGGCCTCCTGCAGGAGCTGTTGTAGCTTTGAATCCTACAATTGGTTTGTTCCCATGACTACTACCGCGCTTCATACGCTCTACCAGGAGTTAGCTCCCTGTACCAGCCTCGATTTGAACACGCTGCTACCCGGCGGCATTCAGCGCGAAGTCGGCCATTTTAATGTGTTTGACATCGCCGACCTCTGGGAGCCTACCCAAATGCGCCCCGCCACCCCTTACACGTGCCGCTCATTCTACAAAATCAGCCTTTTGCGCAGCCGTAGCCGCGCCGAGTACGCCCAACAAGCTATTACCATTGAGCCCGATGCCCTGGTGTTTTCGACGCCCAAAGTATCGTTTGAGTGGTGGCCAGCCGAGCCGCAGCAAGGACAGTTTTGCCTGTTCACGGCCGAGTTTCTGCTGCCTGTGCTGGGGGGGCGCACCCCCGACGAGCTGCCCCTGTTCCGGGCTGACGGCTACCCCGTATTTCAGCTAACACCCGCCGAATCGGCGCGGGCAACGGCCATTTTTAGCCAGATGCAGGAGGAACTGGCCTCTGACTACGCCCACAAGTACGACCTGCTGCGGGCCTACGTGCTGGAATTGTTACACCTAGGCCAGAAGCGGCAGCCCGCCACTGCGCTGCACCCCGCCCACTCGGCGGCGGCTCGGCTGAGCTCGCGCTTTGTGGAGCTGCTGGAGCAGCAGTTTCCCCTGACTACGGCCCAGCAACGGGTTCCGCTGCGCACGGCTAAGGACTTTGCCGATTACCTGGCCGTGCACGTCAACCACCTCAACAAAGTGCTTAAGGACAGCACCGGCCGCACCACTACCGACCTCATCGGCGGGCGACTGGTGCAGGAAGCCAAGGTACTGCTCCAACAATCTGACTGGACGCTGTGGGAAATTGCCGACAGCCTGGGCTTCGTCGATGTAGCCCACTTTTCCCACTTCTTCCGCCGCTACGCCGCCATGAGTCCCGGTGCATTTCGGGCTCTGAAAATGGCGTTGGATTGATTTCTACAAAAAACTGATTGGCCGATACAACGCGGCTGCCAACGGACCAGGGGACCTTTGTCGTGTTCAAATCAACACCACACTTACACTCCCTATGCGTACTTCCAAAATCGCCTTGCTCACCGGTGGCAGCCGGGGCCTGGGCAAAGACATGGCCCTGAAACTGGCCCAGCAGGGCATCGACGTTGTCCTGACCTACCGCAGCCAGCAAGCAGAAGCCGCCGCGGTAGTGGCCGAAATCGAAGCCCTGGGCCGCCGCGCCGTGGCCCTGCCGCTGAACGCCGCCGACATCAGCACGTTTGATACGTTTTTCGCCCAGGTCACCACAGCCCTAGCCGATACCTTTGGTACCGACCGGTTCGACTTTCTGATCAACAACGCTGGGACCAGCCTCACTGCCCCTATTGCCGAGAATACGGAGGCGCAGTTTGACGAAATGCTCAATATTCATTTTAAGGGCGTGTACTTCCTCACGCAAAAGGCGTTGCCGTTCCTGCGCGACGGGGGCCGGATTATTAATATTTCCTCCGGTACCACGCGGGTTGCTTTCGCCGGGAGCTCGGCCTACGCTAGCATGAAAGGCGCAGTGGAAGTATTCACGCGCTACCTGGCCCTGGAGCTCGGCAGTCGGGGCATTGCCGCCAATGTGGTAGCGCCTGGGGCCGTATTTGGGGGCGGAGCCATGCTGGATACGCCCGAAATCCGGGCCTATGTGGCCCAGATTACGGCCCTGGGCCGCGTGGCCGAGCCCGACGACATCGGGGGTATTGTCGCCTTCCTCTGCTCGGATGCCGCCGGGTGGCTCAATGGGCAGCGCCTCGAAGCAACGGGCGGAATGATGCTGTAGTAATAGCTTGTACATCAGCTGTTCACCCAAACGAAAGACCTTTGCTCTGGTTATGCCAGCAAGGGTTTTTCGTTTGCGCTGTTTTAGCCTGGGACGTCCTGTTAGGCGCTACTGGGAAACGTAGGAGGCTACGGCAGGCAGGCAGGCAGATTTTAGCGCTCTGCGGAAAAAACCGGCCTGTGCCGAGCGGAATGGTTGCCATGGCCACAGTGCCTGCCATGCTGAGCTGCTTTTATCCCAAGATCGGAGCTGGTAGGAAATCTAGCGCGAACGTGCCTTCGGTTAAGAGTAGAAAACCAGACAAGCAGTCTATCCAGCTCACTCCTTGACTAATCCTGGGTCAGCGCGTACGTCACCAGGTTAGCCCCCATGCGCAGGGCCGCCTCGTGCACAGCGGGTGGGTCGTCGTAAGTGCCCACGTCTTCCCAGCCGTTGCCCAGGTCGCACTCAAAGCTGTAGAAGCACACCAGCCGACCTTTATAGAGCAGGCCGAAGCCTTGAGGGCGCTTGCCGTCGTGCTCGTGTACTTTGGGTAAGCCCTTGGGAAACTGATATTTTTGGTGGTAAATCGGGTGGGAGTAGGGCAGCTCCACAAATTCCAGTTCGGGAAATACCTTCTTCATTTCGGGCCGGATAAACTTGTCGAGACCGTAGTTGTCGTCGATGTGCAGAAAGCCGCCGCCGGTGAGGTAGCGCCGCAGGTTTTTGGCCTCGGCCTCGGTGAAAGCTACGTTGCCGTGGCCGGTCATGTGCACGAAAGGATAGGTGAACAGCTCCGGCGAGTCGAGCTCCACCACGGCTTCATCGGGGGCAATGTTGGTTTTGAGGGCCTGGTTGCAGAAGCGGATCAGGTTCGGCAGGCTGGTTTTATTGGCGTACCAGTCGCCCCCGCCACCGTAGTGCAGCTTGGCGATGCGGAAGCTGGGCACGGGCGCGGCGGCCGTCAGGGAAAAAAGCAGGAGCAGCGGGAGCAGCAGGTTTTTCAGCATAAGAAAGGACTAGCGGGTGATGCCCAATAGACTACAAAGTAACGACCAGGTGGCAAAGTTCAGTGAGTGGTCATCTTGAGGCCGAATTAGCCTCCGTTGTCGTTGGGGTAGTTGCCGGGTTACCGACGATTCGCGAAGTTGCCGCGTTTGGTTACCGCTACTCCTCACCCCAAGGCATGAAAATTCGCCGGCTAGTCTACTTTGCCACTGCTCTGCTGGCCGCCTGGTTCCTGTTGCATACCGGCTTTGTGGTAGCCGACGGCCTGACCGATACCGGGGAGCGGGCCGAAGTGGGCGTGATTCTGGGCAACACGGTCAACCCGGACGGTACCTTGTCGGAGCGGCTGCGGCAACGGCTGAACTGCGGCCTGCACCTCTATCAGAAGGGGCGGGTACAGCGGCTGCTCGTCAGCGGCGGGCTGGGCAAGGAGGGCTTTTATGAGGGCAGCAAGATGCGGGAATACCTGCGGCAGCACGGCGTGCCTGATTCGCTCATTGTCGTTGACAATAAGGGAAATACCACCGGGATGACGGTGCAGAACACCTTGCGTCTACAAGACAGCCTGGGCTTCCGCCGCCTGCTTGCGGTTTCTCAGTACTACCACCTGACGCGCACCAAAATGCTGTTTCGCAAGGCGGGTTTCACCCAAATCAGCAGCGTAAGCCCCCGGTACGTTGAGCTGCGGGATGGGTATTCACTGGCGCGGGAGTTCGTGGGCTTCTACCAGCAACTATTGTTTTAGGTCGAATTCACCCTTGTCGGCCCTAAGAGTTGAGCTCTGGCCGCAAAAAGTTGTTTCTTGCTACCCGCTGCAGTGCTGACCAATGCGCTTAGTGCCCTAACTGACTTCCTCTATGATTACCGGTAATGATTTATTAAGCCTGGGTTTGAAGCCTGGCAAGTGGTTTAAAGAAGCTCTGGAGCATATCAATACGCACGCCCTGGAAGGCGAGGCCCTGCACGCCTATCTCGATACGGTGAAGCCCGCCCCGGAAATTCCGCTGCTAACCCAGGCGGTGCCCTTTCACGAGAACATCAGCGCCGACTCCCCCGTGGAGCAGGCCAACATTGCCTACGTCCGGCAGTCGATGCAGCAACTGATGCGCACGCCCACGGTGGTGGCCGGCGCCATCATGCCCGACGCCTGCCCGGCTGGCCCGCTGGGTACGATTCCGGTCGGGGGCATCGTGGTGGCCCGCAACGCCATTCACCCCGGTATGCACAGCGCCGACATCTGCTGCTCGGTGATGCTAACCAATCTGGGAAAAACGGCCCCCAAAAGCGTGCTGGACGCCGCCCAGCAGATTACCCATTTCGGCCCGGGCGGCCGCCCCGAGGGCCAGCAGTTTGCGCTGCCTGCCGAAATTGAAGCCGAATTTCGGGCTAACCCGTTTCTCAACTCGTTGCGCAGCCTCAAGTTTGCCCATGAGCATCTGGGTACTCAGGGCGACGGCAACCACTTTCTTTACGTGGGCATTTCGCGCAACACCGGCGACACGGTACTCGTGACTCACCACGGCTCCCGGGGCCCTGGCGCGGCATTGTACACCCAGGGTATGAAAGTAGCCGAACGATTCCGCCAAGCTATTTCGCCCGAAACCGCCCCGCCCAACGCCTGGATTCCTGGTAACTCGGAGGAAGGAAAGCAGTACTGGGCCGCGCTGCAAACCATCCGGAAATGGACCAAGCAAAATCACCAGTGCCTGCACGAGGCCATTGCCACGGAGCTGGGCGCGGCCGTGCAGCAGCGGTTCTGGAACGAGCACAACTTTGTGTTTCGCGACGGCGACCTGTACTACCACGCCAAAGGCGCCACGCCGCTCGACCCGAAATTCATGCCCGACATTACCGGCCCGCGCATTATTCCGCTGAACATGGCCCAGCCCATTCTGCTAGTGGAAGGCACAACTACGGAGAATAACCTGGGCTTTGCGCCCCACGGAGCCGGCCGCAATCTAAGCCGCACCCGCCACAAGTACAGCAAGATTGGGCAAACCAAGGAAGAACTGTTTGCCGAAGAAACCCAGGGCATCGACGCCCGATTTTTTTTCAACCAGATTGATATTTCCGAACTGCCCAGCGCCTATAAGGATGCCGGGGAAGTACAGCGGCAGATTCAGGCGTTCAACCTGGCCACCATCGTAGACGAAATTCGGCCCTACGGCTGCATCATGGCCGGCGACTGGGAGCAGGACGCGCCCTGGCGCAAGAAAAAGCTGGCCAAAGCCGCGGCAGCTTTAGAAGCGCAGGGCGCTGCTGATTCGCAAGCGGATGCGTCGGCGTTGGCTGAAGGTTGAGTACTACCCCCTTTTTATAGGCCTCAAGCATCCTTAATGGCAAGCTGACAGAAAAACGCTGGTAGCGCACTGGCAGGCAGAATAAGGCTTACGCGCCTAGTTCCCGCACCACGTGCACCGTGTGCACTGCCGCCAGAGCGGCCGTTTCGGTGCGCAGCCGGGAAACTCCCAGCGTCACGGGGCGGATGCCGCGCTGCCGGGCCAATTCGATTTCCTGCGGGGTAAAGTCGCCTTCGGGGCCGATGAGCACGCAGCAGCCCGCTCCCTGCGCCGCTACGTGGGATAAAGCGGTTCTTTCGCCTTCTTCCAGGTGAGCAATAAAGGTGGTAGCGGGCTCCACGGTCGGGATGAAGGCGGCAAAATCAGTTAGCTCATCGAGCTGGGGCAGCCAGGCCTGGCCCGATTGCTTGAGGGCACTGACCGCAATTTTCTCCAAGCGCTCCAGCTTTAGCTCCCGCCGCTCCGAGCGGCTGCCGCGCAAAAACGTAATCCGCTCTACCCCAATTTCCACCGCCTTTTCAACCAGCCACTCCATCCGGTCCAGGTTTTTAGTAGGTGCCACGGCCACGTGCACAAAGTAGGGGCGGCGGGCTATCTGCTCGGTTTGTGTCACGCGCAGCTGGCAGCGTTTGGGGTTGGCATCAGCCACCTCGGCCTGGAATACACCACCGCGGCCATCCACCAGCACGACGGCGTCGGCGGAACCCAGGCGCAGGACCCGCACGGCGTGCTTGCTTTCGTCTTCGGGCAGGGTGTAGGTCGGTCCGACGAGGTCGGGGGCGTAGAAGGTGTGGGGCATGGCGCAAAAGTATCATTTCCGGGGCTGAGAAGTGCGGTGAAGGCCTCTAGGCGCTAAAATGACGGGGTGCCGCAATTTTTTATGCATCTAACCCCGCTTTCGGGCGTAGAAGCAAGCATTCCAACCTGAACACTTCTACGCTATGACACCCAAACTCAAAAAACTATCTGCTCAAACAATTGTCATTACCGGTGCCTCTTCGGGCATTGGCTTAGTGACGGCCCGTATGGCGGCCGAAAAAGGCGCGAAGCTAGTCTTGGCTGCCCGCAGTGAAAATGCGTTACGCCAGCTCTGTGAGGAAATCAACGACCAGGGCGGCCACGCCACTTATGTGGTAGCCGACGTGAGCAACCAGGAAGACGTGCGCCGCGTGGCCCAGGCCGCCCAGGCCGAGTTCGGCGGCTTCGATACCTGGATCAACGACGCGGGCGTATCTATCTACGGCAAGCTGGAGGATATCCCGGTCGAGGATATGCGCAAGCTGTTCGAAACCAACGTCTGGGGCCTGATTTACGGCTCCCTGGAAGCTACTAAGCACCTCAAGCAGCGGGGCGGCGCCATCATCAACATCGGCAGCATTCTGTCGGAAAGTACGGCCATTCTGCAAACCATCTATTCGGCCAGCAAGCACGCCGTGAAAGGCTTTACCGACGGCCTGCGCATGGAACTGGAAATGGACGAAGCCCCAGTGGTAGTAACCCTGATCAAGCCCGCCGCTATTGATACGCCTTATCCGCTGCACGCCAAAAACTACATGGAGCGCGAGGCTCAGCACGCTCCACCCGCCTACGCACCCGAAACCGTAGCCCGCGCCATTCTGCACTGCTGCGAAGTGCCCGAGCGCGAAATCACCGTCGGGGGCGGCGGCAAAATGATTACCAGCATGGCCACGCTCGCTCCGCGTTTGCTCGACAAATTCATGGAAAACGTGTTTGCCAAGCAGGAAAAAGCCGATTACGCCCCGCGCCCCCGCAACCAGAACGGCCTCGACCACGCCGCTGGCCGCCTGGAAGAGCGCGGCAACTACCCCGGTCATACCCGCGAAAGCAGCTACTACACCACTGCCACCCTGCACCCGCTGGTAACGGCCGCTGTAGCTGGGGCCGTAGGATTGGGTGTAGCCGCCCTGGTGCGCAAATCCCGCACCGGCACCGGCAGCGCTACCGACGCGGCGAACCTGCAAGAGTCGCACAGCGCCCAGTGGGTGGAATAATTGTCCGCTTTGCCGTACCGACTCTACAGAAAAAGCCCTGCTGGCAGCTGCCAGCAGGGCTTTTTCTTATTTAGGAATACGACTGCGACTCGATTAAGCCGTTACCTCGGCTACTTTCGGTGCGCCGGCCAGGATTTCCTCGTTGGCAAAGTCGGCGTACTTCTGGAAGTTATTGACAAACTTGTCGGCCAGGGAAGCAGCAGTTTTGTCGTAGGCTTCCTTGTCGGCCCAGGTGTTGCGCGGGTCCAGAATATCGGTAGGCACGCCCGGTACGGCGGCGGGAACTTCCACGCCGAAGATGGGGTGCTTAGTGAAGGTCACGTCGTTTAGCTCGCCGTTCAGGGCAGCCGTAATCATGGCCCGGGTGTAGCCCAGCTTCATGCGTGAGCCCACGCCGTAGGAGCCCCCGGTCCAGCCCGTGTTGATCAGCCACACATTCACGTCGGGGTTCTCGTCCATTTTCTGGCCCAGCATCTCGGCGTACTTAGTGGGGTGCAGGGGCAGGAACACGGCGCCAAAGCAAGCCGAGAAGGTAGTCTGGGGCTCAGTAATGCCCATTTCGGTACCTGCTACCTTAGCCGTGTAGCCGCTCATGAAGTGGTACATGGCGTGGCTCTTATCCAGCTTGCTGATGGGAGGCAGCACGCCAAATGCATCGGCCGTAAGGAAGAAAATGTTCTTGGGCGCATCCGCTACCGATGGCTCAATGGCGTTGTCGATGTAGTTGATGGGGTAAGCCGTGCGCGTATTCTCCGTCACCGACTTATTGGCGTAGTCTACCGTGTGGGTACCGGGAATAAAGCGGGTATTCTCCACGATGGAGCCGAACTTGATAGCATCCCAGATCTGGGGCTCCTTTTCGCGGCTCAGGTCGATAACCTTGGCGTAGCAGCCGCCTTCGAAGTTGAAGATGCCCGCGTCGGGCGTCCAGCCGTGCTCGTCGTCGCCGATGAGGCCGCGGTTGGGGTCAGCCGAGAGGGTCGTTTTGCCCGTACCCGACAGGCCGAAGAATACGGCTGTGTCGCCATCCTCGCCTACGTTGGCCGAGCAGTGCATGCTCAGCGTGTTGTGCTCGTGGGGCAACAGGTAGTTCAGAACCCCGAAAATGCCCTTCTTCATCTCGCCAGCGTAGCCCGTACCCCCAATCAGAATCATCTTCTTGGTGAAGTTCAGGATGGCGAAGTTGGCTTGGCGCGTACCATCTACAGCCGGATCGGCTTCGAAGCCGGGGGCGCAGATGATAGTGAAGTCCGGCAGCCACGAAGTGTCGGCGCCTTCTTCGGGACGCAGGAACATGTTGTAGCAAAACAGGTTATGCCACGCCAGCTCATTCACCACGCGAAGCTTAAGTTGGTAATCGGGATTGGCGCCGGCGTAGGCTTCCCGCACGTACAGCTCCTTGTCGGCCAGATAGTTCACCATTTTGGTGTGGAGCTGGTCAAACTTGTCGGCGTCGAAGGCAATGTTGATGTCGCCCCACCATACGGAGTCAGCCGTGTTGGCGTCTTTCACGACGAAGCGGTCCTTGGGTGAGCGGCCGGTGAACTTGCCGGTGTCGGCCATCAGGGCGCCCGTGTCGGTGAGGGTGCCTTCACCGCGGCGCAGAGCATGCTCAACAAGCTCTGCCGGCGTTAGGTTAAGGTGCACTTCACCGGTTTGGGAGAATCCGAGCGGCTGCAAACGATTGCGGAGAGAGGTAGTAGCGGCAGTGTCCATCATGGGGCCGGGAACGGGGAAAAGTGGGTGGGAGATGGGGGAATTGCAGGACAAAAGTAGACAAAAAACTGATACCAAGGCTTACGCCTGTTAGTTTATGCAGGATATTAGCGAAAATTCGCTAATTAGGTTTCGTTTTTCCTTGAAATCTTGGCTAGACATGTGGAACTGTCCAGGGTTAGGAAACTTTTGTAGCTTTACAAACCTGCCCCAGGTTTGCCGCAGGCAGCTTTTCTCTTTCCACCCTTTCATTTTCTTTCCATGCAAACGACCTCCGCTGTGCGGGAGCAGCCTAGTACGCAACAAGGGCATCCTCCGGGGCTCTATCTATTGTTCTTCACCGAAATGTGGGAACGGTTCAGCTACTATGGTATGCGGGGCCTGCTTATGCTTTACCTCTCCAAGACGGCCATTGAAGGCGGTCTGGGTATCGATGCGGCCAGTGCTTCCCTGATTTATGGCTACTTCACCGGCTTCGTTTACCTGACGCCCATCATCGGGGGCTGGCTAGCCGATAAATACATTGGTCAGCGGCGGGCCATTCTGATTGGTGGTCTGACCATGGCCCTGGGGCAGTTCTTTCTGTTTATGCAGCCCACCCTGTCAACTGAAGGCGCGCTTTTCGGTTTGCCTTGGCCTACATTGCTGGGCCTGTTGCTGCTAATATTGGGTAACGGCTTTTTCAAGCCGAATATTTCGACCATCGTTGGTAAGCTCTATGAGCAAGGTGACCCGCGCCGGGATGCGGCTTTTACCATCTTCTACATGGGTATCAATACAGGTGCTTTCCTGGCACCTCTCGTATGTGGCTATTTTGCCGAAGATCTGTTTGCCACCAAAACGTTGGTAAATGGGGCTGAGCAAGTAGCCAGCTACGGCTTCCGCTACGGCTTCCTGGCGGCAGGCGTCGGTATGTTACTGGGCCAATTAGCGTTTAACCTGCTGGGCAAGCGTTTCCTGGGCGACGTAGGAATGTACCCCGAGGGCCGGAACGAGGGCACAACGGTCGAAAAAGCTCCGTTGACCAAGGAAGAAACGGACCGTATGGCCGTAATCTTCATCATCACCCTGTTTGTGGTCTTCTTCTGGGCTGGCTTCGAACAGGCTGGTTCTTCCCTCACGCTCTACACCGACAAGTTTATTGACCGGGAGGTCGGCGGATTCCTGATTCCGACTTCGTGGTTCCAGTCGGTAAATGCGGGCTTTATTGTGTTGCTAGGCGCGCCGGTAGCAGCGTTGTGGGTATACCTGGGCCGCCGGGGCAAAGATCTGAGCATTCCCGTGAAAATGGGCCTGGGCATGGTGTTGCTTGGCGTAGGCTTCCTGTTCATGGTTGGGGCCGTAATGGAGCGGGGCGGTGATGTGGCCGATCAGGCCATCAAGGCCAGCATCTGGTGGCTGCTCGCTACCTATTTCTTCCATACGATTGGCGAGCTGTGTCTCTCACCGGTGGGCCTCTCGATGGTGTCGCGCCTGTCGCCGGCCGCTCTCACCTCCATGCTGATGGGCGTGTGGTTCCTGGCTCCCTTCGTGGCCCAGATTGCCGGTGGCTACATTGCCGCTTACGTAGAAGAACTCGGGGCTCTGAAAGTGTTTGGCCTGATTGCCGGGTTTGTTATCCTGGCCGGTTTAATTCTGATTGCCATTGCCAAGAAGCTATTCCACATGATGCACGGCCGCGGCTAGTAGCTGCCGGTCCGGTCTCGTAGCAAAATACAAAAAGCCCTGCCAGATACGTTCGGCGGGGCTTTTTTATGCTATAGGGCTATGGGTTTCGGGCCCTACATCCCGCCAAAGCGTGGTTTCTTTCCGGCTTGGCAGATGAAGACTAATTCAATACGCAAAAGTGTGCCGCGCACCTGTTTAACAGAAAAAACCCCGCCGAACATTGTCCAGCGGGGCTTTTTACTTGTCGAGCAGCTAGCTCAGGCGGGCTGATTACATCATGCCGCCCATGCCACCCATGCCGGGGTTGCCACCACCGGCAGCACCTTTGTCCTCCTCGGGCTCGTCCGAAATCACGCACTCAGTGGTCAGGAGCAGGCCGGCAATCGAAGCGGCATTTTCCAGGGCCAGACGCGTTACTTTGGTTGGATCGAGGATACCAGCGGCCATCAGGTTTTCGTAGCGGTCTTCGCGGGCGTTGTAGCCGTAGTCGCCCGAACCTTCACGTACTTTCTGTACGACTACCGAGCCTTCACCACCGGCGTTGGCTACGATGGTGCGCAGGGGAGCCTCGATGGCCGTGCGGATGATGTTTACACCGGTCCGCTCATCGCCATTCAGCGTATCAACAGCTTCCAGAGCATCCAGAGCGCGTACCAGGGCTACACCGCCGCCGGGCACTACACCTTCTTCCACGGCCGCGCGGGTTGCGTGCAGCGCATCGTCAACGCGGTCCTTCTTTTCTTTCATCTCAACCTCCGTAGAGGCGCCGATGTAGAGGATGGCCACGCCACCCGACAGCTTGGCCAAGCGCTCCTGCAGCTTCTCCTTGTCGTAATCCGACGTGGTGGTGCTGATTTGGGCTTTGATTTCGTTGATACGGGCGGTGATGGTTTCCTTCTCACCTTTACCGTTGACAATCGTGGTGTTGTCTTTGTCAATGATGATTTTCTCCGCCGTGCCGAGGTACTCCAACGTGGCGCTGTCGAGCTTGTAGCCGCGCTCTTCCGAAATAACGGTACCGCCGGTCAGGACGGCAATGTCTTCCAGCATGGCTTTGCGACGGTCGCCGAAGCCGGGAGCCTTAACGGCCGCAATTTTCAGCGAACCACGCAGCTTGTTTACCACCAAGGTTGCCAGGGCTTCGCCATCTACATCTTCGGAGATGATAACCAGGGGCTTACCAGTCTGAACTACCTGCTCGAGTACGGGCAGCAGCTCTTTCATGGTGCTTACTTTCTTGTCGTAGATGAGAACGAAAGGATTGTCGAACTCAGCCTCCATTTTCTCCGGATTGGTCACGAAGTAGGGGGAGAGGTAGCCACGGTCGAACTGCATGCCTTCCACCGTTTTTACTTCGGTTTCGGTACCGCGGGCTTCTTCGACGGTGATAACACCTTCTTTGCCTACTTTATCCATGGCGTCGGCAATCATTTTGCCGATTTCCATGTCGTTGTTGGCCGAAATAGCGCCTACTTGGGCAATTTCCGAGGAGTTCTCAATTTTCTTGGACTGCGCCTTCAGGTTAGCAACCACGGCAATAACTGCCTTGTCGATACCACGCTTCAGATCCATAGGGTTGGCACCGGCAGCTACGTTTTTCGAGCCGGCAGCATAGATAGCCTGGGCCAATACGGTAGCAGTAGTCGTGCCGTCACCAGCCTGGTCGGCGGTTTTGGAAGCTACTTCCTTCACCAGTTGAGCACCCATGTTTTCTACTGGGTCGCTCAGTTCAATTTCCTTGGCTACGGTTACACCGTCCTTGGTGATGCTGGGAGCCCCAAATTTCTTGTCGATAACCACGTTGCGGCCTTTGGGGCCCAGGGTTACTTTCACGGCATTCGCCAGTTTGTCTACGCCGCGCTTCAGTTTGTCGCGGCCGTCGGTATCGAATTGGATGTTCTTAGCCATCGTATGTTAACAGAGAGGATGAATTCGGAAAGGAGAGGGTGATTTACAGGACGGCGAAAATGTCCGACTCGCGCATGATCAGATAGTCCTGGCCATCGACGGTGATTTCCGTACCGGCATATTTGCCATACAGCACTTGGTCGCCCACTTTTACCTGCGGCTGAATCAGGGTGCCGCTGTCGGCCACTTTGCCTTCGCCTACAGCCACTACTTCGCCACGCTGGGGCTTCTCTTTTGCTGTATCGGGGATGATGATGCCCGATTTGGTTTTTTCCTCAGCAGCAGCCGGTGCAATGATGACGCGGTCAGCCAGCGGTTTCATGCTTAGTGACATATTGTTCGTTTTGGTTGAAAGGGTTGGTTGAAATGAACCTGTGCCCGCAGGCATCACTTCTTATGCCAGCCTCCGCGAACCTGACAGAATGAACACGTTTTAGCTCTGTTCTCAGTCAGGTTTTCACAGCAGCGTGCCCAGGTGTCAGGGTAGCGGCGGAAAAAAGACCGGCTGCTAGGGGTAGCCGACCCTGCTATTGGTCGCCGGAAGCAGACCAGGAAGTGCCAAAACCGGTAAAAAGAAAAGCCGCTGCCTCCGGTAAGGAAGCAGCGGCTGAAAAAGCAGGTAAGCTTTACGTTTACTGAGCCGGCGTAGCGGCAGGCTGCTGAGCAGGCGTGGCGGCTGGAGCAGCAGCGCCGGGAGCCGTAGCGGCACCAGGGGCGGCCGGCGCAGGCGTGGTGGGAGCACCGGTTGGCAGTTTGGTTTCTAAGGCCCGCTGCTGGTTTACGCTACGGGTAGGGCCGGCGGCTGAGGTCGTTCCCAGCACCACGTGGGTACCCAGCGTCAGTACCATCAGGCCGATGGCGAAGCCCCAAGTCAGGCGCTCCAGCAAATCACCGGTCCGCTTTACGCCCATCAGGTTGGCTGCGCCGCCCGAACCAAACTGGCTCGACAGTCCACCTCCTTTAGGGTTTTGGGCCAGCACTACCAGCGCCAGCAGCAAGCATACGAACAGAATCAGGCCAATGAGAGCGTAATACATTTACTCGGTGGATTTCAGTTGTTGGATTTGTTCGGCAAAATACGCCTTTTTTTCCGGCTGACGCATCATCAGCCGTTCATATATTTCAATTGCTTTCTGAAGCTTGCCCTGGCGAATCATGATTTTAGCCAGGCTTTCCGAGGCTATATCCGGCGCGCCCTGGGTACTGCGCACCGACAAATCGGCTTGCTCCTCGGCTGAAGCGGGCAGGGCCGCCGGGGACCGAAGCCGGGGCTGATTGCGCAGGAATTTGTTGATCAAGTCGAACGGCGACGGAGTAGGCGGCGGGGTGGGCTGATACCGCCGGGCGTGCTCCTGCAACAGCGCGTCGGGGCTGAAAAACTCGGTAGTAGGCAAGGCGTTGGTCAGCTCATCGGTGAGCTGCAGGCAGAAACCGTAGCGGCTACCACCGGTTAGGGCGTAGCCCAGGTGGTCGTCGCCCCGGAACTCGGGTACTGTTTCCACCGGTATGGAGGGTACTTCTTCCTCCAGCGTAGGCAATTCGTAGATAACCTGCTCAGCGGGCTCGGGCAGGCTCAGACCGAATTCGAAGCGGGACGTGCCAACTTCCACCGGCGGGCGAATCGGGGGTGCTACGGCTGGCAGAATGTCTTCTTCGGGTCCGTTTTCAACCAGCTCGGGTAGTTCTACAGTAAACTCTTCTTCTTGAGAAGGGGTAAATACTTGGCCGGTAGAATCCAAGTCCGATGCTTGCTCAAGGAGAGCTTCAGCTGGCTGGTCCTCGGTAAACGCTTCGGCAGCGGACAGGGCAGTGGCTTCCCCTGTAATTTGGTGGTCTGTAGTAGCGGATAGCTCCGGCAACTCTGGCAGCGAGAATTCGTCTGCAGCGACGGGCTCAGCTTCGGGGGTTAGGGTTTGCGGCGCTACTTCGGAAACAGCCAGGATATCCTGGTCCATTGCGACAGGTTCAGGCTCGATGCAGGCTGCAGGCGCGATTTCCAGAAGCTGCTCTTCCTGCGCTTCCTCTTCCGCAGCAAGGGCGGGAGCTATTGCCGGCAATTCCATCGCCGTAGTATCGTCTTCAGGAGCTGCTGGGCTGTGTGTTGCAGTCTCTAAGACTTCCGTTTCCCCCGTGCCCGGCGCAGGGGCGCTCAACTCGGGTTGGTCGGGAGCAAAAAATGCTTCCGGCCGGGCGTCCTGCGCAGGCTCCTCTACTTCCGCTATGGCTTCTGCTGCTACCGAAGTTGTTTCTGTAATTAGTTTGCTATCAGTAGGTAGCGCCTTAGTAAAGGAAGAAGTGGCAACTAACTGCTCAGCGGCAGGAGCTACCGTAGCGGGAGTCGGGCTGGATGAATGCGTAGCGGGCTGCTCGATGAGCTGGCGCAGCAGCTGCCGGTCGGTGGCATACGTAGCTGCCCGGCGCAGGCGCTGACTGGCCAGCATGCTGCCTTGGTCGTGCGCGGCCTTGGCTAGCAGTACGTGGGCCGTTTGGCAGTAGGGAAAGGCGGCGGCTAATTGCTCAAGCTCCCGAATCTCAGCCTCCGAAATGGTGCCGACGTGGTCAAGAATGTGCAACAGCGACGCGCGGGTCATAGACAAAGGAGTTAAAAGCCAGCCCACTGGCACTTAAAGGAAGGCTTCAAGCAGACCGAAGCCGGGAAACCCGGTCGAATACGGGGCGGCAAAAGTGCATCAAATTACGCAAGAAACCCACGCCGGCCGCAAATTGGCGCAAAACTGGCGCTTACCAGTTGGCTACCGACTTGTTGAAGGTGTCGGTAATAATGTTGGTGACCGGGACCCGAATAGCGTTTGGGTTGTTGTTGATGCTGGTTGGGTCCTGGTCGGCGTTGAAGTCGGCATAGCTCTGGAAGGTCTGCTCGAAATCCTGTTTCGGGTCCTTGGTATTCGTAAACCGCACCCGCACCTGAATGGTAAGGCGGTTCAGCCCGGCCTGGGTAACGCCGTTGGTATTCTGAATGGCAGCCGGAGCAAAGTCGAAGCCAATGATTTGGCCTTCAAACTGCAAATCCCCGTCGCGCGGCACGAGCTTGAGCGTGGTATTGCGCTGGTAGAAGTCCTTGAAATCCTCGGTAAACCGCTGGGAAATGTAGGCCGGGCCGTTATTAGCCGTGTTCTGGAACGTCTGCACGGAGAACGTTTTGACCGATGGATCAATGTTGGTGCCCGTGAAGGAGTACACGCTGCACCCGGCCAGGAAAGGTACTAAAGTCAGTACTACCAGCCAGGCAGCTAGGTGCTTACAATTGTTCCAGATCATATTGTTTCAGCTTGCGGTATAAGGTGCGCTCCGAGATGCCCAGATCGTGGGCCGCGTACTTGCGCTTGTTGTGGTGCTTTTTCAGGGCCTTCATAATCATCTCCTTTTCCTTGGCCTCCAGGGAAAGGGTTTCCTCTTCGGTTTCGTGCGGAATGTCCTCCACGCGCTGTGGCTCCTCTTCGTAGGTAGCTGCATCATCCACCGTTATTTCGGGGCGGGGCGTGATGAAGTACTCGGCAGTGCTGCCCTCAATGGGAGCAGAACGGGTCAGACGGTTGTTTTCGTACACCGGAGCCACGTTCAGGTTGTTGAAAAGGTGGCTGTTCTGCCGCAGCAGCTCCTGGGCTTCGGCTGGGCGCTGTCCGGCGGCCATATCGAGTACCATTTTCTTCAGGTCCGTCATGTCGCGGCGCATGTCGAAGAGCACCTTGTAGAGCAGGTCCCGCTCAGAGTAGCCGTTGGCTTCGGCCCCGGCCCCGGAGGCGCTCAGCAGCATGGGCAGGCGGCTGCTTTGCTCGGCGGGCAGGTACTGGCGCAGGCGGCTGTGGTCCACCTCCCGGTCGGTTTCCAATACCGACATCTGCTCGGCCACATTCTTAAGCTGGCGGATGTTGCCGGGAAAGCTGAAGCGCTGCAGTTCGGTCACGGCCTCCGGGCTCAGGGCAATGGGCTTGACGCGGTAACGCTCGGCAAAGTCGGTAGCAAACTTTCTGAACAGTAGATAAATATCGTCCCCTCGTTCACGCAACGGTGGAACAGTAATCGGAACGGTGTTGAGGCGGTAGTAGAGGTCTTCCCGGAACTTCCCTTCGCGCACGGCGTCGAGCAGGTTCACGTTGGTAGCGGCTACTACGCGCACGTCGGTTTTCTGCACCTTGCTGGAGCCCACGCGAATGAACTCGCCGTTTTCGAGTACGCGCAAGAGGCGGGCCTGGGTGCCCAGGGGCATTTCCCCGATTTCGTCGAGGAAGATGGTGCCGCCATTGGTGACCTCGAAATAGCCCTTACGGGCTTCTTGGGCGCCGGTAAACGAGCCTTTCTCGTGGCCAAACAGCTCGGAGTCAATCGTGCCCTCGGGAATGGCCCCGCAGTTAATGGCAATGAACTGCCCGTGCTTGCGCGGCGAGAGGGCGTGGATAATCTTGGAAAAGGATTCCTTGCCCGAGCCGCTTTCCCCGGTGATGAGCACCGTCATATCGGTGGGCGCTACCTGGGCCGCCACCTGAATGGCGTAGTTCAGCGCCGGCGCATTACCGATAATGCCGAAGCGTTGCTTGATGGATTGTATTTCGGAAGGTGTCAAGGTCGGGAGTAGGTTTTTCGGGAGGAAGACGGAAAGCAGCAGGAATTACTTTACTATCAAGAAATATGCTTCTATGAATTGCAGTAGTTCGCAAAGAATAGGTCAAACTTTTTCCGCTTTCCTATTCCTCCGCTGCTCTTTAAAAAGAGAGTTTCAGGTTCGTATTCATCTACTGCACCTGTGATGGTCCATGCCGCATTCCAGAAGCTGGATGTTCGATAAAAGGAATAGGTTTTAAAAGAAACCTGGTCCGTTTCAGCGTCAATGAACACTTGTTCAATTTCAGCTTGGTCAAAGCGGACTCCTAAAAATGCCTGCAGTTGCGCAAGAGTGTTGCGCAGTTTCTCGTCGATTAAAAGGACCTGAAAAGGTGAGCTAGCCATTAGTAGCCAGAATCCTGGCTCACAATCTCACCCAGCAGTGCCGCGCCCGTCGTGCTGGTAACTAGGACGTTCACGTAGTCGCCTTTCTGGGCGGTGCCTTTGGGGAAGATGACTACCTGATTCTGGCTGTTGCGGCCGCTGAGTTGCTCTTCCGACCGTTTGGAGCGGCCTTCCACCAGCACGCGGTGCACGCGGCCGACCATGCGGGCGTAGCGGGCCCGGGCGTGGAGCTGCTGCCGGTCGATGACTTCCTGCAGGCGGCGCTTCTTCACGTCCAGCGGCACGTCGTCGGCCAGCTTGCGGGCGGCCAGCGTGCCGGGGCGCTCGGAGTAGAAGAAGTTGTAACCCATGTCGTACTGCACGAAGTCGATCAGGCTCAGGGTTTCCAGGTGTTCTTCCTCGGTTTCGGAGCAGAAGCCCGAAATCATATCGGTGCTGATGGCGCAATCCTCGCCCAGAATGCGGCGGATGGCCTGCACCCGTTCCTCGTACCAGGGCCGGTCGTAGGTGCGGTTCATGAGCTTGAGCACCCGCGAGTTACCGCTTTGGGCGGGCAGGTGAATGTACTTGCAGATGTTCTCGTACTTGCCCATGGTGTAGAGCACCTCGTCGGTGATATCCTTGGGGTGAGACGTAGAGAAGCGCACCCGCAGCTCGGGGCTGATAAGAGCTACACGCTCCAGCAGCTGGGCGAAGTTGACGAACTCCAGGCCGTCCTCGGACGTCCACTTGTAGGAGTCCACATTCTGGCCCAGCAGGGTCACTTCCTTGTAGCCCTGGGCCACCAGGTCGCGGCATTCC